>NZ_JAAOMA010000005.1:0-168375 GCF_011602385.1 Chromobacterium fluminis | reverse complement strand
CTCCGCCACCGAACGACACGCCATGGGAGCCGATCACCAGGCAAAGCAGCGCCGCCACCGCGCCGGCCAGCAAGGCGAACAAGACGCCGGCGCCCAACAGCAAGGCCGCGACAATGCCTAGACAGCCCATAATGAAACTGCCGATCAGCCGTCCGAACAGACGGCTAAGCACGCCGGCGCCGAACAAGACCGCGAACGCCAACGCCGGCCAGCTATCCTCCCAGCCTTGCTGCTGCTGTGTCTGGGCCGGCGGCGACGGCAGTTTCTCACCGTCTATCAGGCCCTCCAACTGAGCAAGCGCCGCCTGGATGCCCTGGAAGCGCAGCCCCTGTTTAAACAGCGGACGCAGCGTATCCTGCAGGATGCGCTTGGCGTAAATATCGGGAATCGCCCCCTCCAGGCCGCGCCCCACCAGCAGTTGGCTCTTGCGCTGGTCCGCGACGATCAGCAACAACACCCCGTCGTCTATCCCCTTGCGGCCCAACTTCCAAGCGTCCATCACCCGGGTGCCGTAATCAAACGGCGTCTCCGGCTCCACCGATGGCACGATCAACACCGCCAGCTGGCTGCCCTTGCGCTGATGAAACGCCAGCAATTGCTGTTCCAATTGCCCTCGCTCATCCACCGATAAGAAGCCGGCAAGGTCCACCACCGGAGAACTGGGCGGCGGCACCGCCAACTCCGCTCGCGCCAAGTGCCCACACAGCAGCAGCACGAAGCCCAAGCAACGCCATAGCGCCATCATCTTATTTACTCGCCTCCGGCTCGCCGAAGTTGACCTGAGGCGCGGCTGAGATGGCCTTCTCGTTCTCCACTGTGAAATTCGGCCGGGTCTTCAGACTGAACATCATCGCGGTCAGATTATTGGGAAAGGTGCGCACCGTGCTGTTGTACGCCTGCACCGAATCGATGTAGCGCTTGCGCGCCAGCGCGATGCGGTTTTCGGTGCCCTCCAGCTGCGCCTGCAGATCGCGGAAGGATTGATCCGCCTTCAGCTGCGGATAGTTCTCAGACACCACCAGCAAGCGGGACAGCGCCGATCCCAGCTGGTTCTGCGCCGCGGCGAAGTCATTGAGCTTTTTCTCATCCGTCGCCATCGATGGATCCACCTGGATGCTGCCCACCCTCGCCCGCGCGGCGGTCACTTGGGTCAACACTTCTTTCTCATGTTTGGCATAGCCTTGCACCGTCTTGACCAGATTGGGAATCAGATCCGCGCGTCGCTGGTATTGATTGATGACTTCGGACCAGGCCGCGTTGGCCGCCTCGTCCTGAGTCTGCATCGCGTTGTAACCGCAGCCGCTCAGCGACGCCGCCAGCAGCAAGGCCATAGCCCACTTCTTCCACATCATCACATTCTCCATTCCCGTCGTGGCCGCGCCATCCCGATGAGCGCGGCGCGTTCAGGCCTCAGTTTACCCATAAAAAGCATAAAATCAGCAGCTTTCGCCCTGAAAATGGAATAGCGCACACCATTCCTTCCCCTGCGCGCCCAAGCCGCCAAGACCGGCGCCCTCCTCCTTGCCCAACAATATACAATCCGCGCCAATATCTTGAAGTAAAGAGGGAAATCCCTAGTGAATGCGGGTTTTTCGCAACGCAACAATTGGGCTACACTGGTGGACGTTTTTCCAATAATGACAGCTGCACGGACAATGACCACCACCACCCAAGCCCGTGTGCGGGAGATCCCGTACAACTACACCTCGTATTCCGACCGCGAGATTTTCATCCGCCTGCTGGGCGCGCCGATGTGGAAACTGCTGGAGGAGCTGCGCGCCGAACGCAAGACCGGCCGCTCCGCCCGCATGCTGTTCGAGGTCTTGGGCGATATCTGGGTGGTGGACCGCAACCCCTATCTGGTCGACGACCTGCTGGACAACCCCAAGCGGCTGGCGGCCTTGGTGGACGCGATGCGCCACCGGCTGGCCGAGGTGGAGAAACGCCGCGAGGGCAATGACAAGGTGGGCAAAATGCTGACGGCGGCGCGCGCCGCCGTCGAGCGCTTCGCGGAACAGTTCGAAGACACCCGCGAGCTGCGCGCCAAGATTCTCAAGAAGCTGTCCCGGCTCACCCGCCGCGACAACATCCAGTTCGATGGCCTGTCCCGCGTCGCCCACGTTACCGACGCCACGGACTGGCGGGTCGAATATCCGTTTGTGGTGCTGAGTCCGGACAACGAGGCTGAAATCGCCCCGCTGGTGCGCGCCTGTATCGAGCAGGGCCTGACCATCATCCCGCGCGGCGGCGGCACCGGCTACACCGGCGGCGCAGTGCCGCTGGACCGCATGAGCGCGGTGATCAACACCGAGAAGCTGGATCGCCACCTCGACGTCGAACAGATCGAACTGCCCGGCCTGGACGGCCGGCACGCCACCATACAGTGCGGCGCCGGCGTGGTCACCGCCCGTGTCGCCGAGGCCGCGGCGGCCTCCGGCCTGGTGTTCGCGGTGGACCCCACCTCGGCGGAAGCCTCCTGTATCGGCGGCAATATCGCGATGAACGCCGGCGGCAAGAAAGCCGTGCTGTGGGGCACCACCCTAGACAACCTCGCCAGCTGGAAAATGGTGGATGCCGACGGCCAATGGCAATTCATCGAGCGCCTGGGCCACAACTACGGCAAGATCCACGACGTCGACATCGCCCGCTTCCGTATCAGCCAGCTCAAGGACGACGGTCAGACTATCCTGTCTAGTCGCCAGTTGGACATCCCGGGCAGCGCCTTCCGCAAAGTAGGCCTGGGCAAGGACGTCACCGACAAATTCCTGGCCGGCCTGCCCGGCGTGCAAAAAGAAGGCTGCGACGGCATCATCACCAGCGCGCGCTTCGTGCTGCATCGCATGCCCAAGCATATTCGCACCGTCTGCCTCGAATTCTTCGGCACCGTAGCCGAAGCCACGCCGGCCATCGTCGAAATCACCGATTTGTTCAAGCCCGGCGGCGCCGCGCTGGCGGCCGGCGTACAGCTGGCCGGCCTCGAACACCTGGACTGGCGCTATGTGCGCGCGGTGTCCTATGTGACCAAGGCCAAAAGCAAGGGCCGGCCCAAAATGGTGTTGATTGCGGACCTCGTATCGGACCACGAGGACGCGGCGGCGGAGGCCGCCAGCCAAGTGGTTCGGCTGGCCAACGCGCGCCACGGCGAGGGCTTCATCGCCATCACCCCGGAAACGCGCAAGCGCTTCTGGCTGGATCGCAGCCGCACCGCCGCCATCGCCAAGCACACCAACGCCTTCAAGATCAACGAAGACGTGGTGATCCCGCTGCCGCGCCTGGGCGACTACAGCGACGGCATCGAGCGCATCAACATTGAATTATCGATCCAGAACAAGCTGCGCCTGCTCGACACCCTGACCGAATATTTTCACGGCCGGCTGCCCGTGGACAAGCTGGACACCAATCTGCCGTCGGAAGAGCTGATCGGCGACCGCCGCGCCTCGGCGCTGTCCCAGCTCGCCATCACCCGCGACCGCTGGCAATGGCTGTTGGAACACCTTGACCGACCCTTTCACGAATACCGCGAACGCTGGCCGCATGCGCCGCTGGAAGACGCCGCAGCCGCTCCAGACACCGTGTTCCACGCACTGCGCGATATGGTCGTACGTGTCAGCTGGAAGCGCGAAATGCAGGCCGAGCTGGAGCAACTGTTCTCCGGCAACACCGACGGCCCCATCCTCGCCGCCATCCGCGCCATCCAGCAAAAAGTGCTGCGCAGCCGCGTCTTCGTCGCCCTGCACATGCACGCCGGAGACGGCAACGTCCACACCAACCTGCCAGTCAACTCCGACGACTACGAGATGCTGCAAACCGCGCACAAGGCGGTGGAACGCATCATGGCGCTGGCGCGCGCACTGGGCGGCGTGATTTCCGGCGAGCACGGCATCGGCATCACCAAGCTGGAATTCCTCAGCGAGGAGGAAATCGCCCCCTTCCGCGCCTACAAACAGCAGGTGGACCCCAACGGCCACTTCAACCGCGGCAAGCTGCTGCCCGGCGCAGATCTGGCCATGGCCTACACCCCGTCCTTCTCCTTGCTGGGCGCGGAGTCGCTGATTCTGGAACAATCCGACATCGGCGCCATCAGCGATTCGATCAAGGACTGCCTGCGCTGCGGCAAGTGCAAGCCGGTGTGCTCCACCCATGTGCCGCGCGCCAATCTGCTGTACTCGCCCCGCAACAAGATCCTCGGCGTCGGCCTGCTGACCGAGGCCTTCCTCTACGAAGAACAGACCCGTCGCGGCGTCAGCCTCAAACACTTCGAAGAGCTGTCCGACGTGGCCGACCATTGCACCGTCTGCCACCGCTGCGTCAAACCCTGCCCGGTCAAGATCGACTTCGGCGACGTTTCGGTGGCGATGCGTAACTTCCTGCGCAAGACCGGCAATAAAAGCTTCAATCCCGGCACCGCCGTCGGCATGGCTTTTCTCACCGCCAAGGACCCGGCCACTATTAAAGCGCTACGCACAGGCTTGGTTGGCGTCGCCTACAAGGCGCAGCGGCTGGGCAACGCAGTGGGCAAGCGCCTGGGGCTGATAGGTTCCCAGACCCGGCAACCGCCGGCCACCGTCGGCAAAGCGCCAGTCAAGGAACAGGTGATCCACTTCATCAACAAGCCCATGCCCGGCGGCCTGCCCAAGAAAACCGCGCGGGCGCTGCTGGACGTGGAAGACGCCAGCATCGTGCCCATCATCCGCAATCCCAAGCTCTCGGAAGACGCGGAAGCGGTATTCTATTTCCCCGGCTGCGGCTCGGAGCGCCTGTTCAGCCAGGTCGGCCTCGCCACCCAAGCCATGCTGTGGCATGTCGGCGCGCAGACGGTGTTGCCGCCCGGCTATTTGTGCTGCGGCTATCCGCAGACCAGCGCCGGCTATCAGGACAAGGGCGACGCCATCACCACCGAGAACCGGGTGTTGTTCCACCGCGTGGCCACCACGCTGAATTATCTGGACATCAAGACCGTGGTGGTCAGCTGCGGCACTTGCTACGACCAGTTGTCGCAATACCGCTTCGAGGACATCTTCCCCGGCTGCCGCATTATCGACATCCACGAGTACTTGATGGAAAAAGGCGTCAAGCTGGACGACGTCGGCGGACAACAATACCTGTACCACGACCCCTGCCATACGCCGATGAAGGCCTACCAGCCGATGAAGGTGGTCAATGAACTGCTGGGCGGCGGCGTGGCGCTATCGGACCGCTGCTGCGGCGAATCCGGCACCTTCGCCGCCAGCCGGCCGGACATCGCCACCCAGGTGCGTTCGCGCAAGGAAGAGGAAATCAACAAGAATCTGCAAGCCCTGACCGGCGGCGCCAAACCGGCCCAAGCGGTGAAGATCCTGACCTCCTGCCCGTCCTGCCTGCAAGGCCTGTCGCGCTACAGCCCGGACACCGGCACCGAGGCCGACTACATCGTGGTGGAAATCGCCAAGCATGTGCTGGGCCCGAACTGGTTGAAGCAGTACGTGGAGCAAGCGCGCGACGGCGGCATCGAGCGCGTGCTGTTGTAATAGCCTGTTTACGACCTCACGGGCAAGAGTGAGATCGTAAACACACGCTTAAACAAAAACCGCCGGGCATGCCCGGCGGTGTCTATGGGTAAGGCGGCTTACTTCAGCGGCGACGTGGCCGAGGCCTTGGCCGCCGCCTTCTTCTTGGCCGCGGCGGCGTCCTGACGCACTTCACTGGTGGCCTTCAGCAAGGTGCCCTGGGCGTCGTCGCCGTCCAAGGACCAGCTGAACACCCCGCCCAGCTGCTGCTGACGCACATAGTCCAGCTTGGTGCGGATGGTGGCCGGATCGTCATAGCTCCAGAACTCGTTGCCGTCGTAAGTCCACAGCTGCTTGCTCACCGGGTGCACAAACTGTTTGGCGGAGCGGGTTTTCAGCACTTTGTAGTCCTCAATGCCGGCTTCGTACGTGCCTTTGCCCGCACCGGTGGCCACTTGGTACAAGCCGTCGGCCTTGGGTCCGGCGGCCACGCCGGCCCAGCCGCGTCCATAGAATGGGATGCCTACGTTCAGTTTGACCTTGGGCACGCCGGCCTTGACCAGGGTCTGGATCGAGTCGTCCACGTTGTAGTAAACGCGATCTCCGGTCACCGGGGCGGCCGGATCGCGGAACAAATTGGACTGGAAGTTGGTCGGTCCCTTGGCGTCCCAGCCGCCATTGAAGTCGTAGGTCATCACATTGATCCAGTCCATATAGGCCGCGTACTTGGCCGGCTCGGTCTGGCGGATTTTATCGACGCCGGAGCCAATGGCCGCGGTCAGGTAGTATCGACGCTTATTCTGCGAGGTCAAGGCGTCCAGCTGGCTGCGGAATTCCGCCATCAGCAAGGTGAAGTTCTGTTTGTCGTTAGGGTCCACGCTATTGCTTGGCAGACCGCCGCCGCCCGGGTATTCCCAGTCGATGTCGATGCCGTCGAACACCCCCTTGGCCGCGCCGGCGCCGCCGGCATTCTCGCCCACCGGCAGATTGCCTTTCAGGTACAGATCGATGCAGGACGCGACCATGGTCTTACGGCCGGCGTCGGTGGCGGCAAATTTGCCGAAATTCTTGGACCAGGTCCAGCCACCCAATGAAATCAACACTTTCAGCGAGGGGTTGGCCAGCTTCAACTTGCGCAATTGGTTGAAGTTGCCGCGCAGCGGGTCGCTCCAGGCATCGGCCTTGCCGTCCACCGACTCGTTGGCGCCGAAGGATTTCTGGTAATCGGCCCAAGCGTCGCCGCCGTCGCCGTTGCCGTTCTCCGCGCGGGTCACCATGCCGCACTTGCCGTCGGCGTAGACATTGCCGAAGGCGTAATTCAGGAAGGTCAACTTCTTGTCGCCGCCGGCGTCCACCAGATTGCGTAGCTTGTAATTACGGCCGTAAATGCTCCATTGCGCAAAATAGGAACCAACATGGCGGCCCACCGTCGGCGTGGGTTCCGGCGGCACGCCGGTGCCCGGACCCGGTCCCGGATCGCCGCCGCCCGGCGTGCATTCGGCTGCCGGCCGCTCTTCCCACGGCCCCCATTGATCCGCCCCCGGCTGATTGTTCTGCGTCCACCACTTGGCGCGCCAGGTCTTGTTGGCGTACAAGGCGTAATCGCCGCCGTTATAGGTCTGCGCATTGCTCCACGCACTGCAGGCCGGCGCGGCGAACACCGCCGCGCTGCTCAACAACAAGCCAGCCCCTCCAAACAGCGCCGACAACGTCAACGAAAGTTTCGACATTCGGACCTCCTCAATTCTGTCAGTGATCACGGCAGCGTCATGCTGTCCCCGCTGCAGCACCGCAAGCCGGCGTTTTAGTTCGGACATGTGGTATTACAGTGGTATCAGATTCGAGCAATCACTCCATGACTGCCAACCCAAATTTCACCAACCTGTCCTTAATAACAGTTAAAACAGGTCAAAAGGATTGCCTTACGTCACTGGCGGCCCCGTGAGCTTCAAAGAATGGAAACAAAGCTGAATTTGAGCGAATTTTGACGGAAATAGTGGCATTAACCACCAAAAAACAGATTGAGAGGAGAACAGTGAGAGCAGCGTTTCCGCGCAGAGAAGGGAAGGCGGACAAGAGGGATATGCCTGTTGGCAATTTGAGACAGAAACAGCAGCACAGCCATATTGGCTTTATAAAACCATGCCACTACATAACCATTATGTTTTAAATATCATGCAGAACGGGAAACCCGCCACGCTTCGGAAACGTAAAGAGGAGGCCGTGGCCTCCTCCCGATACCCTGCCTGTAGCCGCAGAATCAAGCCGCTTTTTTCACGTGCGCTTTTTTGTGGTGCTGCTTCTTAACGTGTTTCTTGGCGGCCTGGGCTTTTTGCGCGGCCGGAGCGGAAGCCGCTTTCTTGGCGTGCTTCTTGTGATGGTGTTTCTTGGCGTGATGCTTCTTGGCGTGTGCCGGGGCGGCGGCCTTGGCGGCCGGAGCGGAAGCGTCGGCGGCGAAGGTGGCGGCGGAAGTCAGGCCGAGTACGGAAGCCAGGATCAGTGCGACGATCTTTTTCATGGTGTTTCTCCAAATCTGCGACTTAGCGGTTGTCAGGGCACCGTCCTGGCGCATCCTTGTATTCATCATATGCAAGCCGCCTCGCCGCAGTCTGTGAGGCCTGTGTTAAATCATGTAACCGATCGTACAAAAACCTCAAACCTGCGTCGGCTCCTTGGGCACCACCCGCGTCACCAGGATCTGGTCGATCTTGTGATTGTCGATATCCACCACCTCGAACTTGTAACCGGCGTATTGCACGCAATCGGTGCGCCGCGGAATCTTGCGCAGCATATACATCATGAAACCCGCCACCGTCTCGTAATTCTGGTCGTCCGGCAGTTCGTCGATCTCCAGCACCCGCAGCACATCCTCTACCGGAGTGATGCCGTCCACCAGCCAGGAGTTCTCGTCGCGCTTGACGATCTGCTCCTCCTGCCCCTGGCCCACCAGATCTCCCATTACCGTGGACATCACATCGTTCAGCGTGATCAAGCCCACCACAAAGCCATATTCGTTCAGAATGACGGCGAAGTCCTCTCGGGTGCCTTTGAACTGGTCCAAGGACTCCGACAAGGTCAAGGAGTCTGGAATCATCAACACCGTTTTCAACAAGCCGGGCTCCTTCAAGGAAATCGCGCGCCCCGCCAACACCCGCCGCAGCAAGTCCTTGGAATCGACATAGCCAACCACATTGTCGATGCCGTTGTCGCAGACCAGAAACTTGGAATGCGGCTGTTCGGCCACTTTCTGCTTGATGCTGTCCTCCAGCTCGTCCAGCATGAAGTAGATAATGCCCTCGCGCGGCGTCATCGACGACGGCACCAGCCGGCTCTCCAGCTCGAATACATTCTCGATCACCTGATGCTCCTGCCGGTGCAGCACGCCGGCTTCGGCACCGGCGTCCATCATCGCCGAGATATCGTCGCTGGTGATTTCGTCGCGTTGGCTGGTGGGCATGCCCACCAAGCGCAGCAACACGCCGGACATTTCATTGAACAACCACACCAGCGGCTTGAACAGCAGCACCATGAACAGCATCGGCCGCACGATGCGAACCGCCACAGACTCCGCCGCCACCATGCCCACGCGCTTGGGCGTCAAGTCAGCGAACAGGATAAACAGGCTGGTCACCAGCAGGAAGGACGCCAGAAAACCCAGGCTCTGCGCCAGCTCGGGAGACAGGAAAAAGCCCAGCACCCGGGCGAAAAAAGGCGTGAACGCGGCCTCGCCGACAATGCCGCCGAGAATGGCCACCGCATTGATACCGATCTGCACCACGGTGAAGAAATGGCCCGGATGCTCCTGCAAAGCCAAGACTTTCCCGGCGTTGGCGTTGCCCTCGTCCAACATCTGACGCAAACGGATCTTGCGCGAAGCCGCCAGCGATATCTCCGACACAGAGAAAAAGGCGCTGGCCAGGATCAGCGCCAGAATAATCATCATATCCGTCATCAAGCTCTCCATTTTTGCCCGCCGCAGCGCCTGAACACCGCACAGGCGACGGCATACGGCAGAAGGCATGATAAATAGTTCAAATCATAATTTTTGTAATGATAGCAGCGAACCGGGGTTTAGCCGAAGCCCGCGGCAACCGTTACAATAAGGTTCCCGCATTTCAAAAGGCCGCCATCATGGATTGTGAATTGTGCCGGAGCCCGTCCGGCCAAGTATTGCACGAAGACGACCGCCTCAAAGTCTTACTAGTGGACGAGGAGGGCTATCCCGGCTTCTGCCGGGTGATCTGGAAGGCCCACATCAAGGAAATGACAGACCTGTCCGCCTGCGACCGTTTGCACCTGTTGGATTGGGTCCATTACGTCGAAGCCGCGCTGCTGCGCTGCACGCAAGCCGACAAGATCAACCTCGCCAGCCTCGGCAATATGGTGCCGCACCTGCATTGGCACGTGATCCCCCGCTTCGCCGACGACGCTCACTTCCCCGCACCGATCTGGGCCGCCGCCCGCCGCCAAGGCGCCTCGCGCGCTTGGCCGCAGTTGGCGGAGCAATTGCGCCGGCAGCTCGCCTCCGCCCAGACCCATTGCTGGCTGGACTATCAGATACAGGTCGATCAGGTTCCGGACGGACTCGAAGGCGCCGATCTGGCCTGCTACCGCTTCTTCGCGGAATCCGGCCTGGCTTGGCCTGTCGACGGCATTGACGCCGATGGACGTCACTGGCTGGCCCTGCGCCACGGCAGCCTGGATGGCGCCGAACATGTGGAAACCTTGCGCCTGGAGCCCGGCAGCTACCGGCAACGGCCCTGTCCGCGCCTTTATCAAGCCGAATTCCTGCGCTGAGGCCCGCTTGCCATCTTCCGCATCGTAAAGGCCCGGATCAAGACGTTCAACCCCGCCCATTACGCTGCGAATTCGGCAAGCGCCGGACCAGCGGCCCCAACTCCCCAATCTGAAAGAGGAATGCCATGCACCAAACCTTGATCTTCGCGGAACAACTGGCGGCTCTGCCGACCGACCGCCTTGTGATTCTGGATTGCCGCTTCCGGCTGGAACAGCCCGATTATGGCTTGACCGTCTATGAAACCGGCCATCTGCCAAACGCGCATTACCTGAACCTGGAGTACCACCTTTCCGGCAGCAAGACCGGCGACAATGGTCGTCACCCCTTGCCCGACGGCAGCCGCTTGGCAGTGGACTTTGGCGCAATCGGCATCACGCCGGACACCCAGGTCGTCGCTTACGACGATGCCGCCGGGCAATACGCGGCCCGCGCCTGGTGGTTGCTGCGCTGGCTGGGACATCCCGCGGTTGCGGTGCTGGATGGCGGCATCCAGGCCTGGACCCAGGCAGGCTACGCCCTGGACGACCAGGCCGCGGAACGCCGCCCCTGCCGTTTCTCGATCAAGCCAGCGCTTGAAGACACCGTCGACGCCTCCGCCGTGCTGGCCAATATCGATCAGCCGGCTTTCACCGTGGTGGACGCCCGCTCCGCCGAACGCTACCGCGGTGAAGGCGAAACACTGGACCCCGTGGGCGGCCATATCCCCGGCGCGGCCAACCGCTTCTTCATGCACAACGTCGACGCCGACAACCGCTTCAAGCCAGCGGAGCAACTACGCGCCGAGTGGCTGGCCGTGCTTGGCGACGTCGATCCGACGCGCATCGTTCATCAATGCGGCTCCGGCGTCACCGCCTGCCACAACCTGCTGGCGATGCGTCACGCCGGTTTCGAAGGCGCCCGGCTCTACCCCGGCTCCTGGAGCGAGTGGAGCAGCGATCCAACGCGGCCGGTAGCGCGCTAGACTCAAGCCAGCATCAGTTCCTGCAGCAAATCCTGGCCGAAGCGCCAATGCCCAAGGCGCGCGGCGCTGCCCAGATGTCCATGGGCGCCGGCGTCGACCAAGGGACAGCCCCAGGCTTGCGCCATCGCTTCGGCTTCGGCCATGTCGCAGAACAGGTCGTCGCGGCTGGCCACCAGCAAGGCTGGAGCGGGCAAGCGCAGGGTGGGCGCGCTGAAGCCGGAGAACGCAGGCAAGGGCGCGTCGTCCGGCAGTTCACCGCTGGCGCGCGCCCGCGCCTCGCTGATGGGCAAGGCCGGCGGCGCCACCAGCAACAGCCCTTGCAAGCGCTTCTGTTCGCGCAGGGACAAGGTCCGCAGCCAGGCCGCCGCCGCATGGCAGCCCAAGCTGTGCGCCGCCAGCATCCAGCGGCCCGGCACCTGCTCCAGCGTGCGCCGGATACCGGCCACCCAGGCCTCGCATTCCGGGTACAGCCAATCTTCCTGCTCCACCCGGCGCGCCAACGGATAGCAGCGCTCCCAGCTGGTCTGCCAGTGCTCGGCGCCGGAATTGCCCCAACCCGGCACCGTGATCAAGGTGACGTCGTCCTCGTCCAACATCACAGGCTCCGCTCGTAATCGACGATCAGCGGCGCATGGTCGGAAAACTTCTCGTCCTTGTATACCGAGGCGCTGCGCGCCAACGCCATCAACGACGGCGTCACAATGTGGTAATCGATGCGCCAGCCCACGTCCTTGGCGTAAGCCTGGCCGCGGTTGCTCCACCAGGTGTAGCCCGGCGTGTCCGGATACAGACGGCGCCACGCGTCGCACCAGCCCACGCGGCCCAGCAAGTCCGTCATCCAGGCGCGTTCTTCCGGCAGGAAGCCGGAGTTCTTCAGATTGCCCTTCCAGTTTTTCAGATCGATCTCGTTGTGGGCGATGTTCCAGTCGCCGCAGATCACGATGTCGCGGCCGGCCGCGCGCAGCGTTTCCAGATGCGGCATGAACACGTCCAGAAAATCGAACTTCACTTGCTGGCGCTCGTCGCTACTGGAGCCTGAGGGCAGATACAGCGAAATTACGCTGAGATTGCCGAAATCCAGTTGCAGAAAGCGGCCTTCGGCGTCGATCCAGTCAACACCCAGCCCTTCCACCACCGCGTCCGGCTGATGGCGGGTGTATAGACCCACGCCGCTATAACCTTTCTTTTCCGCATAGTGGAAATAACCGGTCATCCCGTCCGGCTGTCGCATGCGTTCGGACAGGTCCGCCGCCTGGGCCTTCAGTTCCTGCACGCAGACGAAGTCGGCGTCTATGCCGGCCAACCAGTTGAAGAAACCTTTTTTATCGGCGGAGCGGATGCCGTTCAAATTGGCGGAAACGATTCGAAGCAAGAGACTCTCCCGTGATATGCTTGCCGGCAATTTTTTCAGCCGTTCAAACAGTTAACAGTTAATAAGGAGTAAAGATGAGCGATTTCCGTCAGGATTTTATTCGTTTTGCGCTCGACAAGCAGGTTTTGAAGTTTGGCGAGTTCATCACCAAGGCCGGCCGCAAGTCACCCTACTTCTTCAACGCCGGCCTGTTCAACGACGGCCTGTCCACTTTGCACTTGTCCCGCTTCTACGCCAAGTCGATACTCGAGAGCGGCGTGCAATTCGACATGCTGTTCGGTCCGGCCTATAAAGGCATCATCCTGGCAGCCGGCGCGTGCATGGCCATGGCGGAACAAGGCCGCAACGCGCCCTTCGCCTACAACCGCAAGGAAGCCAAGGATCACGGCGAAGGCGGCACCCTGGTGGGCGCCCCGCTGCAAGGCAAGGTCCTGATCATCGACGACGTGATCTCGGCCGGCACCTCGGTGCGCGAATCCGTGCAGTTGATCCGCGCCGCCGGCGCCGAACCGGCTGGGGTGGCTATCGCGCTGGACCGCATGGAGCGCGGCAGCGGCGAATTGTCGGCGGTGCAGGAAGTCGCCCAGCAACACGGCCTGCCGGTCATCGCCATCGCCACGCTGAAAGACCTGCTCGGCTTCCTGGAACATAGTCCGGAACTGGCGGCGCATCTGGACGCAGTGCGCGCCTACCGGGCGCAATACGGAGTCAACGACTAATGAAACCGCTTGCCGGACTCGCGCTGCTGATGCTGGGAACCGTCGCCTATGCCGGCGGCCTCTACAAGTGGGTGGACGAGTCCGGCAAAGTGCATTACAGCGACTCTCCTCCGCTCCAGAGTCAGCAGCAGGGTGTTGCCGAGCTTTCCAAGCAGGGCTCCGTCACCAAACCGGCGGAAAGCCCCGCCGCGCGCCAAGCGCGCGAGGCCGCCGAAGCGGCTCAAAAACAACGCGACGCCCATCAACTGGAAAATACCCGCCGCGACAACGCGCTGGTGGAAAGCTACGCCAACCTGCAGCAACTGCAAGCCGAGCGAGCCAAACAGCAGGCTGTGCTGCAAAGCGCGCTGGACGCGCTACAGCAACGCGCCCGCGGCCTGACGCTGCAAGTTCAAGGCATTCAGCAGGACATAGCCCAGAGCCTGCGCAACAAACAAGCGCCTCCGCAAAACAGTCAGCGTAATCTGAACGTGCTGCAGGCGGAGCAAGCTGAACTGGCCAGGCAAATCGCCGCTAAACAGCAGGAGCTGACCGCGTTCCGCCAAAAAACCCAGAACGATCTGAACCGTTACCGGCAATTGCGCGGCGAATAGCGCGCCGGACAGTCTTACTGTCCTCCGTCCTTGCGCTGCCAAGCCTCGTTCAAGGCCTTGGTGGCCGCCTCGCTGGTCTGCGCCGCGGCGGCTTGAGCCGACTTGGCCGCCTCCAACTCCGCGTTGGCCCCGCTCAAACCCGCCTGCGCTTCCGTCAAACGCTGTTCCGCCTTGACCTTGTCGGACTCGGCCTGCGCCAAACGCGCGTCCGCTTTTTGCTGCGTGCCACGCACTTGCTGGTAGTACATCTGTGCCGCCAACAACTGTTCATCCGCCGTCTGCGCCAAAACCAGCGCCGGCAACGCCAGGGCGGTCAAGGCCGCGACGATTCTGTTTACCTTCATCACACAGCTCCCGTTTTCGGTGTAGAGGCGCAAGCTTAACGCGGCGGCAGAGGTTTGGCTAAATCCGGCTGCGGAGCCAAGGCCGGCTCCGCCGCATGCGAAGGCCGCGACAACAAGTAAAGCAAGATGCTCAACTCAATCGCTCCAACCAGCCACGGCACCCAATGCGGCGGCCGAGCCAGCAGCAAGGCGATGAAGCCCGCACCCATGCCCAGCGTGGCAAAACACTTGGCCTTGACCGGCACCACCCGCTGCTCGCGCCAGCGGCGCAGGCCCGGCCCGTAACGCGGATGCGCCAACAGCCGCTGCTCCAGCCGCGGGGAGGATTTGCTGAAACAGGCCAGCGCCAAAATCAGGAAGATCGTGGTGGGCATCACCGGCAGCAGAGCGCCGATGATGCCCAAGACCAGCATCGCCACGCCGGCGCACAAGTAGAGCCAGCGCACCGCGGGATGCCGCGCGCGATGACTCAAGCGTACACCTGGTCCAGATGGCTGTTCATGCAGGCGAATGCCGCCACTGCGCCGGCGGTAACCCGCTGCTCGGCCGCCTCGTCCAGTTGCAAACCGTCCAACGCGGCGGTGAACGCGCGCCAGTGACGGGCGCGGCCGTCCG
Organism: Chromobacterium fluminis; assembly: GCF_011602385.1. Lineage (NCBI taxonomy): Bacteria > Pseudomonadati > Pseudomonadota > Betaproteobacteria > Neisseriales > Chromobacteriaceae > Chromobacterium > Chromobacterium fluminis. The sequence continues at coordinate 153,487 of NZ_JAAOMA010000005.1, read as the reverse complement.
GGTGGCCGGCCAGATGGCGAGCGCCGCAGTTCTCATCCAGGCCCAGCTTACCGGCCAGTTTGTACAGAATCGCCGCGCCCAGTTTGGAGCCCTCCACCACGTAGAGCCAACCCATTGCGCTGGCCACGTCCAGCGTGCTGCTGATCGGCGCTTCGCGCAATTCCGGCAGCGGCCGGTCCAGATCCCTCAGATCGGCGGCGATGCTGTCGTAACGACGGCGCTCGGCCAGATCCGGGAACAGGCGAGCCAGCTCGGGATTGTCGTAAAGCGCGTCGGCGTCTCGCAGGAAGCGGTATTGCGCCAGCAAGAAGCGCGCGTAGTTTTCACGGGTGGCGAACGGCTGATTCGCCATGATGCGTTGGTCCAACGCGTCGTGCGTTTCGTGGGTGCGGGCTTTCAGATCCTGGGTGCGGGTGTTCTCGACAACGGTAGTCATGCTCTGCGTTTCCTGTTTGATGCGAAACCGACGCTCCGTGCGCAGCGGCGCGGATGGCGGGAAGACACGATTAACTCGCCATTATAATGCGAATGATTCTTACAATCATTATCAAATTTACCATGTCTATGGCATTGCCGTATGGAGACGCGCCAAGACGACCGGCAAACGCGGGGAGAGGAGACACAGGAACGGGGAAGTAAAGCGAAAACAAAAAGGCCAGTTCTCGCGAACTGGCCTGATTGCTATAAATTTGGTGGGTCGTGCGGGATTCGAACCTGCGACCAACGGATTAAAAGTCCGCTGCTCTACCAGCTGAGCTAACGACCCGATCCTGGGCGCTAAGAGATTGTCGTGGTGGGTCGTGCGGGATTCGAACCTGCGACCAACGGATTAAAAGTCCGCTGCTCTACCAGCTGAGCTAACGACCCCCTAACAAAACTCTTGGCAATTTCCGGCATCGGAAACTGGTGGGTCGTGCGGGATTCGAACCTGCGACCAACGGATTAAAAGTCCGCTGCTCTACCAGCTGAGCTAACGACCCAAGAGAGAGCGCAACTATAATGAAACAGTTCAGGGTCGTCAACGGGTTTTTGTATTTTTTTTCATGAGAATGACGCTGGCACGCTAGGAAAAGCCGGATTGAAACGGGAACTGAAGCGTCGAGATATCATCTAAGCCCGAACGATAATTCCAAGCCGGCCTTGAAAGCCGTCAAGCCATACCCATGTGTACAACAAGGGATCAGATTGACGCCTCCGTCGCCTGATCGCGACACCCACTTATCGGATTCAGTTGCCCATGCGCACCTTCCTCATCCTGCTGTTGCTGTACCCCTTCGCAGAAATCGCCGCCCTGGTGGCTTTGGCGGATCGCTTCGGAGGTCTGGCCGTTTTCCTGTTCGTCGTGCTGTCTTCATTGCTGGGCCTGTGGATGCTTCGCAATCAGCAGATCGGTGCCTTGTTCACCCTGGGCAGCGTGATGCGCCAAGGCGACCGCGTATCGCTGTATTCCTTGCTCTGGCCGCTGCGTTATTTGCTGGCCGGCGTGCTGTTCCTGATACCAGGCGTCATCAGCGACCTGGCCGCCGTACTATTGCTGCTGCCTTTCAAAGGCCCCAGCATTGCCGTCAATACTCGCTCGGCGCCGGAACCCGGTTCCGCCGCCGACCCCGATATTATCGATGGAGAATATACCCGGGTGGACAAAACCACGCCGCCCGACCGGCGCCTTCACTAAAGGTCCAGCCGCAGCAGAGCGTCCTCCTCGGAGGCCTCGGACTGGAGCAAAACCACCTTGCGCCGGCTCTTGTCGCCGGACAATAGTTGGACATCACGTTTCGCGACGGAGAAGCGTTGCGCCAGCCAGGCCAGCAGGGCCGCGTTGGCCTTGCCATCCACCGGCGGTGCCGCCAAGCGTATTTTCAGGCAGTCTCCATGCTCTCCCGCCGCCTCGGTTTTCTTGGCGCCGGGCTGCACGTGCAGAGTAAGACGGATGGTGCCGTTGCGGCAGTCCAGCCAAGGTTTCATGATTTTTTTCCCGCAAATCGGGAGAGTGTAGTGCAAAAGCCCCTGCGCCGGCGTCAGCCGACGGGGCGTCGGCTCTCCCTTCACTTATGAGGATATCGCGATGGATATTGGAATCAACGAACAAGACCGCCAGGAAATCGCCCATGGCTTGTCCCGCCTGCTGGCCGACACTTACACCCTGTACCTGAAAACCCACAACTTCCACTGGAACGTCACCGGGCCGATGTTCAACACCCTGCACCTGATGTTCGAAACTCAGTACAACGAACTGGCTCTGGCGGTGGACGCCGTGGCCGAACGCATCCGCGCGCTGGGCCACCACGCGCCGGGCAGCTACGCCGACTACGCCAAGCTGACCGCAATCCAGGAAGCCGCCGGCGCCCCGCCCAAGGCGGAGGAAATGATCCGCCAGTTGGTGGACGGCCATGAAACCGTGTGCCGCACCGCGCGCAGCATTTTCACCGTGGTTGAGCGCGCTTCGGACGAGCCCAGCGCCGACCTGCTGACCCAGCGCCTGCAGGTTCACGAGAAGACCGCCTGGATGCTGCGCAGCCTGCTGGAAAAATAATCCCCGCAGATCCCGAAGCATCCGCCACGCCGCGCTCAGCGCGGCGTTTTTGCTGGCCATCGTGCTACACTTTCAGCTGCACTCGGTTCCGCCTACGGCGGCAGCCGCGGCGAACTCCGCTTACCCGGTGAAAGCCAACAGCCATCCATGTCCACTAGCCCATCCTCGCCCTCATCCTCCAGCGCCACCACCATGCTGCCGCTGGGCTTGACGCTGCTCGCCTCGCTGCTGGTCCATGCGCTGCTGTTCAGCCTGGAGATGCGCCCGCGCTCCAGCCCGCCCGCGCCCGCCTCCGCCCAAATCATCAATGTTCAGTTGAACCAGACGCCCAGCCGCCTGACGCCCAAAACCCGCCGGCTGGCGGAGCAGAACAATCTGGGGGCCGGCAATAGCGCTCAGACCGACAAGCTGGCCAGCCATCGCGCGAAGCCGGTCGCCGCGCCGGTGGAACCCGGCACGCCAGAGCCCGCCGACGCCTCCCCGCGGCAACAAACCATCGCCCGTCCACCGGACGCCGGCAACAAGCCAGCACTGCCGCCATCGCAATCCGGCGTAGTCGGGCATGTCAGCGCCGGCAGCCTGCTGGCCCAGGTCGGGGAGCTGAGCAGGCAATTGGGCGACAGCGGTCTCGCCGACAACGAACAGGAAAGCGGCGGCAAACAGGGCAAGCTGGCCGAAAGCGCCCGCGGCTATCCCTGGGCGCGTTATCAGGAAGACTGGCGGCTGAAAGTGGAGCGCATCGGCAACCTCAACTACCCGGAAGCCGCTCGCCGCCAAAACATTCACGGCGCGGTGACCCTGGAAGTGCTGATCGCCGCCGACGGCGGCCTACGCGAGGTGCGCGTGCTGCGCAGTTCCGGCTTTGGCGTGCTGGACGAAGCCGCGCGCCGCATCGTGGAACTGGCCGCGCCCTACCCGCCGTTTCCGGCCTCGCTCGCCGAACAATACAGCTCGCAACGCATCCGTCAAAAATTCGTTTTCACTCGCGACAACCAACTGTCCAGTCGCTGACACATCATCAAGGAATCTCTATGTACGAAGTCAATCGCAGCATCGCCCTGATCCGCCCCCTCGCCCCCTTCCACGCCTGGCTGCAAGCATTGCCCGGCGGCTTGGACGAGGAGATCTCTCTGGCGCATCTGGGCCAGGACTGCAACGCCCTGCTGATCCCGGCGGCGGAAGATTACGCCGACGCCCAGGCCTTCGTTTTCGAACGCTACCAACAATTGTTCCAGGCCGAGCTGGCCGACTGGTGCGACGACGACGCCCTGTGGCCGGAAGAACTCTCGCTGGAACTGTTCCAGCAATGGTTCTCGCTGGAGATCCATTCCATCGTCACCGACCTGGTCGATGAGGCGCTGGAACGCGAGGCCTTCGCGCCGCTGGAACTGGGCGAATAAGCATACGCGCCGTGGCGTCGCCCATGGCGGCGCCGGGTGCCATCACGAGCAAAGGGGGAAACACCATCATGCAGCACAATACCAAGATCAAAGTGCGCGGCTACCATCTGGACCTGTACGGCCACGTCAACAACGCGCGTTACCTGGAGTTTCTGGAAGAAGCGCGCTGGAACTACTTCGAGAGCCGCGGGGATCTACCCTGGTTCCTGCAGTCCGGCCTGGCGCTGGTGGTCGTCAACATCAATATCGACTACCGCTACCCAGCCACCATGGGCGACGAGCTCGTGATCGAAACCGGGGTCAAGAGCATAGGCACCCGCAGCGCGGTGATGCATCAGCGCGTGAGCCTGGCCGGCAGCGGCAAGCTGGTGGCCGAGGCCGACGTCACTTTCGCTGTGTTTGACGCCAAGCAAGGCAAGGCGGTGGCGCTGGACGGCAAGCTGAAGGAACTACTGGAACAAATGCTGGCCGAACAGGCTTGATCGTCATGGCATGAACCGTCCGGGCCGTGCCCGGACTTTACCGCAGGACAAGAAAATGAAGAAAGGTCTGCTCGCGCTGCTGGGCGTCGCTCTGGTCGCCGTTGTCGCCTACATGACGCTGTTTGCCGGCTCGCCGGCTCCCCAGGTTAATTACACGTCGCTCAACGGCCAGTCCGCCAGCACCGAGTCGCTGAAAGGCAAGGTGGTGCTGGTCAATTTCTGGGCCACCAGCTGCCCGGGCTGCGTGGAGGAAATGCCGGAAATCAAGAAGATGCATCAGGAGTTCGCCGGCAAGGGCTATGAAACCATCGCGGTGGCGCTGAGCTACGACCCGCCCAATTACGTGAAGAGCTTCGTGGAAAAATACCAGCTGCCCTTCTTTGTGGCGCTGGACGGCAACGGCGAGATCGCCAAGGCTTTCGGCGACATCCAGTTGGCGCCGACCACTTTCCTGATCGACAAACAGGGCAAGATCATCAAACGCTATGTCGGCGTGATGGACTTCAAGGAGGTGCGCAAGCTGGTGCAGCAGCACCTGTGAGCTCGCTCCCTCAACAATAAACGCCCCGGTCCGCCGGGGCGTTTCTCATCGCGCGGAGCACACCGCGCAAGCCGGGTCCCGCGGCACCTTGATCTGGCGGAACTCTCCGCTCAGCCCGTCATACAGGGTCAGCCGCCCCAAATGCGGCGCAATGCCCGTCAAAAGCTTGACCGCTTCCACCGCCTGCAGGCTTCCTATCACTCCAACCAACGGCGACAACACGCCGAAAGTCGCGCATGGTCCGTCGCCGGCCTCCCCCTCGTCCGGAAACAGGCAGTGATAGCAAGGAGAGGCCGCATCACGAGGATCGAACACCGCCAGTTGGCCGGCAAAACGCACCGCTGCGCCCGACACCAGCGGCCTCCCGACTGCCACACAAGCGCGGTTCACCGCGTGGCGGGTGGTGAAATTGTCGCTGCAATCCAGCACCAGATCATGCCCGGCCACTAGCTCGTCCAAAGCCGCTTGGTCCAGCCGCCGCGCCAGCGGCCGCGCGTCCACCTCGGGGTTGATGCGGCGCATCCGCTCGGCGGCGGACTCCGCTTTCAAACGCCCCAGGCTGTCGCTGTCGTGAACGATCTGACGCTGCAGATTGGACAGCTCCACCACATCGTCGTCGGCGATGCTGATCTGCCCTACGCCGGCGCTGGCCAGATAAAGCGCCACTGGCGAGCCCAGCCCGCCGGCGCCGACGATAAGCACTCGTGACCGGCTCAGCCGTTGTTGGCCGACAATATCGATCTCCGGCAGCAGAATGTGCCGGCTGTAGCGCAATAGCGCCTCATCGTTGAGTTCAATCATGATTGCTAGCCTAATCCGAACATCGCCACCGCGCCATCGCCCAAAAGCATAAGGCCAGCCGTATGCCGGCTGGCCTTATGCATCAAACAGCGAAGCGGACTATTCTTCCACCGTCTTGCGGGCGAACTTGATGCCCAACTGCTTGAGTTTGCGGTACAGATGGGTACGTTCCAGGCCCACCTTCTGCGCCACCCGGCTCATATTGCCGTTCTCCAGCGAGATATGGTACTCGAAGTAACGGCGCTCCAACTGCTCGCGCAACTCGCGCAACGGCATGTTGAAATCGAAACCGGACTCCTCCACCGGCTTCTCGTGGCGGAACTGAGCCAACACCTTGTTGACCTCGCCCGCGTCCACTTCGTCCGACTCGGAAGTCAGCGCCAAGCTCTTGATGATGCTGCGCAACTGCTCAAGGTTGCCCGGCCAGTCGTACTGTCGCAGCGCGTTGAGCGCCGCCGTGGTCAGCTTGCGCGCCGGCACCTGCTTGGACTCCACCAGCTCGGTCAGAATCTGCTCGGCGATGAAGATGATGTCTTCGGAGTGCTCGCGCAACGGCGGAATCGGCACGATCACGCTGGACAAGGCCGTCAACAACCGGTTGTCGCACTCGGGATCCACCAGCAATTCCTGCAATGGACGGCTGCAGGAACACAGCAACCTCACATTGAAGCGGTCCAGTTTGGACAACAGGAACAGCAGTCCTTGCTGTACGCGACGGCCGTACTGGCCGATCTCCGGCAGGAACAGCACGCCGTTATTGGCTTTTTGCAGCAACTCCAGCGGGGCGTCCGCCAATTGCTCCTGCTTGGCCGGCGTCACCCACGGGGTATTCCCCTGATGGAAGAAACGCGCCACCAGTTCGAAGCCGGAACCGGGCTCGCCGGTCAGCAACACCGGCGACTTGACCTTGGCCACGCGTTCCAGTTGCCGCTTCAGTTCCTGGATCGGCTCGCTGCGGCCCAGCTTGTCCAGGTTCAACGAAGTGTTGGCCTGCATGTCGCCGTACTTCAGCGCTCGCTGCACCGTGGTCAGCAGCTTTTGCAGCGCAATCGGCTTCTCGAGGAAGTCGAAAGCGCCGATGCGAGTCGCCTCCACCGCGGTGTCTATGCTGGCGTGGCCGGACATCATTACCACCGGCATGTTCAGCTGACCGGACTTGGCCCATTCCTTGAGCAAAGTCACGCCGTCGCAATCCGGCATCCAAATGTCCAGCAACACCAACGCCGGACGCGTCTGGTTGCGCAACTGTCTGGCTACCTCGGCGTTTTCCGCCAGCGCGACGGTGTACCCCTCGTCCTGCAGTATCTCGGAGAGCAATTCACGGATACCGATCTCGTCGTCAACAATCAAAATATCGCTGCTACGCATTAGGCCTCCAGCAATGGCAGGGAGAGAAGGATGCGCGCGCCGTTTGGTTCGAGATTACCCACTTTGATCTGCCCGTGATGGTCTTCAAGAATCTTCTTGACCACCGCCAGGCCAAGACCGGTACCTTTGGTCTTGCTGGTCACATAGGGTTCGAACACGCGTTGCAGGATCTCCGGAGCAAAGCCCGGACCGTTATCCTCCACGCAAACGAGCGCATAGCCTTCTTCTTTTCGGCTGCTAATTTGAATCATCGGGATGTCAACGTCAAGGACCGCATCTTGCGCGTTCTGAATCAGGTTATGTAAAACCTGCCGCAACAATGCCGCATCCGCCATGATCATCAACGGCCTTTCATCAAGCGCCATCTTAACAGCAGAGTTGGATTCGTAAAGAGCCATCACCTCCCGCACCACTTGATTCAGGTCCAATTCGGTCAACTTGGTGCGCGGCGCGCGCGCGTAATCGCGGAAGGCGTCCACCATGGCCTTGAGCGCGCCCACCTGTTTGATGATGGTGTCCGTGGAGCGGCGCAGCATGTCGGCGTCGGTACCCGCCAGCTTGTCCTGCAGCTTCATCGCCAGGCGTTCGGCCGACAGCTGGATAGGCGTCAGCGGGTTGCGGATCTCGTGCGCCAGCCGCTTGGCCACCTCGCCCCAGGCCGCGTCGCGCTGGGCGCGCGCCAGTTCGGTGATGTCGTCGAACACCACCACATACCCCACGGCGGACGCTTCCGGCAGATGGGCGCCGCGCACCAACAAAGTGCGCTCGCCCTGCACCGTCAAATAATTGAGCTGAGTTTTCCAGTCGCTGTCGCTGTTCTTGGACGCGTACTCCAGCACGCACTCCACCAGCGGCGCCACCGCCGGAATGGACGTGGCCCAATGCGGGAAGTCCTGATCGGATACTTCCACGAAATCCACGCCCAGAATGCGCGAAGCGCTGGTATTGGCGGCGCGCAGCTGCCAATCGGCGCCGAAGGCGATCACCCCGGCGCTCAGGTTGGCCAGAATGCTTTCCAGATAAAGTTTGCTGCTTTCCAGTTCGCTGCGGCTGAGGTCCGCGGCGTGGCGCGCGTCCTCAAGCTGCTGCGTCATCCGGTTGAACAAGGTGGTCAGCATGCCCAGTTCGTCGCGCCGGTACACCGGGTGGCGCTTGGAAAAGTCGCCCTGCGCCACTGCCCGGGTGCCGGCGGCCAATTCGGACAAGGGTGCGGAAAGTCGCTCGGACAGGAATAAGGCGAAAGCCAGCGCCGCGGTCAAAGCCAGCAGCGCCGACAAGGCCAGCGTCAGCATGTAGAAGGTCGTCAGGCCTTCGCGGCCCAACAACAGCTGGCGATACTCCGCCCGCGCGGTCTCGATCTGCTCCGCGTCCTGAGCGATGCGTCCGGGCGCGGATTGCAGGGCCTGCAACACACGCTGCTGGCTGTCCAGATTGCGGTAAATCAACAGCGATTTCAGCACTAGCCCGCTGCCGCCGTCATTCTCGAAACTGTCCAGCGTCTGACGCGGTTTGAGCTTGCCTATGCTCTCGCGCGACAATGGAGGAGGCACTCGCTCGCTGAGCCCGCCGGCGAAGGCCAGCAGCTGGCCGCTGCGGCTATAGACAGCAAGCTCGCGCAATCCCAATTGCTCGCGCAAGCGCTCCAACCGCGCCGGCAGCAGGCCTTCCGGCAAGGATTCGATATCGTCCTGGACCGAGCGCGCGCGGCGGCCCAGATCCTCCTGCACGTACTGCAGCGAGTTGCGCGCCAGGCCCAGGCTGCGCTCCAGCGCCGACTCGACTCGAACGTCGAACCAGCTTTCGATGCTGCGGGTCAGGAACTGGGCGGAAACGGTGAACACCAGAATACCCGGCACCAAGGCCACTACCGCGAACATCATCACCAGCTTCTGGGTCAGTTTGGCGCCGAACACCCGTTGCCGCACCCGCTGACGCAGGCGCAGCAACTGGCGCGCCACCACGCCCAGCAGCGTGGCGAGCAGGAGGCTATTCAGGCCGAACACCCACCAGTAGTATTCGTTCAGTTTGGAGGCGTTACCGGTGGCCAGGGCCAGCAGATAAAGCAGGATGGCGCCCAGCGTCGCCAGCGCGACCCCAGCGTAGCGCATCAGTTGCCATCCTTTACATCCAGCTTGACCCAGTCGGACGATAGCGACCAATCCGCCGAGCCCAGCGCATTCAGCTGAAACGGTTTAGGCAGTTCGCCGATATCCAGCAACAAACGCACCTGGCCTGCCACGCGGCCCGGCGCTCGCGGGTCCAGAGTGCCGTTATTGAGCACGCGCCAGCCCTGGATCGCGCCCACCGCGCCCAGCGCCTCGCGCAGGGTGGGATAGTAATTGGAGAGGCCGCCGATGGTGACGCGATAGCGATTGGTCAAAGACTGATAGGACAGCTTGAAACCCAGTTGGGCGTGCGGGTCGAACCACTCGCTGAAGTTCAGATAGTAAGCGGTCAGCCGCGGTTTGGTCAGCTGGAACTCCAGCCGGAACGGCAATACCACGCCCTGCTCCAGCGCGTCGCTGAGGCTGGGCGTCAGTCGCGTCTGAAAACGGGTGCTGACGGACAGTTGGCCGTCCGTCGTCACCTCGGCTTCAGCACGACGCGAGCCGATGGTCTCCGCCTGCGCCGCCATGGCGAGGCCGGCCAGCAAACACAGCAGCAGGCTAACGTTTTTCAAGCAACGCGTAATAAAAGCCGTCATGACGCTCACAAGGAAGCAACTGCTCCTGTCTCAGGCACGCGGCATCCGCATGGCGTTTCAGAAAGGAGTCTAGCTGTTGCTGATTCTCTTCAGGGAAAATGGAGCACGTAGCGTAAAGCATTTTTCCGCCGGAGGCGAGCAAAGGCCACAGTGCGTCGGCCATCGCCGCCTGCTGCACGCCCAGCGCGGCGAAATCGCCCGGGCGGCGCAGCCACTTGATGTCCGGATGGCGACGCACCACGCCGCTGGCGGAGCAAGGCACGTCGGCGAGGATGCGGTCGAAGGGCTGGCCGTCCCACCAGCCGGCCGGCTGACCGGCGTCGGCCACATGCAGCCGCGCGGTGGCGCCGATGCGCTCCAGATTGTCCGCCACGCGCTGCAAGCGCTGCTCGTCGATGTCCAGCGCGGTGACTTCGACATTGGCGCTCTCCAGGATATGGCCGGTCTTGCCGCCGGGCGCCGCGCAAGCGTCCAGCACCCGCAGGCCGGCGCGCAGGTCCAGCCAATGCGCGGCCTGCTGCGCGCCCCAGTCCTGCACCGACACTTCGCCGTCGGCGAAGCCGGGCAGCTCGCGCACATTGACCGGCCGCGCCAGCTTGATCGAACCGCCGTCCAGCGTCTCCCCGTCCAGTCCGGCGGCCCGCAGCCGCTCCAGATAGGCCGCGGCGTCGCCATGGCGGCGATTGACGCGCAAAGTCATCGGCGGATGGCCGTTGTCGGCGTCCAGAATGGCTTGCCAGGCGTCGGGATAAGCGCGCTGCAAACCCTTTATCCACCACAGAGGGTGGTTAAAGCTGGCTTCGATGTCTCTTTCCGCTGCGCGCTCCAAGGCCGCGCGCTGCCGTAGGAAGTTGCGCAACACGCCGTTGATCAGTCCCTTGAAATTGCCCTTGGCCAGCCGGCTGGCCAGGATCACCGCCTCGTTCACCACCGCGTACTCGGCGGCGCGGGTGTGCAGCAATTGATAGAAAGCCACAATCAACACCCGCTCCAACACCGGCTCTGGCAAGGGTTTGGCCACCAATTGGCGCAGATAAAAACGCAGTCGCGCCAAATGACGCAAGCTGCCGTAGGCCAAATCCTGCAAAGCGCCGCGCTCGGACGGGCTCAGGTCGGGCGCCTTGCGTTGAGCCTCGGCCAGCGCCTCGGTCAGATTGGTTCCGGATTCAACGCGCAACAGAATATTGGCGGCCAATTGCTGAATATGATGCATGGGTGCTTTCTATCAAACCATAACAAACAGGCCAATACCCTTCGGCATTGGCCTTGCGCGATCTAGGCGGCGCGGCGGCCGCCCAACGCTCTTTAAATTAATATACGCCGCGCGCCATCGCTTGCAGCCGTTCGATGCGGTCCGCCGTTTGCGGATGGGTGCGGAACAGGTCGCCCATCCCGCCGCCACCGGACAGCGGATTGATGATCATCATCTGCGCGGTTTCCGGGTGCGCCTCGGCGGTGGGCATCACAATGCCCTGCGCATAGTACTCGATCTTCTGCAATGCGGAAGCCAAGGCCAGCGGATCCCCGGAAATTTCGGCGCCGCCGCGGTCGGCTTCAAATTCGCGCGCGCGGGAAATCGCCATCTGTATCAGGCTGGCCGCCAACGGCGCCAGCAGAGCGATGGCCAGGCGCGGCAGCCAACCCACCGGCTGACCGTTCTCGTCGCGGCCGCCAAAGAACATAGCGAAGTTGGCCAGCGCGGAAATCGCGCCGGCCATGGTGGCGGAGAGGGTGGAGATCAAGGTGTCGCGGTGCTGGACGTGGGCCAGCTCGTGCGCCATCACCCCGCGCAATTCGCGATAGTCCAGCATGCGCATGATGCCGCTGGTGGCGGCCACCGCCGCGTGCTCGGGATTGCGGCCGGTGGCGAAGGCGTTGGGTTGCTCTTCGTGGATCACGTAGACGCGCGGCATCGGCAGGCCGGCGCGCTGCGCCAGCTCCGCCACCATGCCGTAGAACTCCGGCGCGCTCTGGGCGTCCACCTCCTGCGCGTTGTACATGCGCAGCACCATCTGGTCGGAATTCCACCAAGCGAACACATTCATAGCCCCGCCGAAGAGCAGCGCCAGAATCATGCCGCTCTTGCCGCCTATCATGCCGCCGATCACGGCGAACAAAGCCAGAATCGCCGCCATCAGCAAGGTGGTCTTGAACCAGTTATCCGTCATCCCCTACCCTTTCCTCTCGCCTCAGTCGATCCGATCACTCGCCCAAACGCGTGCCCGTCAGTTGGCTTCTGCCGGCGACAAAGTCGCGCGCGGCCAATCGCTTGCCGCCGGCAGCCTGCAACACCATCAACCGTACCAGACCGGAGCCACAGCCCACCAACACGCCGTCCGCATCCGCAACGATGACCAGCCCCGGCTCGGCCTGGCCGGCTTCCGCGACGGCCATCCACAGTTTCAGGGCTTCGCCGGCCAGCAGCGTATGCGCGCCGGGCGCCGGGTTGTAGGCGCGGATGGCCCGCGCAACGTCCTCCGCCGGCAAGCTCCAGTCCACCAAGGCCTCGGCCTTGCTCAGCTTCTGCGCGTAAGTGACGCCCGCCTCAGGCTGCTTGACCGGCTGAATCGTCGCCAATCCGGCCAGCGTGGACACGATGGCGCGCGCGCCCTCCGCGGCCAGCTTATCGTGCAGCGTGGCGGCGGTCTCGTCGGCGGCGATGGCCACCGGATGGATGGACAGCATGTCGCCGGTGTCCAGACCCACGTCCATTTGCATGATGGTGATGCCGGTTTCGGCGTCGCCCGCCAAGATGGCGCGCTGTATCGGCGCCGCGCCGCGCCAACGCGGCAGCAGCGAGGCGTGGATGTTCAAACAGCCGCGCGCGGGAATGTCCAACACCGCCTGCGGCAGGATCAGCCCATAAGCGGCCACCACCATCAGTTCGGCGCCGATGTCGCGCAGCATCTGCTGCGCTTGGTCATTGCGCAAGGACGCCGGCTGCTCCACGCGCAGACCGTGCTCCAGCGCGACTTCCTTGACCGGGCTGGGCTTCAATTTCATGCCGCGGCCGGCCGGTCGGTCCGGCTGGGTCAGCACCAGGGCGATTTCATGGCCGGCGGCGATCAACTCGCGCAGCGCGGCGGCGGCAAACTCCGGCGTACCGGCAAAGATCAATTTCATTCAAACCATTCCGGACAGGGCGCCCACGGCGCCGCCGTCACATATTCTGTTTTTCACGCTTTTTCAGCTTGCTCTTGATACGGGTCTGCTTCATCTGCGACAGGTATTCGACAAACACCTTGCCGTCCAGATGATCGATCTCGTGCTGGATGCAGATCGCCAGCAGGCCGTCGGCTTCCAGTTCGAACGGTTTGCCGTTGCGGTCCAGCGCGCGCACCTTGACGTGCTCGGCGCGGGTCACTTTGTCGTAAATGCCGGGCACGGACAAACAGCCCTCTTCATACACCGTCTCGCCGTCCTTGCTCAGGATTTCCGGGTTGATGAACACGCGGCGTTCATTTCTTTCCTCGGAAATATCCATCACCACCAGGCGGCGGTGAAAATCGACCTGAGTCGCGGCCAGGCCGATGCCTTTGGCTTCGTACATGGTCTCGAACATATTGTCGATCTGAGTCTGCAAGGCCTCGTCGAAGACCTCCACCGGCTTGGCCACGGTGTGCAGCCGTTCATCCGGGTAATGCAAAATATTCAACAATGCCATCGGATTTAATGACTCCCCATCGTTTCAATCACTCATCAAGTTGTCGTATCGCAATCGGCACGCCGATAATAGACATGTTCGAAACGCGATTCGTTGCATGCGGGCCACCCCCGCAGGTGTCCGTCCACCTTCATATTGGGGCATTTCCCATGCGTAAAAGCATTATATCCTTCGCCTTGGCCCTCGGGCTCGCCGCACCCGGTTTCGCAGCAGACCTGCAACTGAAAGCGGATGCGCCCAGCCGCTACACCGTGAAGCGCGGCGACACGCTGTGGAGCATTTCCGGGCGCTACCTGAGCAGCCCCTGGAAGTGGCCCCGCTTGTGGCGGATGAACCAGGGCGAAATCAAAAACCCGCACTGGATCTACCCGGGCGATGTATTGGCGCTGGACTACGTGGACGGTCAGCCGCGGCTATCGCTGGCGCGCGGCGCTCAGCGCGAAGTCAAGCTGTCGCCGCAGACCCGCGTCGAGATGCTGGACCAGGCGGTGGCGAGCATTCCCGCCTCGGCGATCGAGCCCTTCCTCAAACGGCCGCTGGTGGTGGACATGGCGCAGTTCCTGCAATCGCCCAAGCTGATCGCCGGACCGGAAGAGCATCTCACCCTAGCCACCGGAGACCGGGTTTACGCCACCGGCGTCAACGAGGCCGGCACCTGGCAAGCTTACCGGCTGGGCAAACCCCTGTTGGATCCGGACACCAAGAAGGTGCTGGGCGTAGAGGCGACTTACAGCGGCGACCTGACCGCAGACAAACCCCAAGGCGAAGTTCAGACTCTGAAAGTCAGAAACGTCAGCGAGGAAATCCTGGTGGGCGACCACCTGATGCGGGCGCCTCTGCAGAGCTTCAACAACTACGCTCCGCACCCCGCCGACTCTCATTTGAGCGGCAAGGTGGTCTCGGTCTACAACGGCGTGGACGGCGCGGCCCAATACTCCACTATTGTACTCAATCTGGGGCAGTCGCAGGGCGTCGAAAACGGCCACGTGTTCGGCCTGTTCAAAAAAGGACGCCCGTTGGAAATCAAGGACGAACAGGGCAAGCGCACCGTGACGCTGCCCGCGGAACGATCCGGCAACGCCTTTGTTTACCGCGTATTCGATAAAGTCTCCTACGCGCTGGTGCTGGACAGCCGCGGTCCGATCTACGTGGGCGACGGCGTGGCCAGCCCCGAGCAAGAATGAAAGCTCCGCCGCACGACTGGCTGCTACTGGCGCTGACCCCCGGCATCGGCCCGGCCGGCTTTCTCCGGTTGATCGACGCCTTCGGCGGCGCGGACGCCGCTCTGAACGCCAACAGCCGCCAAACGGAGCCCCTGATCGGCAAGGAAGCGGCCGAAGCCCTGCAGCGCCGCGAGGCCGCCGCCTCCGCCGAAGCGGCGTTGGAGTGGACGCAGGCGCCGGGTTGCCAATTGGTGTCGCTGCTGGACGACGACTATCCGCCGCAATTGGCCGAATCCAACGCGCCGCCGCCGTTGCTGTTTGCCCGCGGGAGACGCGAACTGCTGGCCGAACCCATGCTCGCCATCGTAGGCAGCCGCGCCGCCACGCCTCAGGGCAAGCAGAACGCGGAAAACTTCTCCCGCGACTTGGCCGAACACGGCTATTGCATCGTCAGCGGCCTGGCCAGCGGCATAGACGCTGCGGCTCATCACGGCGCGCTCGGACAACCATCCGCCACCGTCGCCGTGGTCGGCACCGGCATAGACCGCGTCTACCCGGCCAGCAACCGCCAGTTGGCGCACCGCATCGCCGAGGAAGGACTGATTCTGTCCGAGTTCGCACTGGGCATGGGACCGCTGGCCGCTCATTTTCCGCGCCGCAACCGCATCATCGCCGGCCTCAGCCGCGGCTGCCTGGTGGCGGAGGCCAACACCGGATCCGGCTCGCTGATCACCGCGCGGCTGGCGATGGAGAACAATAGAGAGGTGATGGCCATCCCCGGCTCCATCCACAACCCCCAGTCTCGCGGCTGTCACCGGCTGATCAAGGACGGCGCCAAGCTGGTGGAAACCGTGGATGACGTGCTGGACGAAGTCGGCAGACTGCAACGCAAACGCCCCCGCGCCAAACCGGCGGCCCCCACCGCGGAATCGCCGCTGCTTGAAGCCATGGGATTTGACCCCATCAGTATGGATGCGCTTTCGACCACGCTCGGGTTGACTGTAGGGGAGCTTTACGCGATGCTGCTCGAACTTGAGCTGGCCGGCCTGGTGGCCAGCCATCCCGGCGGGCTTTTTCAGCGCCTGAATCCGAGCTGAACCGCGCTAACCCGCACTTTAAGAAGATAGATTGATGTTTGACGTACTCGCCTTCCTATTTGAACAATTCCGCGATCCGGACGCTTTCGGCGACCGCGGCGTGCTGATGCGCCAATTGGAGGCCGCCGGTTTCGAGGACGAAGAGATCAACGACGCGCTGGATTGGTTGGACGGCATCAGCGGTCTGGACGACAGCGTCTACGTCGGCGCCAACGAAGCCAGCGGCATGCGCGTTTACGCCGAAGACGAACTGGAGCACCTGCCCGCCGACGTGCGCGGCCTGCTTCAGTTTCTGGAGGACCACGGCGCTTTGACGCCCGCGCAGCGCGAAATGGTCATTGATCGCCTGATGGAACTGCACGCCGACGACATCAACGTCGGCAGCGCCAAGCTGGTGGCCTTGATGGTGTTGTGGGCGCAACAGGCGGAACTGCCCATTCTGCTGGGCGAGGCGCTGTTGGATGCCGTGCATGGCGAACCCACCATGCAATGACTTGTCAGCCTCATGGAGCGGGCTTAACATGCCGCCCTTGGACGCCGATGCCGGCGTCCAATCCAAGAGCGCTCTTGCGCTCTTGTTTTATTTGACGAATATATTTTCTGTCGGCGCGAAATTTTAGGATGAAGCCTTCATCCTCTTGTCGACGGGAACGCAGCAGCCCACGCACGGGCCAGGCGCCATTCTGCCGCTTCGCAGAAGCGCCCGGTCCGGACGGACCGGCCGGCACGCCGGCGATTGCACATACGAAAAGATAATATGCCCACCAGTCTCTTGATCGTCGAATCGCCCTCCAAGGCGAAAACGCTAAAGAAATACCTAGGCCCGGACTTTGAAGTCCTGGCCTCCTACGGCCATGTGCGCGACCTGGTGCCCAAGAACGGCGCCGTGGACCCTGAAAAAGGGTTCGCGATGAAATACCAGCTGATCGCGCGCAACAGCAAGCACGTCGACGCCATCGTCAAAGCAGTGGGCGATGCCCAGCACATCTACCTGGCGACTGACCCGGACCGCGAAGGCGAGGCCATTTCCTGGCATCTGGTGCAGATCCTCAACGGCAAGAAGCTGCTGAAAAACAAGACCGCTCAGCGCGTGGTGTTCCACGAAATCACCAAGAACGCGGTGCTGGAAGCAATCCAGAACCCGCGCGAGATCGCGCAGAACCTGGTGGATGCGCAGCAGACCCGCCGCGCGCTGGACTATCTGGTGGGCTTCAACCTGTCGCCGCTGCTGTGGAAGAAAATCCGCCGCGGCCTGTCCGCCGGCCGGGTACAAAGTCCGGCTTTGCGGCTGATCTGCGAGCGCGAAAACGAAATCCGCGCCTTCGTCGAGCAGGAATACTGGTCTGTGCATCTGGACAGCCACAAGGGCCGCACCAAGTTCGGCTCCAAGCTGACCACGATGGCCGGCAAGAAGCTGGAGCAGTTCGACATCCCCAACGAAGCCGAACAGGCCAGCATACTGGCGCGGCTTGAAGGCCACCCGGCGGTGGTCAGCAGCATCGAGAAGAAAAAGAAATCGCGCAGCCCGGCCGCGCCGTTCACCACCTCCACGCTGCAACAGGAAGCCGTGCGCAAGCTCGGGATGACCACCGACCGCACCATGCGCACCGCGCAACAGCTGTACGAGGGCATAGACATCGGCCAGGGCACCGTCGGCCTGATCACCTATATGCGTACCGACTCGGTGGCGCTGGCGGGCGAGGCGGTGGAGGAAATCCGCGGCTATATCGGCCTTAAATTCGACGGCGATTACCTGCCGAAGAACCCGGTGGCCTACAAGAACAAGTCCAAGAACGCCCAGGAAGCTCACGAGGCGATCCGCCCCACGTCCATCCTGCGCACCCCGGACATGGTCAAGCCCTTCCTGACCTCGGATCAGTTCAAGCTGTACGACATGGTCTGGAAACGGACGCTGGCTTGCCAGATGGCGCCAGCCAAGTTCGACACCACCAGCATCGACATCGCCGTCGGCGAAGGCGTCTTCCGCGCCACCGGCCAGGTGCAGACCTTCGCCGGCTTCCTCGCCGTGTACGAAGAGGACGTCGACGACGCCGAGGACGAGGACAACGCCAAGCTGCCGCTGCTGGAAGAAGGCGAAACCCTGCCGGTGGACAAGCTGTACGGCACCCAGCACTTCACCCAGCCGCCGCCGCGTTATTCGGAAGCCTCGCTGGTGAAGGCTTTGGAAGAATTCGGCATCGGCCGACCTTCCACTTACGCCAGCATCATCTCGACGCTGAAGGACCGCGAATACGTGGTGCTGGACAAGAAGCGCTTTCTGCCCACCGACACCGGCGACATCGTCAATAAATTCCTGACCGAACACTTCGCGCAATACGTGGACTACAACTTCACCGCCAAGCTGGAAAACCAGCTGGATGAAGTGGCCAACGGCCAACGCGAGTGGGTCCCGGTGATGGACAGCTTCTGGAAGAACTTCTCCAAGCAAATCGCCGAGAAGGAAAGCATTTCCCGCGCCGAAGTCACCACCGAGAGCCTGGACGAAGCCTGTCCAAAATGCAGCAAGCCGCTGTCCATCAAGTTCGGCAAACGCGGCCGCTTCATTGCCTGCACCGGTTATCCCGACTGCGATTACACCCGCAATATGGGCGAAACCGCCGAACAAGCGGCGGAAGAGGCGGAAGCGCCGACGGTGATCGAGGGCCGCAGCTGCCCGGAATGCGGCGGCGAACTGCACATCAAGAAGGGCCGCTACGGAAAGTTCATCGGCTGCGCCAACTATCCGAAGTGCAAACACATCGAGCCGCTGGAAAAGCCTCGCGAAACCGGTGTGGAGTGCCCGGAATGCAAGGCCGGCCAGCTAATCGAACGCAAGAGCCGCTACGGCAAACTGTTCTACAGCTGCAACACCTATCCCAAGTGCAAATACGCCACTTGGAACCCGCCGGTGGCCGAGCCTTGCCCGAAATGCAACTGGCCCATCCTGACCCTCAAGACCACCAAACGCCGCGGCACTGAGAAAGTCTGCCCGCAGAAGGAGTGTGGTTACAGCGAGGTGATCGCACCGCCGGAAGGCAAGGAAGCCGAGCCGGGCTAACACGGCCCGCGCTTGCGACAACAGCCCTGCACGGTTTTCCGTGCAGGGCTGTTGTTTATTGCGCGAGTCTAGTCTCCTGCGCCGACAAACGTGAAGTAGCCCACCGGCAACTGCAGGCTCTGCAAAGTCGGCACCGCCTCCAAGGCCCCCAACATCGCCGCCGCCCGCAGATAATGGGGACTCGAATGCGGCACGCACCAATGCATGCAAATCTGCACCGCAGCGCTGCTGGGCAAAGGCTTGCCATCCGGCCCCTCCAGCTGCACCTTGATGTGACCGGCGTAGTGCGGCGGCAGTTGAACCGCAATATTGAGCTCCTGGCTGCTTCTCAGCACTTTCACGCGCCGGGTGTCGAAAGCGGCGGCTGGGTCGTCGGAATACATCCGCAAGGTGGAGCCTTCCGGCACCCGGCGGCACCTCATGCTGAAGCTGAACTGCTCAGGCGTGGAATCCTGGTTATGGAACGTCAGGGATTCCTCTCCCCCGCTCTTGGATACAGGTGTCACATTACGCCATGCCCCGGCGCCGTTATAAAGAATCCATTGCACGGAATTCCAGTTGCCCTCGGAAAATTGCAAGGGATTATTTTCAGTGAAAAAGGGGTAGCTGACGGTAGCAATCAGGCAAATATGCTGCGTAGACTTCAAATCCAGCATGAAGCCTTCAGAGGCGCCGCGCTCGCCCACAGTCAGAATCGCATTCCGACCATCCCTGTTCAACACCTTGCCATCCTTGTTTTTGCCGCTCACGGTCAAACACTGTATCCAAGACGACGGCGGCTGGTTGAAGCCGCCATTGGCGTAGTACATCCTCACCTTGGCATCATTGATCTTGCCGAAGAATGACTTATTCTGGCACCGCATGTAGATATAGTTCTTCCCAACCTTGGGCACTTTCCAGAATTCAGTATTCCAATTATCAATCAACTTGGCCGGCGATAGCTCCACGTCCTGATTACAAATAATATCAGGCGAGTCGGTATAAGCCCCT
The DNA here is from genome assembly GCF_011602385.1 of Chromobacterium fluminis. Classification (NCBI taxonomy): domain Bacteria; kingdom Pseudomonadati; phylum Pseudomonadota; class Betaproteobacteria; order Neisseriales; family Chromobacteriaceae; genus Chromobacterium; species Chromobacterium fluminis. Next base: position 133,686 of record NZ_JAAOMA010000005.1, on the reverse strand, counting down.
ATGGTTGGGATCACCCCGTTATCGCCAAAGTTCTTACGGCATAAAACACCTCGCCACTGTTGCATCGCCCTATTGGCGTACTGGGTGGACGAAGTCAGGGCAATAGACAAAGCCTGGGTCATATGCTGAGCAAGGATGGCCGGTTTCTCGCGGTCGGTTTCCCAGTAAGCATCACAGTAAACTCCGCTGAAGACGTTTGCCATATCCTGAAATCCTAGGCTTGCCGGCAGCGCATCATAGATATGATCCATCGCCTGAACATCATTGACACCATTCAAACGATAGTTGATTGCCGCCAGCCACAGCCCGTCGATATCGCCGATATTGGGGGGAGAAACTATTGCCTCGTTGACTTTATCGTTCATGAGTTAAACTCCTATTCGCATGGATTTAAGAGAAAACACTCTCCCGATAACAGGTCTCGCTCGCGGGCAATATAGATTCTGCACGCCTGACAGGCGGCATCCCATGCCTCGCTTTAACATGGCGTAAGCCTATACCTTGCCACGCCTATAAACTGCGGGAATTGGCCGGGCCCGGTTCAAACTGGTCAAAAGGTCAGGAGCAGGCGCTCGCTAGGAAAAAAGCATCTGGCGCGCGACAAGCGCGTCAAACAGGACATGGCTCAGCCGGCAGGCCGGCCTCTGGACTGGCGCGCCGCCTCGGCTTCGCGAATTTCCCTGCCCAGAAAGTAATTGAGCGCGGTGCGCAGCACCGCAATGGCGCCCAGCTTGCCGATCTGGTCCCAACTGGGCGCCACAGCGGTGGACAGGATGTCGGCCGCCAATTGCAACTCCAGCGCCAGCGCCAGGAAGCGGGCGAAGCTGAGCCGCACCTGGTTGTAATCGTCGTGGCTGGAGCTGAAACAGCGACGGAGGTAACGCAGGCCCAAGGTCAAGATGCCGACGCCTATCACCAAAGCGCCCAGCGTTTCCACGCCCAGCTTGAGCCAGAGCACAATGTTCAACACCCACTCCTCGACCCCGGACTCTACTGGCGACATCATCATGACGGCTTCCTCTTGTTTCAGGCAGCCGTCACCTTACCCGCTTCAGGCAAACAACACCAGGCACCACACCACGGCCAGATTGATCAGACCCAGCAACTGGGCGGCGCTGCCCATATCCTTGGCGCGCTTGGCCAACGGGTGCCTCTCCAGAGAGGTGTGGTCCACCGCCGCCTCAATCGCGGAGTTCAGCAACTCGATGATCAGGGTCGCCAGCGAACTGGCCACGAGCAAGGCGCGCTCCAGCGGCTGAGCGTGGATGACGAAGGCCAGCGGGATCAGCACTGCCGCCAGCAACACCAGTTGGCGGAAGGCGTCCTCATGCCGGAATGCCGCCTTGAGGCCGTCCAGCGAATAGCCGAAAGCGTTGATCAGGCGGGTAATCCCGGTTTTGCCTTTGAATGGACTTTCTTTCATAGGGGAGTCCGTAAGATTGGCGCGGCGGCCGGCGCCTCAGCATGCCAGCCCAAGATGACGCCAATAAAAAACAAAACGGCCGGCAACGCGGCCGGCCGTGACGAAATGGAGAAACAGCGGCGTCAGTGCGGCTGGCAGCGCCGCTCCAGCGCGTCGATGTACAGGCCGGCGACGTTGATCTCGGTCTGGTCCATGATTTCGCGGAAGCAAGTCGGGCTGGTGACGTTAACCTCGGTCAGATAATTGCCGATCACATCCAGGCCCGCCAGCAGAATGCCGCGCTTCTTCAACTCCGACCCCACCGTCTCGGCGATTTCGCGATCGCGCTCGGTCAGCGGCCGCGCCTCGCCGCGACCGCCTGCGGCCAGATTGCCGCGCGTCTCGCCCGCCGCCGGAATACGCGCCAGGCACCAGTCCACCGGCACCCCGTCTATCACCAGAATGCGTTTGTCGCCGTCGCGGATCTCTGGAATGTAGCGCTGCGCCATTACCGTGCGCTTGCCACGCAGCGTGATGGTTTCGATGATCACCGACAGGTTGGCGTCGTCTGGACGCACCCGGAAGATGCTATCCCCGCCCATGCTGTCCAGCGGCTTCAGGATCACATCCTGATGCAGGTTGACGAAGGCACGCAAGCGATGCGATTCGCCGGTGATCAAGGTGGGCGCGGTCAGTTCCGGGAACTGCAGGATAGCCAGCTTCTCGTTGAAATCTCGCAGGGCCTGGCCGCTGGTAAACACCTTGGCCCCCTGCGCCTCCGCCATCGTGAACAGCTGCGAGGCGTACAGGTATTCCATGTCGAACGGCGGATCCTTGCGCATCACGGTGGTGCTGAAGGACTGCAGGGGCTGGCGATGCACCTCGCCCAGCTTGAACCAGGCCGGGTGCTCGCCCTCGTACTCGCCGGTCAGGCTCAGATCGCGCGCGTCCACCAGCACGCGGCCGCCCTCCACCGACAATTGGTGGGCCTGGGCGAAGCTCAGGGCGTGGCCGCGCGCGGCGGCCTCCTGCATCATCGCAAAGGTGGTGTCCTTGTAAAGCTTGAAGTGATCCAGGGGATCGGCAATGAACAGGATGCGCATGTTTATTGGTCCTCGCTAGGCTTGGCGGCGTCGCGCAACATGCGCTCCATGTCGCCGCGCGCTTTTTGCATCATCTCGTCGGCCTGGGCGGCGACGGAAAGAAAGGTTTCTTCGCTGGCCCCATTATAGGAACAGCCTAGGTAGCGCAGCGGCTCGCCCTGCGGCGCGCCCAGCAGCGCCGCCATCGGGTTGGCCGGCATCTCATAGGCCGACAGCATCGGGCCATCGCCGCCGACGAAACGGTAATGTTGCTCCGCCGCTTTCACCGGGGCCCGCTTCAGCTGCAGTTTGGCCGCGGCATCCGCCAGCTTCCAACCCGCCGGCAAGGGCACCGACACAAACTCCTGATGCAGCGCCAGCTGCTTCGCCTCGACGCCGAACACCCGGATCGGCTGTTGCAGATCGTACACATAAACGCCCAGGCTGCTGGCCTTCTCGTTCTTGCGGATCCAGGTCGGCCCCTTGTCGAACACTACGTCCAGCAAGGCCGGCTGCAGGGCCTGATAGCGCTCGAACGACGCGCAGCCCACCAGCTCCGCCAGCGCTTTCGGCGTCAAGGCCTCGTCGGCGGCCGCAGAGGCCGCGGCAGCCAACAAGGCCAGGCTCAGCCAGGCCTTCATTCGTCGGCGTCCGGATCCGTGGCTTCCAGCTCCAGCGAGGCGGCCAGCAAGGCCAGCCGCGAAATCACGCCGTAGGCGTAGAAGCGGTTGGGCGCGCAGTCCGGCGTGCCCTGCTTGTCCGGCAGGCAGGCGGTTTCGAACGACAGCGGCACAAAGTGCATGCCGGGCGCATTCAGATTTTCGTCGATGCCGCGACCGGTGTGCACGCGGTAAAAACCGCCTGTCACGTAGCGGTCCATCATGTAGACCACCGGCTCGGCCACCGCGTCCTCCACCGTTTCGAAGGTGTACACGCCTTCTTGCACGATGACCTCGGACACCTCCAAGCCTTCCTTGACGACCGACATCTTGTTGCGCGCTTTGCGGTTCAGGCCCAACACCTCGTCCGGGCTCTTCACGCTCATCACGCCCATGCCGTAGGTGCCGGCGTCGGCCTTGACGATGACGAAGGGGTCGTTGTCGATGCCGTATTCGCGGTATTTGACGCGAATCTTATCCAGCATTCGCGACACCTCGTCCGCCAACTGCTCCTCGCCGGTGCGGGCGTGGAAATCCAGGCCGCTACAGCTGGCGAAATAGGGATTGATGGTCCAGGGATCAATGGAAATCAAGCGGGCGAAGTCTTCGCACACCTTGTCGTAGGCGGCGAAATGGTTGCTCTTGCGGCGCACCGCCCAGCCGGCGTGCAGCGGCGGCAACAGATTCTGCTCCAAGCCCTTGAGCAGGTCCGGAATGCCGCCGGACAAATCGTTGTTGAGCAGAACCACGCAGGGATTAAAGCCGTCCGCCAGCACCAGGCGGTTGCCGCGGCGTTCGATGGGCTCCAGGCGGACGGTGTCGCCGTTGGCTGATTGCAGCTCGGTCGGCTCGGTGATTTCCGGGTTCAGCGAGCCCAGGCGCACTTTGAGGCCGGCCTGTTCGAAAATATGCACCAGCGCGGCGATGTTCTGCAGGTAGAAGGTATTACGGGTGTGGTTTTCCGGAATCAGCAGCACGCTGCGCGCTTCCGGACACACTTTTTCCACCGCGCTTTGCGCGGCGTGCACCGCCAGCGGCAGAAAATCGCGGTTCAGGTTATTGTGGCCGCCGGGAAACAGGTTCATGTCCACCGGCGCCAGCTTGAAACCGCTGTTGCGCAGGTCCACCGAGCCGTAGAACGGCGCCGCGTGATTATGCCACTGACTGCGGAACCAGTGTTCGATCTGAGGCTGGGCAGTCAGGATGCGGCTTTCCAGTTCGTAAAGCGGGCCGGTCAGTGCGGTTGCCAGATGCGGAACGGGCGGCATGGAATCCCCTTGGGTTTTCGAATTGAATTCGCTAATGGTGGGGGTGGCGCGGGATGAATTCAAGACTTGTTGTGTTGGGACCGTCAAAAAGCAAAGGACGCTTGCGCGTCCTTGCCGGTTTGGCCCGCAGGCCGCCTCGTCACAATGGCCAGGGCTCGCCGTAAGCCTGTTGATACAAGTCCTTCAGCGACTCCCAGTCGAAGAAGTGATTCTGACAACCCGGAGTGGTGACCTTGATCGCGCCGATCACATTGGCCAGACGGCCGGTGATCTTCCAGTCCAGGCCGCGGCTGATGCCGTAGAGCAGGCCGGCGCGGAAGGCGTCGCCGCAGCCCATCGGGTCCACCGGCTTGATCGGCATTTGCACGCGCGGGATCAAGTGCACGGTGTCGCCGACGTAGATCTCCGCGCCCTTGGAGCCGCGGGTGACGATCAGCGCCTCCACCTTTTTGCGCAAGTCCTCCACCGACAGGCCGGCGCGTTCGCGCATCAGCTCGCTCTCGTAGTCGTTGATGGCCACATAGCTGGCCAGCTCTACGATCTCGTGGATCTCGTCGCGCGACAGCAGCGGCAGTTCCTGGCCCGGATCGAAGATGAAGGGAATGCCGGCCGCGGCCAGCTCCTTGGAGTGCTGCAGGAAGGCACTGTAGCCGCCGGGCGACAGAATCGCCAGCTCGATCGGATCCGGGATATCCGATACGTGGTTTTCGATGGCAAAATCCATGGCGCCGGGATGGAAGGCCATCAATTGATTGCCATCCTTGTCGGCGATGCCGAAGCACTGCGAGGTATACTGCTTGCGGATCAAGCGAATGAAGCGGTCGTCCACGCCAGCGCGTTTCAGATGTTGGCGATACGGCTCGAAATCCTCACCCACCACGCCCATGACGATGGGGGTTTCGCCCAGCAAACACAGGCTGTAGGCGATATTGCCGGCCATGCCGCCAAATTCGCGGCGCATGGTCGGGGCCAGGAAAGTCGTGGAAATTTTGTGCAGCTGATCCGGCAGGATCTGGCTGTCAAAACGGCCATGAAACGAGAACAGGGTATCGTATGCGAGGGCCCCGCAGACGAGGATAGACATGCCCACTCCGCAAAAAGGTCAATCGACCATTTTAACATGAAACATTTGTTTGGTTCACGTCGAGAACTTTGACCTTGTCGGATATCCAATACACTTCAAACACCTATCGGAAGCTCAACACGATGCTGAAACGACTGCTCGCCCCCGCGCTGATCGCGCTGCTGCCGCTATCCGCCATGGCCGCGCCCACGCTGGAACAAACCAACTTCGCCAAGCTGCAAGGCGGCAACACCACCATCGCCGCCTATAAGGGCAAGGTCACGGTACTGAACTTCTGGGCCACCTGGTGCGGGCCTTGCCGCGAAGAAATGCCGATGCTGAACCGCCTGCGCGCCAAGCTGGCGCCCAAAGGCGTGGAAGTGGTGGGCGTGGCGCTGGACAACAAGGAAGAAGTCAGCGCCTTCGTCAACCAGTTGAAGATAAGCTACCCCATCCTGCTGGGCGACAGCGACACCCTGGGCCTGATGCGCAGCCTGGGCAACGCCACCGGCGGCCTGCCTTACACCCTGATCCTGGACCGCAAAGGCAAGATCGCCGCCAAGCTCACCGGCCTCTTGGACGAGAAAAAGCTGGAAGCGACGATCAAAGCCCAGTTGTAAATCAGCCGGCGGCGGCCTCTGACGTCAACCGCCGCCAAGCGCGCCTCAACGGCCGGCTCTACGCCGGCTCACTTCCGCCGCGAGCTCCCCCGCCTCCGCCGTCAATTGCCGCTCCACGCGCCAATAGCGCCGGCAATCCGGCGTCCGCCCCAGCAAGCCCTGCTCCACCAGTTCTCGCCGCAACAGCACATGATCGCCAAAGGCTTCGCCGGCGCGGATCATGGCGTTTACCTCCGGCTCGGACCATTGCCCACCCTGCGGCAAGCCGGCCCACAGCGCCCATAGGCAGACGCGCTGCTCGCTGAATTTTTTCGGCCAGCGCGTCAAGCGCCCCTCGGCGTCGTAATGACGCAACAGCCGCGTCGTCTCCGCGGACAGGCCTGCGGGCGGAGCCGGACGTTCGCATTCCGCGCGCCAGTGTTGGAAGTTCTGAAAACCGGCGGAACGCGCCAGCATATTGAGAATGTGCACATGGCTGGGCGGAACGCTTTCCTGCGCCCATTGCTGCTTGAGCGAACGCGCCAGCGCGGAGATGTCGCTGCAATAAAAGGGATAAAGCGTACGAGACATGGTTCGAATCCTGTCGTCGCGCCAAGGTCGGGAGGGACTGCCGCGGTCGCCTTTACGGCCTGGCACGGGTTCGAGCCAAGCGAGATGAATCTAGCCAAGACAGGTTTAGCGTGGTGGGGGCACCGGCGACGCCTGGGTGAACTGTTGACCCGCGACGATGCTAACACCTCGCCGCCGGCTTGCAAAGCGCGTGAACATGAAAAAAGCCGACGCTCTCGCGTCGGCTTTTGGCCCTGCGGCTACCGGATCACTCCAGGCGGCCGTGGCACTGCTTGTACTTCTTGCCGCTGCCGCAAGGGCAAGCGTCGTTGCGGCCGATGCGCAGGCCCTGCGCAGCCAGCGCGTCCGGAGACAACGGATTGTCCTCGTCATCGCCCAGCGCCGAACCCGGCGCGGCATGCTGCATTTCGTACTCGCCCACCTGGTGCGGCTCCACCGCGTCCACGTCTTCCTGGCTGCGAATCTGCACCGTCATCAACACATTGACCACGCTGCGCTTGATGCGCTCCAGCATGTCGGCGAACAGTTCGAAGGCTTCGCGCTTGTACTCCTGCTTCGGGTTCTTCTGCGCATAACCGCGCAGATGAATGCCCTGGCGCAGGTGATCCATCGCCGCCAAGTGCTCGCGCCAGTGATTGTCCAGCATCTGCAGCACCAGGCTGCGCTCGAACTGACGCATCACCCCGTCGCCGGCCAGCTCCACCTTGGCCTGATAGGTCTCGGCGGCTTGCTCGATGATGCGTTCGCGAATGCTTTCGATGTCCAGCGCCGGCTCGGCCTTCAGCCACTCGCTAACCTTGATCGGCAGCAGGAATTCGGCTTCCAGCGTTTTTTCCAGGCCGGTCAGGTCCCATTGCTCTTCCATGGATTCCGGCGGCAGGTGTTGGTCCACCAAATCGGACAATACGCCTTCGCGCATATTGACCACCACGTCGGACACATCGCTTTCCACCAGGATTTCATTGCGCTGCTGGTAGATCACTTTGCGCTGGTCATTGGCGACGTCGTCGTACTCCAGCAATTGCTTGCGGATGTCGAAGTTGCGGCCTTCCACCTTGCGCTGGGCGTTCTCGATGGAGCGGGACACCCACGGGTGCTCGATCGCCTCGCCTTCCGGCATCTTCAGGCGGTCCATGATCGCGGCGACGCGGTCGGAGGCGAAGATGCGCAGCAGCGGGTCTTCCAGGCACAGATAGAAGCGGGAAGAGCCTGGGTCGCCCTGACGGCCGGAACGGCCGCGCAGCTGATTGTCGATGCGGCGCGACTCATGACGCTCGGTGCCCACGATATGCAGGCCGCCGGCGGCCAACACCTGGTCGTGCACCACTTTCCAATCGGCGCGAATCTTGTCGATGCACGCGCGCTTTTCCTCGGCGGACAGGCTGTCGTCGGTCTCGACGCCCTTGATTTCCGGCTCCGGATTGCCGCCCAGCACGATGTCGGTGCCGCGGCCGGCCATATTGGTGGCCACAGTGATCACGCCGGGGCTGCCGGCCTGCACCACGATGTCGGCTTCGCGCGCGTGTTCCTTGGCGTTCAGCACATTGTGCGGCAGCTTGGCTTTTTGCAGCAGATTGGCGATCAGCTCGGAGTTCTCGATGCTGGTGGTGCCCACCAGCACCGGCTGGCCGCGCTCGTGGCAGTCTTTGATGTCGGCCAGGATGGCGTCGTACTTTTCCTTGGCGGAACGGTAGACCTTGTCCTGCGCGTCCTTGCGTATCATCGGCCGGTTAGTCGGGATCACCACGGTTTCCAGGCCGTAAATGCTCTGGAATTCGTAAGCTTCGGTGTCGGCGGTGCCGGTCATGCCGGCCAGCTTGCCGTACAGACGGAAGTAGTTCTGGAAGGTGATCGAGGCCAGCGTCTGGTTTTCGCGGTTGATCTCCACGCCTTCCTTGGCTTCCACCGCCTGGTGCAGGCCTTCGGACCAGCGGCGGCCGGCCATCAGGCGGCCGGTGAATTCATCCACGATCACCACTTCGCCGTCCTGCACCACGTAGTGCTGGTCCTTATGGAACAGCGAGTGGGCGCGCAAGGCGGCCATCAGATGGTGCATCAGCGTGATGTTGGTGGCGGAATACAGGCTGTCGCCTTCCTTCAGCAGGCCCAAGCGGGTCAGGATTTCTTCGCTGTGCTCGTGGCCGGCTTCGGACATCATCACCGAGTTGGCCTTTTCGTCCACCCAGTAATCGCCCTCGCCTTCTTCGGTTTCCTGGCGCTTCAACATCGGCGGCACCGCGTTCATGCGCTGGTACATGTCGATATTGTCGTCGGCCGGGCCGGAGATGATCAGCGGGGTGCGCGCTTCGTCGATCAGGATGGAGTCCACCTCGTCGATCACCGCGTAGGCGAGCTTGCGCTGCACCTTCTCTTCCACGCTGAACACCATATTGTCGCGCAGATAGTCAAAGCCGAATTCGTTGTTGGTGCCGTAGGTGATGTCGCAGGCGTAGGCGCTCTGCTTCTCGTCGTGCGGCATCTGGGACAGGTTGACGCCGACGGAGAGGCCCAGGAAGTTGTACAGCTTGGCCATGATGCCGGCGTCGCGGCTGGCCAGGTAGTCGTTGACGGTGACGACGTGCACGCCGTCGCCGGTCAGCGCGTTCAGGTAGGACGGCAGCGTGGCCACCAGAGTCTTGCCCTCGCCGGTCCGCATCTCGGCGATCTTGCCGTAGTGCAGCACCATGCCGCCGATCAGCTGCACGTCGAAGTGGCGCATGCCCAGCACGCGGCGCGAGGCCTCGCGGCACACCGCAAAGGCTTCCGGCAACAGCTCGTCCACCGTCTCGCCCTTGGCCAAACGCTGCTTGAACTCATCGGTTTTGGCCGCCAAAGCCTCGTCGGACAACGCTTTCAAGCCCTCTTCCAGAGCATTGACGCGCACCACCGTCTGGTGGAATTGCTTCAGAAGCCGGTCATTGCGGCTGCCGAATACTTTTTTAAGCAAAGAAGAAATCATGTAATCGAATTCCAGAGACCAGCGGGCTGTTTAAGTAAGGTGTCCGCAAAAATGCTTGAAAGTGTAGCACATTAGCCGCCTTATTTTATGGGGGCGCGCTTGCGCTGTATCAAGGGGGCAAGCGCCTGCGCGCGGTCTTTATTTTCGTTTACGCACGACCGCCGCCGGAGGCGCGCGTGAAAACCGCCCGTCGCGTCGCGGCCTCGTCCGCAAGCGCGCGGCCATGGCGCCGCGCTTGCCGGCGGCGCCGAGCCGAACTCAAACAAGTGTTGGTTTTAATCCACGTTTCCTGGACGAATTCGAGCAAACACTCAATTAAATTGACACTGGCTGTCATGCCACTTTAATAATCCCCTCCAACAATAGCGCCTTTCCAACAAGGGCCGTCCACGGCCCGATTCAAGCACAAGCACGCATAGACAATAGAGGGGAGACATCGATGGATCGCAGACAGTTTCTGAAGTGGAGCGGCTTCTTGACCGCCTCCGTCGCCACCGGCGGCTTGAGCGCATGCGGCGGCGGGGGCGCGGGCAGCCTGCCCGGGGGCTCCGGCGCCGCGATCGGCGTCAACGGCAGCGGCTTTAGCCAGGGTGTGGCCTCCGGCGACCCCAAGCCGGACAGCATCGTGTTGTGGACCCGTGTCGACGGCGGCGACGGCGGCCAGAACGTCAAAGTCACGCTGCAATTGTCCGACCGCGCGGACTTCTCCACCCTGCTGGTAAACGTGGAGCTCAGCGCCCAGCCTGACTGGGACTACACCATACGCCACAAAGTCACCGGCCTTGGCAGCGCCGCCACCTACTACTACCGCTTCCTCACCGGCCAGGCGGTCAGCATGACCGGCCGCACCAAGACCGCGCCGGCCGCCGGCGCGCCACTGTCCCAGCTCAAGTTCGCCTTCATTTCCTGTCAGGACTGGAGCGTCAACCACTGGGGCGCTTTCGAGGAATTGGCCAATCAGGACCTGGACTTCATAGTTCATCTGGGCGATTACATCTACGAAACCGTCGGCGCCGGCTTCCAGAGCGGCGGCAACGAAACCCGCCATCCGGCGCTGAGCCTGCCCAACGGCACCCAGCGCGCCGACGGCGCCCGCTACGCCACCACGCTGGCGGACTACCGCTCGCTGTACAAGTCTTACCGCAACGACGCCCGCTTGCAGAAGCTGCACGCCAGCTTCCCGATGATAGCGATCTGGGACGACCACGAGTTTTCCGACGACTGCTGGCAGGACCGCCAGGAATACACCGCCACCGACGACAGCTCGCCACAAACCGCGCGCCGCCGCAGCGCCAGCCAGGCCTGGTTCGAAAACATGCCGGCCGACGTGCAATTGGATTTGAGCACCCCCTCGTTCCAGAACATCCAGATCTACCGCAGCTTCACCTTCGGCGACCTGGCCACCCTGGTGATGACCGACGAGCGTCTGTACCGCAGCGACCACATCATTCCGGAAACCCAGGCCGGCAGCGAGATAGGCAGCCGCTATTTCGTGCAGAAAAACACTCTGGCCCAGGTGGAAGCCAGCAAGATGGCCTCCACCGGCGGCAATCTGCTCAATGTCTCCATCCTGGGCGAAACCCAGCGCGCCTGGTGGCAGAACCAGATGAAGTCCGCCTCCACCACCTGGAAGCTGTGGGGCAATGAAGTCTCGCTGCTGCGCATGGGTTTCGACGGCACCGTCGCGGTGGCCTCGCTGCTGACCCAGGGCCTGGCGCCGCAACTGGCCGGCATGGGTCTGACGCTGACCCAGCCGCAGATCGCCCAGCTGCAAGGCGCGCTCTATCTGGACCTGGCCGCCGCCAACACCAGCGGCGCCACACCCGTGGTCAGCTATACCAACACCCAGCCGCTGTTGAGCACCCTCAGCGGCGGCGCGATCTCCGCCGGCGTGTTCAACGCCGCCATCAAGCCCGGTCTGGACGCCAGCCTGCCGCCGTCGATGTTCTTCGACAAATTCATCCTCAACGCCGACCAGTGGGACGGCTACAACGCCGAGCGCAAAGCGCTGATGGCCTATCTGAAAGCTCAGGGCATCGCCAATGTGGTGGCGCTCACCGGCGACATCCACGCCTTCTTCGCCGGCCCGGTGATGGATGACTACGACGCCGCCAGCCCCAGCCCGGTGATGGTGGACCTGGTCACCGCCGGCGTGTCCAGCAACTCGCTGTTCAGTTACTTCAAGAACGTGGTGGACACCGTGCCGGCCTTCTCCAAGGCCAAGCCCCTGATCTACACCACGGTCAGCGGCCAAGTGGTCAACACTTTCACCAGCACCTTGCAGAACTTCAACAGCTGGCTCAAATACGTGGACAGCGACGCCCAGGGCTACGCGCTGGTGACGCTGACGCCGGCCAAACTCAGCTGCGCCTTCCACAAAGTGGGCGCGCTGAGCGGCGGCTCGGCCCCCACCCCGGCCACAGCCGGCGTCAAAACCGTGGAGGTGGCGGCCGGCAGCCCCGCCGTCAACGTGCTGTAAACCCGAGCACAAACCAAACGCTCCGAGCGCCCGGCCCAGCCGGGCGCCCGAGAGCGAAACGCCACTCAGTTTCAAACAGTACAATCCGTCACAAAACCCCAACAAATCTGCCGCGTCGGTAACATTCCCGTCCACGCAACTCTGCTAGTATCCAGCGCCGACGCCCTGCTCTCCCATTCCCGATGCATGGCCTTGCTGGCAGTCTGCGCCCGATGCCCTTGGCCTATGCTTCAGGTGACAGGCATGCTGATTCCTGCCGCATGGCACGCTGCCGCGGCTCCGCCCGAATAAAACAGACTAAAAAACCGCTGACCGCCGCTGGCGGCGCTGTCGGCGGCGCTCAATCGGAGAGGCCAGATGACTACCGTTGTCCGCCATTTCATGCCCGCCACGGCCAAACGGTTGATTCCCAACCGCTGGGATCTGATCGCGTTTCCGCTCCTGCTCGGCTTCCTGCTGATAGCCACCACCGGCATCCGCGAAACCTGGGCGCCGCTGACCGCGCTGCAAACCGTTCCCATCACGCTGGACCCGGCCAATCTGCCGGAATACGCGCTGCGCACCACGCTGCGCATGCTGGCCGCCATGGCCGCCGCACTCGTCTTCACCCTGATCTACGGCACGCTGGCGGCCAAGAGCCGCCGCGCCGGCCTGCTGCTGGTGCCCATGCTGGACATCCTGCAATCAGTGCCGGTGCTGGGCTACATTTCCTTTACCGTCACCTTCTTCCTGGCGCTGTTTCCCGGCCGGGTGCTGGGCGCGGAATTCGCCGCCATCTTCGCCATCTTCACCAGCCAGGCCTGGAACATGACCTTCAGCTTCTACCAATCGCTGCGCACCGTGCCGCGCGATCTGGAAGAAGTCTCGCTCAATCTGCGGCTGACGCCGTGGCAGAAGTTCTGGAAGCTGGAAGTACCGTTCTCCATGCCCGGCATGATCTGGAACATGATGATGAGCATGTCCGGCGGCTGGTTTTTCGTGGTGGCCTCGGAAGCCATCACCGTCGGCGACAAGACCGTCACCCTGCCCGGCGTCGGCTCCTACCTCGCCATGGCCATCCAACATAAGGATCTGGCCGCCGTGGGCTGGGTGATTCTGACCATGACCGTAGTCATCGTCATCTACGACCAATTCCTGTTCCGCCCCATGGTGGCCTGGGCGGACAAATTCCGCCTGGAAGACACCGCCAGCCAATCCGCGCCGGAGTCCTGGGTGCTCAAGCTGATCCAGCGCACCCGCGCCATCCAGCTGCTGCTCAAGCCCTTTGGCAAGTTACTGCGCAAAACCGCCCGGCTGCGCCTCAACTACAGCCTGCCGCAAGGCCTGCACTCGGAAGCGCAAACCTCGGTGTCGCGCGGCATTGATGTAGTCTGGTGGCTGTTGGTGGCGACGCTGGGTCTGCTGGCCAGCTGGAAACTGGTGAGCTTCATCCACACCGAAGTGGGACCGGCCGAAGTCCTGCGCGTGCTGGGCCTGGGCCTGATCACCCTGGTGCGGGTATCCCTGCTGATACTGCTCGCCTCCATCGTCTGGGTACCGCTGGGCGTGCACATCGGTCTGCGTCCGGCGCTGGCGGAAAAGATCCAGCCGCTGGCCCAGTTCCTCGCCGCCTTCCCGGCCAATCTGCTGTTCCCGGTGTTCGTGGTCTTCATCGTCCACTTCAAGCTCAATCCGGACATCTGGCTGTCGCCGCTGATCGTGCTGGGCACCCAGTGGTACATCCTGTTCAATGTGGTGGCCGGCGCCAGCGCCTTTCCCAACGATTTTCGCGAGGCGGCGGCCAATTTCCGCATCCGCGGCTGGCAATGGTGGCGGCAAGTGATGCTGCCCGGCATTTTCCCCTACTACGTCACCGGCGCGATTACCGCATCGGGAGGCGCCTGGAACGCCAGCATCGTGTCCGAATACGTCTCCTGGGGCGACGACAAGCTGGCCGCCCACGGCCTGGGCGCCTACATTGCCCAAACCACAGCCGCCGGCGACTATCCCAAGATACTGCTCGGCATCGCCGTGATGTCCATCTTTGTCGTCCTGTTCAACCGCCTGCTGTGGCGTCCTTTGTACGCCATCGCCGAAAACAAACTTCGTCTCAACTAAGGGGGCAACCATGACACCAGACACCACCACCCTTGGGCGGGAAATCTTCCGGCTGGAAAACGTCTGCCGCGGCTTCAACAAAGGCAATGACGAAATCCAGGTGCTGGACGACGTCAACCTGACGCTGCGCGAAGGCGAGATCGTCGGCCTGCTGGGCCGTTCCGGCTCCGGCAAATCCACCTTGCTGCGCATCATCGCCGGCCTGATCAAACAAAGCAGCGGCGATGTCAGCTACCACGGCAAGCCGCTGACCGGCCCTGCCGAAGGCGTCGCCATGGTGTTCCAGACCTTCGCGCTCTTCCCCTGGCTGACCGTGCTGCAAAACGTGGAAGCCGGGCTGGAGGCGCTGGGCGTGGAAGCCAAGGAGCGTCGCCGCCGCGCGCTGGCCGCCATCGACCTGATTGGCCTGGACGGCTTTGAGAACGCCTACCCGCGCGAACTGTCCGGCGGCATGCGCCAGCGCGTCGGCTTCGCCCGCGGCCTGGTGGTCAACCCCACCCTGCTCCTGATGGACGAGCCCTTCTCCGCGCTGGACGTGCTCACCGCCGAAACGCTGCGCACCGATATGCTGGACCTGTGGAGCGAAGGCCAGTTGCCCATCCAGTCCGTGCTCATCGTCACCCACAACATCGAAGAAGCCGTATTCATGTGCGACCGCATCCTGGTGCTGTCGTCCAATCCCGGCCGCGTGGTGGCGGAAATCAAAGTGCCCTTCCCGCACCGCCGCAACCGGCTGGACCCGGCCTTCCGCAAAATGGTGGACGACATCTACGCGCTGATGACCGCGCGCCGCAGCGCCCACACCCTGCACAAGTTGCCGCTGGAAATCGGCAGCCAGTTAAGCGAGGTGTCCACCAACCTGATGGCCGGCTTGATTGAGGAAGTGGCTCAAGCGCCCTATCACGGCAAGGCGGACATGCCGGAAATCGCGGAAAAACTAAGGCTGGAAGTGGACGAACTGTTCCCGGTGGCCGAAATCCTGGAACACTTGGGCTTTGCCGAACTAAAGGACGGCGACATCCTGCTCACCGCCGCCGGCAAGCTGTTCGCCGACTACGGCACCCAGGAACGCAAAGTGCAGTTCGCCGAACACCTGCTGCGCCACGTGCCCATGGCAGCCCACATCCGCAAAGTGCTGCAGGAGCGTCCGGGCCAGCGCGCGCCGCGGCTACGCTTCGCCCAGGAGCTGGAAGACTCGCTGTCCGACGAAACCGCCGAGGAGACGCTGGACACCGTGATCAGTTGGGGACGCTACGCGGAAATCTTCTCCTACAACGACCACACCGAAACCTTCAGCCTGGAAGACGTGGAAGGCGGTCAATAAGGCCTCCGGCCGGGCAGGCGCCCGGCCGTCCCGTCGACAAATCCGGTCCGCCGGCGCAAGCGCGTCGGCCGCGACCTCCCCAAGCGCCCCCGTCAGCGGCTACAATGAACTGTTTTCACTCGACAGCCCGCCATGTACGGACGCCAATTCAACGACATTGCCCGCAAAGACAGCACCTTGACCCGGCTCACCGCCGAGGCTCAAGCACTGATGAAGCTGAACCGAGCCTTCCAGAAACTGCTGCCGCCGCTGCTGGCCGGCACTTGCCGCGCCGTGCGCATCCGCGACGACGAACTGGTGATTTACACCGATACCGGCATCATCGCCGCCCGCCTGCGCATGCTGGCGCCCGGCCTGCTGCCGCAATTGGCGCAGCAAGGCTATGTGGCCGGCAAAGTGCGGGTCAAAGTGGATATCCGCCTGGCGCGCAAACCCAAGGAAAAAACGCTGAAGATCAGCCAGAACGCATTGGACGGCATGGAAGAGGCCGCCGCCAGCGTCAGCAACCCGCTGGTCAGCGCCGCGCTGGCCAAGCTGATCGCCCACCACCGCAAGTAAAGGCCGGCAAGCCGCCGGCCATCTTGCCGCCGCCGGTCAAACCGGCTTAAAGTCGCGGCATGAAACAATACATCATCATGGCGCTCGCCGGCCTGGCCGCCGGACTCGCCCAAGCCGCCCCGAGCGAACAGCCGACGCCGGCCGAGGCGGAAGCCGCCTTCAAAACCCAGGCGCTCGCCGAGTTCGACGCCAAGCCGGAATCCACCCACACCCTGCTGATGCGCTCGATGGTGGAATCCATGCTCAAGGACCTGCGCGTCACCTCGGTGAGCGACTGTCAGAACGACGAGGAAAACGCCACCCTGGATTGCGAAGTCAGCTACCAGGGCCGCAAACTTACCGGCAAGCCGGTGGAGCGCGAGCAGCGGATGCGCTTCAGCCGCCAGGACGGCCAATGGCGCATCGTGCCCCCGCCCAAAGACGCGGACGACGAAGAGGCCGGCGCCGCGCCCTCTGCGCAATAGGTTCAGACAGGCTGCGCCTCGAAGCTGTCCGCCCGCGCCATCTGCCACATTCGGCCGTAGAACGCCGCCTTGATCTCAGGCTCCAGCAACTCGCCCGGCTGCAAAAAGACATGCAGCTGCGAGAACAGCCTGATCTCGGTGTCGCTGACGCGGCGCACCAAATGGTGCGGCCG
Organism: Chromobacterium fluminis; assembly: GCF_011602385.1. NCBI lineage: Bacteria > Pseudomonadati > Pseudomonadota > Betaproteobacteria > Neisseriales > Chromobacteriaceae > Chromobacterium > Chromobacterium fluminis. The sequence goes on along the minus strand of NZ_JAAOMA010000005.1, from coordinate 116,968 downwards.
CAACTGCGACGGGTGCTCCAGCCCGGCCGAGGCCAGCATCTCCGCCAAGGCTTTCATGGTGTTGCGATGGAAATGGAACACCCGGTCCGCCTTGTCCGGCACCACCAGGGCGCGCTGACGCAAGGCATCCTGCGTCGCCACCCCGGTGGGGCAACGGTTGGTGTGGCAGCTCTGGCTCTGGATGCAGCCGATGGCGAACATAAAGCCGCGCGCGGAATTGGCCCAGTCCGCGCCGATGGCCAGCACGCTGGCGATGTCGAAAGCGCTGACCAGCTTGCCGCTGGCGCCGATCTTGATCTTGTCGCGCAGATTCAAGCCCACCAGCACATTGTGGACAAACAGCAATCCCTCGCGCAGCGGCACGCCGATATGGTCGGTGAACTCCAGCGGCGCCGCCCCGGTGCCGCCCTCCTTGCCGTCCACCACGATGAAGTCCGGCAGAATCCCCGTTTCCAGCATCGCCTTGGCGATGCCCATGAACTCCCACGGGTGACCCAGACAGAACTTGAAGCCCACCGGCTTGCCGCCGGACAGCTCGCGCAGCCGGGCGATGAAACGCATTAGCTCAATCGGCGTTGAAAACGCGCTGTGGCGGGACGGCGACACGCAATCCTGCCCCAGCGGCACGCCGCGGGTGGCGGCGATTTCCGGCGTCACCTTGTGCTTGGGCAGAATGCCGCCGTGGCCGGGCTTGGCGCCCTGGCTCAGCTTGATCTCAATCATTTTCACCTGCGGGTTGCGCGCCTGATCGGCAAAGCGCTCCGCATCGAAACCGCCGGTCGCGTCTCGGCAGCCGAAATAACCGCTGCCCAGTTCCCACACCAGCGCGCCGCCATGCTCCAAGTGGTAAGGGCTGATGCTGCCCTCGCCGGTGTCGTGATAGAAATCGCCGCGCTGCGCGCCCTGGTTCAAGGCGCGGATGGCGTTGGCGCTGAGCGCGCCAAAACTCATCGCCGATACATTGAACAAAGACGCCGAATACGGCTGCGCACACTGCGGGCCGCCGATTTCCACACGAAAACCGGCCGGATCGCTCAGCGGCGCCGGCCGCATCGAATGGCTGATGAACTCGAAACCCGGCTGATACACATCGATCAAGGTGCCGAACGGTTTGTCCGCGCCCTCGTTCTTGGCGCGCGCGTACACCAGCGAGCGCTGAGCGCGCGAGAACGGCAGTTGCTCGCGGTCGGACTCCAGCAAGTACTGGCGGATTTCCGGGCGGATGCTTTCCACCAGGTAACGAATATTGCCCAAAATCGGATAGTTGCGGCGCACCGCGTGGCGCGTTTGCAGCAAATCGAACACCCCCAGCAGCGTCAACGCGGCGGCGGCCAGCGTGAACGGCCACAGCCACTCATAGTGAACGAAGGGCAAGCTGAACAGCGTGAACAACAGGCAACAGGAGAAAAAAGCGTAGCGGCTCAACAAGGACACACTCATGTGGACTCCAGACAGGGGTGGCGGGGAAGGCTCAGGGTAAGGTCGAAAACCCGCAGCTTACAAGGCGCGGCAGGCGCCAATTCACATTAATAAATACATTCACCATAAAGATAATCTACCACCTGACCTAAAGGTCGGCTCCGCAGACACGGTAAATATCCTGAAGATAACATCTCTCGACATCCACACCGCCGCGGCCCGGCCGCCGGTTCTTTAATAAAGCGATGGAACCCAAGACATGCCCTGCCTGCAACGCTTCCTCCCGGACACCGCGCCGGAAACCCTGATCGCCGCGCTAGAACAAGACGGCGGCATCGTGATAGAACATCTGTTGACCCCGGATGGCCTGGCGCAGTTCCGCTCCCAGCTGCAACCGCTGCTGGACCGCTCCGCCCCCTGTCAGGGCGACTTCTACGGCTACGCCACCCGCAGGGTCAGCGGCCTGATAGAGCGCGTGCCCGCCGCCCGCGAACTTGCCATCCACCCCTTGATCCTGCAAGTGATGGATGCCTTCCTGCTGCGCGGCTGCCGCGAATACCAACTCAACCTCACCCAGGCCATCAGCATCGGCCCCGGCGAACCGCGTCAATTCCTGCACAGCGACGACCTGATGTTTCCCGGCACCGCGCCCGGATCGGAAAAAATGATCAACTGCATGTACGCGCTGGACGACTTCACCGAGCAGAACGGCGCCACCTGCGTCGTGCCCGGCAGCCACCGTTGGCCGGAACCGCGCGATCCCCAGCCGGAAGAAGTCATCAGCGCCGCCATGCCCGCCGGCTCCGTTCTGATCTACCTGGGTTCGCTGACCCACGGCGGCGGCGCCAACCAAAGCGCCCAAGCGCGCACCGGCGTCGTCATCAGCTACAACCTGGGCTGGCTGCGCCAGGCGGAAAACCAATACCTCGCCGTTTCCCGGGAACTGGCCCGCGCGCTGCCGCCGCGGCTGCAACGGCTGCTGGGCTACTTTGTCCACGCGCCCAATCTCGGCAGCATAGACGGCCGCGACCCGATAGAACTGCTGCGCGATCAGCCGCCGGCGGATACGCTGTTCCGCGAATTCCTACCGGAAGAAATTATCCAACCGCTGGCGGAAGCGCGCGCCGCCACGTTGCGCATCGATTAATCTTATCTCCGCACGCCGACATCCCGCCGCAACACCGCGGCGGGATGATGGACAATGGAACACGCCGGCCATCCGGCTGACGCGCGCCGCCACCGCACACCCTAGACCAAGGATCACAGCATGAACGCCAGCGAAGATCAGGACAGCCCGTCGCAAACCGAAGCGGACGCCCCGCAAGACCCCTCCCGCCGCCGCCTGTTCGAAGGCCTGGCCGCCATCGGCGCCAGTTGCGCGCTGCCGGCCGCCGCCGCGCCGGCGGCAAGCAGCCACCCGCGCCACGGCCAGCTAGACGCCCTGCTCAAGGCCAATATCAAGAACGTGGTGGTGATCTATCTGGAAAACCGCAGCTTCAACAACCTCTACGGCAACTTCCCCGGCGTGGCCCAGCCGCTGAGCGCGGTCAGACAGCAACAGGCGCTGCAACGCGACCGCGACGGCCAACCGCTGTCCGGCCTGCCCAAGATCTGGGGCGGCTTGGTGCCCACCGGGCAGACCGTGGCCGGCAAACGCTACTTCATCGAAGAAAAAGACATTCACGGCCTGCCCAACGCGCCGTTCCCGCTGAAAGACGCCGAGGGTCAGCCCTTGCCGGAAGCGGTGATCACCCGCGATCTCTGTCATCTGTTCTATCACAACCAGATGCAGATCAACGACGGCCGCAACGACCAATTCGTCGCCTGGGCCGATTCCGGCGCCCTGGTCATGGGCCACTACCCGAACACCGCGCACACCCTCAATCAATGGCAGATCGCCCGCCGCTTCACCCTGTGCGACAACTTCTTCATGGCGGCTTTCGGCGGCTCCTACCTCAACCACCAGTTCCTGATCGCCGCGCGCACCCCGGAATACTTCAACGCCGCCCAGACCCCGGCCAAGAAGAAAATCGCCGTGCTGGCCGATGGCCCCACCGGCCGCCAGTTGGCGCTGGACCCCAAATCCCCGGCCTCGGCGCTGGACGGCCCGCCCAAATTCGTCAACAACGGCGCCATCACCCCTGACGGCTACGCGGTGAACACCATGGCCCCGCCCTACCAGCCCAGCTTCGTACGACCGGCGGAAGGCGGAGACAAACGCTACGCCGATCCGCAAGACCCCAGCACCCTGCCGCCGCAAAGCTACCGCACCATTGGCGACCTCTTGTCCGAGAAGCACATCGGCTGGGCCTGGTACGGCGGCAGCTGGCAAGCGGCGCTGGACGGCAAGGGCGGCGGCGACGCGCCCAACTTCCAGTACCATCACCAACCCTTCAATTACTTCCGCCAGTTCGCGCCCGGCAGCGCCGCCCGCGAGCGCCATCTGCTGGACGGCGGCCTGGGCGACAGCCCGATTTCCAACCGCTTCATCGCCGACGCCGTGGCCGGCAAACTGCCCGCGGTGACGTTCTACAAGCCGCAGGGCAATCTGAACATGCATGCCGGCTATTCCGACGTGGAATCCGGAGACCGTCACGTGGCCAATGTGTTGCAGCATTTGATGAGCGGGCCGCAATGGAAGCATATGCTGGTGGTGATCACCCACGATGAGAACGGCGGCTGGTGGGATCATGTGGCGCCGCCGCAGGGGGACCGCTGGGGACCGGGCTCGCGGATTCCGGCCATCATCGTCTCGCCGTTCGCCAAACGCGGGCATGTGGATCACACTTTTTACGATACGACGTCCATCATTCGTTTCATCAGCCGGCTGCATAACTTGCCGGAGTTGGAGGGGGTGAGCGCGCGCAATGCGGCCTTCCGCACGCGCGGCGCGCAGCCGCCGGGGGATTTGACCGGGGCTTTGGTGTTTGCGTGAGGGGGCTCTGCCGGGTGGAGCACTCGGCATTGCTAGCAAGTGCCAATGATTATTCTGTTGTATCCGCTGCGCGGATGATGGTTTGCATTGCCGGGGCTGCCCGGCAGGCAGGAAGGGACTCAGGGCGCGTCGGATACGTGGTTTATTCTTGGCTCTTTGGAGATATCCACAGATCGGGTGGAACTGGATAGTTATCCCCAAAAATGACCTGCCAAGCCAAGTCATTGATCTTTTTTAAGAGAGCAGACCACCTCGTGTAGCGCCCAAGTGTCCCCTCGGAGCGCGCTTCGGGTTTCGCTCCCTAGGGGACGAGCGGGGCAGGAAGGCGGCGGCGGCCCTCCCCCTCCCCGTCTTATTCCCTCGCGACGCTACGCTTGCCTCGATCGGTCAACGCGGAAGCGGCTCCTAAATCATCATCCGCACAGCGGATTCAAAACTGACCACCCCACCTTGACCCCAATCGCCCCCTCGGCAACAATCCCCCCGTTGCCGCCCACATGCGGCACACGGGATTGGCGTCCCGTTCGTGTGTACCACCAGCCTACGCTGCATACTGCGCGGGCTGTTTCACCATGGCTGTGCCGTTTGGCAGGCGCATGGTGGGAGAGTGCCATGCACTCACCGGTCTGGTACACACCCGGTACGCCAATCCTGCCACGCGCCTGCCTAATACCTCAGCCTTCCCCGGCAGGTGGTTTATCTTGTGTCACAGCAGGAGAAACACCATGCATCACGCTCAAAACTTTCCCCGTCGCCGCCGCTACAAACTGCACTCGCTGGAGCAGCAGGAAGCCCTGCTTCCCTTCGTCCGCCTCTGTCCCGGCCGCACCTATCGGCATTACTGGCAAATGCCCACGCCCCGTAAGGATTACCCCGCCGACAGCGCCTACGGCCGCGAATGCGCGGCCCACCTGCTGCAATGGATGAAGGACAACCGCGAATACGTCGGCAAAGGCCTGCTCAGCCGTGTAGCGCGCGACATCGATTTTGACGACCGCGACGGACGCGGCCAGTGGATGGGTTTCTTCAACTATCTGGAAATCATGATGCTGTTGGGTGCAGACCGGGTCCGGGTCTATCGCCATGTCGATAGCCAACACCAGCTCTACCTGGCGCTGGGGCAGCGGTTCAGCCTGGAGGCGCGCTTCCGTCGCATCCGCCTGCGCAATCGCTGACCTAAGCTGGCGGGTATCGCTGCGCTCCGCCCACCCTTAGGGTGGGTGGAGCCGGTAGGCGATACCCACCAAACCCCGCCATCAAAACCCAAGGATGGATTCCGCCGCATGTCCTAAAGAACCTGTTCAAAGTCTCGCGAACCAGGGTGACACGCTATCAGCTCCTTGATCAGGCAGGAACAAGTTCCACCTTGATTTTCTTACCCAGCGCAGTAGCTGCGCCAGCCAGCGTAGCCAGCGTCAGACTGGTATCCGTATCATCCAGCAAGCGGTTCAAAGCCGCGCGGCTGGTATGCATTTTCTTTGCCATAGCCGTCTTATTCAGTTTCTGCGCCTTCATTTCCTGCTGAATCTGCCAGGCGATCACCCGCTTCACCGCGATTGCAGTGGCTTCTTCCAGCATGCCCTCTTCGGCCAGGAAGTCATCGAAGCGGCTGCCGATATGCTCTTTGTTCATCATATATTTCCTAGCTGTTTGAGCCGCGCAAGCGCCAGCCCCAAATCTTCCTTCGCGGTGGCCTGCGACTTCTTGATGAAACCATGAAGCAGAACCATCGCCTCCGCGACCACGATGAACATCACTCTGGCTATACGCCCAGGCAGATGGATGCGGACCTCCCATAAATCCTTGGCCATTTTCCGCACCAACGGCATGCCAAGCGGCCAGCCAAACTGGACTGTCTTGATAGCTGCGCCTATGACTTTTCGGTCCGGAGCCTCCAGCGCTTTCAACCAATCACGCACAGGTTCCGTACCGCTTGCCGTCTGGTAGAAACAAACATCCAAGATGGGGGCATTCATACTTGAATGGTACCAATTTTGATACATTAGTCAAATCTAAGCCTAGACTGAAATACCGCCCCACCTAGCAAAGACCATAAAAAAACACCGTTCCCCTTATCGGGACGAACGGTGCTTTTCTCTTTCCAATGAAACGGACTCAGCGCGAACGCGGCCTGCAACACTCAAATCACGTAATCCTGACCTTCCTGCTTGGCAAACACCGACAGCTTCTTCGGCGTCACATACAGGCTGTCGCCGGGCAAGACGCCCAACTCGCGGTAACGCTCCTTGCTCACCGCCGCCTCTATGCTCCGGCCGTCGGCCTGCACCAGCTCCACCCGCACGATGGGCCCCACCGCGTGGATATGCTCCACCGTGCCCTGCGCCAGCGCGCCGTCGGCCTGACGCGACAGATCCAGATCATGCGGGCGCACATAAGCCACCGCCTCGTCGCCGCTGGCCAGGCTCAGCCCTTCCAATGCATGAGCGTAGCCGCCGATCTGCAACTGCCCGCGCTCGATGCGGCCGTGGAACAGGTTCACATCGCCCAGGAACTGGGTGACGAAGGGGGTGGCCGGGTTTTCGTAGATGTCGTCAGGACGGCCCACTTGCTCGATGTGGCCGTGGTCCATCACCACCACCCGGTCCGACACTTCCAGCGCTTCTTCCTGGTCGTGGGTGACGAACACGCTGGTGATGTGCATATCGTTGTGCAGATCGCGCAGCCAGCGGCGCAGGTCCTTGCGCACCTTGGCGTCCAGCGCGCCGAAGGGCTCGTCCAGCAACAGCACCTTGGGCTCCACCGCCAGCGAGCGCGCCAGGGCGATGCGCTGACGCTGGCCCCCGGACAGCTGGCCGGGATAGGCGTCCGCCAGCCAGTCCAGCTGCACCATTTTCAGCAGCTGCATTACTTTGTCGCGGATCTCGTCCTTGCCGGGCCGGCTCTTGCGCGGCTTGACGCTGAGGCCGAAGGCCACGTTGTCGAACACCGTCATGTGGCGGAACAGCGCGTAATGCTGGAACACGAAGCCCACTTCGCGCTCGGCCACATGGGTGTGGGTGGCGTCGGCGCCGGAAAACAGCACTTGCCCGGCGTCCGGCTGTTCCAGGCCGGCGATGATGCGCAGCAAGGTGGTCTTGCCGCAGCCGGACGGCCCCAGCAGCGCCAGCAGTTCGCCGGCTTCCACGTTGAGGCTGACATTGTCCAGCGCGACGAAGTCGCCGAACTGTTTGCGGATATTGCGGATTTCTATGCTCATGCGGGCTGGTCCTTGGCTATGGCGCGGCCGGCGGCGGCCAGGCGAGCGGCCGCGCTGCGTTCCGCGGCGGCGTCGCTCTGTCGCGCCATCCGCCACTCCACCAGGCTCTTGACGCCCAGGGTGACCAGGGCGAGGAAGGCCAATAGCGAAGCGCAGGCGAAGGCGCCGACGAAGTTGTACTCGTTGTACAGGATTTCCACATGCAGCGGAATGGTGTTGGTCTGGCCGCGAATATGGCCGGACACTACGCTCACCGCGCCGAATTCTCCCATCGCGCGGGCATTGGTCAGGATCACGCCGTAGAGCAGGCCCCATTTGACATTGGGGAGCGTGACGCGCCAGAAGGTCTGCCAGCCGGAAGCGCCCAAAACCAGCGCCGCCTGCTCCTCGTCCGCGCCCTGGGCCTGCATCAGCGGGATCAGTTCGCGGGCCACGAAGGGGAAGGTAACGAAGACGGTAGCCAGCACGATGCCGGGCACGGCGAAGATCACTTGCAGGCCGTGCTGTTGCAGCCAGCCGCCCAGCGCGGTGTTGACGCCGAACAAGAGCACGTACATCAGGCCGGCCACCACCGGCGACACCGCGAACGGCAGGTCGATCAGCGTGGTCAGGAAGCTCTTGCCGCGGAATTCAAAGCGGGCGATGGCCCAGGCCGCCGCCACGCCGAACACCAGGTTCAGCGGCACGGCGATGACGGCGGCGGTCAAGGTCAGTTTGATGGCCGCCAGCGCGTCCGGCTCCACCAAGGCAGCCAGATACAGATCCCAGCCTTTGCGGAAAGCTTCCCAGAACACCGCCAACAGCGGCACCAGCAGGAACAGGAACAAAAAGACCAAGGCCAGGCCGGTCAACAGATAGCGCACCAGGCGCGATTCAGTGGTCAGGCTTTGCATATCATTTACCCGCGCCGTGGCGGCGCGCGGCCCACCATTGGATGAGGTTGATGGCGAACAGGAACAGGAAGGCGATGACCAGCATCACCAGCGCCACCGCTACCGCGCCGTTTTGATCAAACTGGTCCAGCTTGGCGGCGATGATCAAAGGGGCGATTTCCGACACCATCGGGATATTGCCGGCAATGAAGATCACCGAGCCGTATTCGCCGGTGGCGCGGGCGAAGGCCATGGCGCCTCCGGTGATCAAGGCCGGCAAGGCCGCCGGAAAGATCACGCGCCGGAAAATGTCCCAGCGCCCGGCGCCCAGGCAGGTGGCGGCTTCTTCCAGCTCGCGTTCCAGGTCTTCCAGCACCGGCTGCACCGTGCGCACCACAAAGGGCAGGCCGATGAAGGTCAGCGCCACGATGATGCCCAGCGGGGTGAACGACACTTTCAGGCCCAGCGGCTCCAGGTATTGGCCTATCCAGCCATTGGGCGCGTACAGCGTGGTCAGCGCGATGCCGGCCACCGCGGTGGGCAGCGCAAACGGCAGGTCCACCAGCGCGTCTATCAGCCGCTTGCCGGGAAAGTGGTAGCGCACCAGCACCCAGGCCACCAGGAAGCCGAACAACAGATTGATCAGCGCGGCGATGCCGGCGGAAACAAAGGACAGCCGGATGGCGGCCACCACGCGCTCATGGGCCACCGCATCGACGAAGGCCGCCCAGCCCATGCCATGCGCCGACCACAGCAGCACGGCGAAGGGCAGCAGCACGATCAGGCCCAACCAAAACAGGGTGATGCCGAAGGATAGGCCGAAGCCGGGCAGCACCGAGTGGCGCTTATTGATCAGATTAAAGCCGCTGGCCGCCATCACGCGCTCATTTCTTGCTGAAAATCTGGTCGAAGCTGCCGCCGTCGGCGAAGTGCTTCTGATTGACCGCGGCCCAGGAGCCGAACACGCTGGCCACGGTGAAGGTCTTCACCGCCGGGAAGCGGGAGGCGAACTGCTTGGCCACTGCCGGGTCTTGCGGGCGCAGGTAGTTGTCCGCGGCCAGCTTCTGGCCTTCCGGGCTCCACAGGTATTGCAGATAGGCTTCCGCCTGCTTGCGGCTGCCCTTGCGGTCCACCACCTTGTCCACTACCGACACCGGGTTCTCCGCCAGCACGGACAGGCTGGGGTAAACCAGTTCAAAGCCGCCGCGGCCAAATTCGCGGGCGATCATTTCCGCCTCGTTCTCAAAGGTCACCAGCACATCGCCGATCTGGCGCTGCATGAAGGTGGTGGTGGCGGCGCGGCCGCCGCCGTCCAGCACCGGCACGTTCTTGAAGATGCGGCCCACAAGATCCTGGGCCTTGGCCTCGCTGCCGCCCGGCTGTTTCAGCGCATAGCCCCAGGCCGCCAGATAGCTATAACGGCCGTTGCCGGAAGTCTTGGGATTGGGAATCACCACTTTCAGGCCCGGCTTGGCCAGATCGCTCCAGTCGCGCACTTGCTGCGGATTGCCCTTGCGCACCAAGAACACGATGGTGGAGGTGAACGGCACCGCGTGGTTGGGCAGGCGGCTGGCCCAGTTGGCCGGCAGCAGGCCCTTGCCCGCAAGCAGGTCAATATCGGTGGCCTGGTTCATGGTGATCACATCGGCGGCCAGGCCGTTGGCCACCGCCAGCGCCTGCTTGCTGGAGCCGCCGTGCGACTGTTGCAGGGTGACGGTTTCGCCGGTCTTGGCCTTATAGGCTTTCTGGAAAGCCGGGTTGTAGTCCTTGTAGAAGTCGCGCATCACGTCGTAGGACACATTGAGCAGAGTGGCGTCGGCCAGCGCGGAGCCGGTCGCGGCCAGCAACAGGGCGGCCAGGGCAAGGCGGAGCTTCATGGACAGACCTTTTCTTGATGGATGATCGGCGATGTTCCCGACTATACCCAAGGACTGTTATATCCATAAATAATATTGTGAAATACTCTTATCCCTCAATCATCTAACAAAACCCACTCGCCCCCAAGTCATTCCAGCGCGCCCAGGCGTCGTGCGCTCCGCGCTGGCCGCCCTCCCCGCTTTGGTTTACTCTCAGAGTCAATTCTCTATTCTGGCTCTCGGAAGTTTCCACGATGAACGTCAAAGACTATATGCAACAGACGGGCAAGGCCGCCCGCAAGGCCAGCCGCGAACTGGCCCGCGCCGACACCGCGCAGAAGAACCGCGCGCTGCTGGCGATGGCGGACGCCATTCTGCGCGATCAGGCCAAGCTGTTGGCCGCCAATGCTCAGGACATGGACGCGGCGCGCAAAGCCGGCTTGGAACCGGCGCTGCTGGAGCGGCTGGCTTTGACGGAGAAAACCATCGCCGGCATGGCCGAAGGGCTGTGCCAAATCGCCGCGCTGCCGGATCCGGTGGGCGAGGTCAGCGAGATGGCCTACCGGCCGTCCGGCATTCAGTTGGGCAAGATGCGGGTGCCGCTGGGCGTGGTGGGCATCATCTACGAGGCCCGCCCCAACGTCACCGCCGACGCCGCCGGCCTGTGCCTGAAATCCGGCAACGCCGCGCTGCTGCGCGGCGGTTCCGAGGCCTTCCACAGCAATCAGGCCATCGCCGCCTGCGTGCACGAGGGCCTGCGCGCGGCCGGACTGCCAGCGGAAGCGGTGCAGGTGCTGGCCACCACCGACCGCGCCGCGGTGGGCGAGTTGATCACCATGCCGCAATACGTGGACGTGATCGTGCCGCGCGGCGGCAAGGGCCTGATCGCCCGCATCAGCGCCGAGGCGCGGGTGCCGGTGATCAAGCACCTGGACGGCAACTGTCATGTCTACATCGACGACACCGCCAGCCCGGACAAGGCCTTCAACATCGCGCTGAACGCCAAGACCCACCGCTACGGCACCTGCAACACCATGGAAACCCTGCTGGTGCACACCGCCTTCGCGGAATTCATCCTGCCGCGCCTGGCCGAGGCCTATTGGGAAAAAGACGTGGAGCTGCGCGGTTGCGAACGCACCCACGCCATCCTGGGCGACAAGGTACGGCCGGCCAGCGACGAGGACTGGGCCAGCGAATATCTGGCGCCCATCCTGGCCATCAAGGTGGTCAAAGACCTTGACGAGGCCATCGAGCATATCAATCACTGGGGCAGCCACCACACCGACGCCATCGTGTCCGAGGACTACGGGCGCACGCGCCGCTTCCTGCGCGAGGTGGATTCCGCCAGCGTGATGGTCAATGCCTCCACCCGCTTCGCCGACGGCTTCGAATACGGGCTGGGCGCGGAAATCGGCATTTCCACCGATAAGATCCACGCGCGCGGCCCGGTGGGCCTGACCGGCCTGACCAGCCAGAAGTGGATCGTGCTGGGCGACGGCCAGATCCGTTCCTGATCCCGCCGCCTCGAAGGCCGGTTTGACCGCCTTTCGCTAAACGCTCGCGCTCGCCGCCGGCCTCGCTGCCGGCGGCGTTTTCATTGATAATCGCTGCTTTGCTTCCCTACCGGGCGATTCCATGCTGACCCTGAACCAACAAGACCTGGCCGCGCTGTCGGCCAAAGCCGCCTGTGCGCCGCGCCTGCGCGCCAACCAGAATTTCCACGCTCAGCTGGAAGACCCTATCCAGCGCCTGGCCATCGCCATGGAGCCGGACACCTATGTCCGCCCGCACCGCCACGACCACAGCTGGGAAATGTTGATCGCGCTCAGCGGCACCTTCGAGGTGATCGTGTTTGACGAGGCCGGCGTGGTTCAAGGCCGTCATCGCCTGGGCGAAGACGGCGCGCGCGTATTCGAAATGCCGGCCAATACCTGGCATTCGGTCGTGTCGCTGCTGCCGGGCAGCGTGGTGTTTGAAGTCAAGCACGGTCCTTATCTGCCGCTGCAGGACCAAAACCTGGCCGCCTGGGCCCCGGCCGAGGGCTCCGAGCGCGTGCCGGCGATGCTGGATTTCCTGCGCCGCGCCCAAGCGGGCCAGCGCTTCGCCGGCTAAGCCGTCCCCCGGTCAAACGGCTAAGCAAATAAGCTTGCCAGCCGCCGCGCCCCTGTTTACCGTGTAGGGCATCTCTTGGGGACGGGAGGCAAACCATGTTGTGGCACTGGCTGCTGGCAAGCTTGCATCTACTGGCTCTGGGCGCCGGCCTGGCCGCGTTATGGAGCCGCGCCAGCCTGCTGCGCCAGCAGCAATTCCCCAGCCAGACCCCGCAGCTATTCCGCAGCCATCGTTGGTGGTTGCTGGCGCTCGCGCTGTGGACCGTCAGCGGCCTGGGCCTGCTCTCGCTGGACACCTCCCGTCTGCAACATCCTCTTTTCATTCTCAAACTGCTGACCCTGGCCCCGCTGCTGCTGCTGGAAGTCCGCGCCTCCCGCGGTCTGATGCGCTGGCAAAGCCAGCTGCGCATCCAGCGCAGCCTGGAACTGCGCGGCGCCGATTCGCTGGCGCGCAGCAGCTATTGGCAAATCTGGCTGCTACTCGCCGTCGTTGGCGAATCCGTCGCGCTGCACGGCTGAAACCCCGTTCACGCTGGTGAACTTTGGGCCGGCACCGGACCCCGACCGTTCCTCGGACCTCAAACTCCTTAACACCTGCAACTGGCCTAACTCGAACTTGCGCGCGACGCGACGTTTCCAATCTTGGTACGTCGTCCTTCCCGCAAGAAAGCCATGCCCAATCTGATCGAACACTGCAAATCCCTATTGCTGCAAACCGCGCTCGGCGTCGCCCTGAGCTGCGCGGTGGTGCCGGCGCTCGCCAACCTGAACGACCCGGTCGCCACGCTGAAGGCCAAGGCGCCTCCGCCCGTCGTCGCCAACTGCCTGGACGAGCGCATGCGCAAGCTGCGCATTCCCAGCGAGTACATCGAACGCGAGCGCGGCGGAGAGCGCGGCGAGATCGTGCGGCTGACCAATCCCGCCACCAATAAGGATGGGCTGGAAATTCTCATCCGCCCGGATGGCGACGCCAGCAAACTCACGGTGAACACCCATGGCCTCAGCTACAGCAAGGCATGGCGCAAGCTGGTCAATGACTGCGCGCAACGCGGCTGACGCCTCTCCGTCGGGGCTGTGGACAGCGCCGTCCACAACCCCGCCGCTGTGGAAAGTGTGCACAAACTGTGCACAACACTGTGGATAACATAATAGGCACTCCGGCAGACGCCCGGTTTGATTGCATCCGCTTGCCTTTCTACCTTGTGCACAACTTTCGAAAATCCCGCTGCGCTGTGTGTAATGTGGATGAAACGGGGACAACCTTGTGGATAAGCCAAGCCGCCGCTTCCACCTGACAAAAATTCTCCAGCGGTTACACTGGACAGGAGATCTTTAGTTCAGGAGCCCGCATGTCCAATTACCACGCCAAGTACGAACTACACTACGCCGCCGGCAAGGCGCTGCGCCAATCCTGCTCCCGCACCCTGCAAGCGGAAAACCGGCTCAGCGCGCCGCGCGACGTGGTGGCCATGGTAGAGCAAACCTCTCAGGGACGGGTGCAAGGCCTGATTCCGCTGCGCTACAGCCGCATGCAGGTATCGCCGTTCACCTTTTTCCGCGGCTTCTCCATGATCCAGGCCGCCGATCTGGCCTCCAATCCCAGCAGCGGCCTGAACTTGCAGATCTGCGGCGATGCCCACCTGATGAATTACGGCTTCTTCGCCTCGCCGGAACGGCAGCTGATCTTCGACATCAACGATTTCGACGAAACCCACCACGGCCCGTGGGAATGGGATTTGAAACGGCTGGCGGTCAGCCTGGTGCTGGCCGCGCGCGGCCAGGGCTTCAGCGAAAGCCAGGCGCGGGACATGGTGAGCCGCGCCAGCGAGGTCTACCGCCGCCGCGTCAACGAGTACGCCCGCATGGGCCAATTGGAGCTGTGGTACACCAAGGTGGGCTTTGAGCAATTACTGGAGCGCGCGCCCACCGACGCCATCCGCCAGCAAATGCTCAAGCTGTCCGACAAGGCCAGACACCAGACCCAGGAAAAGCTGCTGCCCAAAATGACGGAACTGGAGGACGGCACGTTGCGACTGCGCGACAACCCGCCGGTGATCTTCCACCTTCACGACAAAAACACCCTGCTGGACAACGACGACAGCTGGCTATCCGCCGACGACGCCGAAGCTTTGGTCAAGCCGATGCTGGACAACTACATCGTCACCCTGAAGGAAGACCGCCGCCAGTTGCTGGAGCGTTTCCGGCTGGTGGATTGCGCGTTCAAGGTAGTGGGCGTCGGCAGCGTCGGCACCCGCTGTCTGGTGATGCTGTTGCAGGACAATTTCGACCAACCGCTGTTCCTGCAATTGAAGGAGGCGCGTTCTTCAGTGCTGGAGCCCTACACCCAGGCCTGCGTGCACGGCCACCAGGGCAAGCGAGTCGTGTTCGGCCAGCGCCTGATGCAGGCCGCCAGCGACCTGTTCCTGGGTTGGACCACCGGCCCCGCCGGCCGCCACTTCTACGTGCGCCAGCTGCGCGACATGAAGGCCGCGCCGTCGCTGGAAGCCTTCGCCACGCCGGAGGCGCTCACCGCCTACGGCCAGGCCTGCGCCTGGGCATTGGCGCGGGCGCATTCCAAATCCGGCGGCCAAGCCGCCCAACTGGCGGGCTATGTGGGTGACAGCGACAAGCTGGATCAGGCCATCGCCGACTACGCGCTGGCCTACGCTGACCAAGTTGAGGCCGATTACCAGGTGTTCAAGGCCGCCATCGCCAGCGGCCGCCTGCAAGTCCACGACTAAAAAGCCCGCAACGGCGCCGCCGCCGGCGGCGCCAATCCTACAGTATTAATACCAAATCCTTGATCTTGCAGCTTGTAATGTCATAAAACCATACTAGAACAGGCGATAATCCCGGCCCTGCTCTTGCCTCCTGCAGAGGCAGGACCGACAGCCCAAAATCAGACATCCACCTTCGAAAAGCGAACATCATGCGGGTCAATACCAGACTGTTCATCATCATGGCGGCCAGCCTGCTGGCTCTGCTCAGCATCGCGGCCGTGGCGCTGCTCTCCACCCGCGCCACGCTGGGCCAGGAAAAGCGCGAACAAATCACCCACCTGCTGCGCATGGCGGAAGGCACCATGAGCCACTTCCAGAAACTGGAAGAAAAAGGCCTGCCGCGCGCCGACGCCCAAAAACAAGCCATCGCCGCGCTCAACGCGCTCAAGGTGGACGACATTTACTTCTTCGGCCGCAATCCGCAAAACGTGGTGATGTTCCACCCCAATAAGGGCAGGGTGGGCAAAGTGGACATGGGCAGCACGCTGCCGGACGGCCGCACCACAGTGGCGGTCTATGAAGAGGCGTTGCAGAAGGACCACTACGGCCTGGTGACCATTCAGACCTCGCGCAAGGGCAGCAAGGAAGAGTTTCCCAAACTCAACGGCGTAGTGCGCTTCGAACCTTGGGGCTGGATGGTGGGCACCGGCATTTTCATCGACGACATCGACCAGCTGTTCTGGAGCCAGGCGCGCACGCTGCTCATCATCGCCGCCATCGGCATGATCACGCTGGCCGGGCTGATCCTGCTGGTGTCGCGCAGCATCATGCAATCTCTGGGCGGCGACCCCAACTACGCCGCGCAGGTGGTCAAGGCCATCGCCGACGGCGACCTGGGCACCGACATCGCGGTGCAGGGCCCGCCGCACAGCCTGCTGGCGGCCATGCGCGAAATGCAGCTGAAACTGCGCCAGATGATAGAAGAGATCCGCCTGGCGGCCACCAATATCAACCAGGCCAGCCGCCAGCTGTCCAGCGATATGGACAAGGTGCACGAAGTGTCCGGCGTGGCCAGCTCCTCCACCAGTTCCGCCGCCGCCGCCATTGAGCAGTTGTCGGTCAGCATCGACCACGTCACCGCCAGCGCTCGCGACACCGAATCCGGCTCGCGCGGCACCGTGGAGCTAGCGCGCCAAGGCGAAGCGCTGGCGGCCCAGGCCGCCGACGGCATCCGCAATATCGCCGGCCAGGTACATGCGGCCAGCGATATGGTGGGCAAACTGGCCGAGCGCACTCGCAACATCAGCGGCATCGCCGAGACCATACGCGATATCGCCAACCAGACCAATCTGCTGGCGCTGAACGCCGCCATCGAAGCCGCCCGCGCCGGCGAAACCGGCCGCGGCTTTGCCGTGGTGGCCGACGAAGTGCGCAAGCTGGCCGAACGCACCGCCACCGCCACCGATGAAATCTCCACCATCGTGCAAGCAGTGGTGAGCGAAACCGGCAGCGTATCCAACCAGATGGACGACATCCGTCCGGCGGTGGAGGGCGGCGTTGAACAGGTGCAGCAGGCGGCCCAGACTCTGGACGCCATCAGCAAGCAAGCCAGCCAGGCGCTGGAGAACGTGCACAATGTCGTAGTGGCGATGGGCGAGCAAAGCCAGGCCGGCACCAATATCGCCGGCAATGTCGAGCAGGTGGCCGGCGTGGTGGAGGAAACCCAGAACTCGGTCAGCAACGCCGTGCAGGCGGTGCGCGCCATCGATCAGCAGGCGGATACCCTGCAGCAGACCGTGGGCCGCTTCCGCCTCTAAAAGCCTGTTTGCGATCCGCTGCGCGTCGGCGAGATCGATGGAAAAGGGCGTTGGAAACACGTTCCGAGCCTTCTCCTCCCCCAAGCCCCGGTTCGCCGGGGCTTTTTGCCGCCTTCATTCCGAGCTTGCCCTCCCGACCCTGCCTGATGGCATAATGGCCGCAGAGCAAACGCTCCAAAAATAAAACAACGCCACGGACAGACAGACCCAAACATGCAAACAATAACGCGCAAGCGCATCGGGAGAGACTCATGTCCCAGGCCACCATCCCGGCGGACTTGGCCGAATGGCTGATTCAACAGAATGTTCGTGACGTAGAACTGGCTTTCGCCGACGTGCACGGTTTTGCCCGCGGCAAAACCCTGCCGGCCAAAGCCTTCATCAAGGGGCAACCGCTGCGCATTGCGCGGGCGGTGCCCATTCAAAGCTGCATAGGGGAGTTTCCGGACTACCGCTTCTACGGCGAGCACGATCCCGACGTCACCCTGGCGCCGGACTTCGCCACTCTGCGTCAGGTGCCGTGGGCCCAGACCCCGCGCGCCAGCGTGATCTGCGACTGCGTCGATCACGACGGCAGCCTGACGCCGCTGGCGCCGCGCTCGGCGCTGAAAGCGGTGCTGGCGCGTTACGCGGCGCTAGGCTGGACGCCGGTGGTGGCGCCGGAACTGGAGTTCTACATCTTCTCCGCCCACGGCGACCCGCAACAGCCGTTTCAACCTCCGACGCTGCGCAGCGGCCGCCGCGAAGCCGGTTTCGACTCCTTCAGCTTCTCCTCGCTCAACGACCTGGAAGCGTATTTCGACGATCTGTACCGCGCCTGCGAAATGCTGGGCATCGCCACCGACACCTTCGTCCACGAGATGGGCCCCAGCCAGTTTGAAATCAATCTCAAACACGGCGACGCGCTGGCGCTGGCCGACCAAACCTTCCTGTTCAAGACCGCGCTTAAAGAGATAGGCAACCGCCACGGTCTCAGCGTGGTGTGCATGGCCAAGCCGCTGCCGGGCCAGCCTGGCAGTTCCATGCACCTGCACCAAAGCGTGGTGGACCAGCGCGGCGACAATGTGTTCAGCCGCGCCGACGGCGAAGCCTCGGACACTTTCCACGGCTTCATCGCCGGACTGCAGCGTTATCTGCCGGAGCTGATGCCCTTGTTCTGCCCCAGTCCCAACTCCTATCGCCGCTTCGTCAAGGGCATGGCCGCGCCGGTCA
Source organism: Chromobacterium fluminis (assembly GCF_011602385.1). Lineage (NCBI taxonomy): Bacteria > Pseudomonadati > Pseudomonadota > Betaproteobacteria > Neisseriales > Chromobacteriaceae > Chromobacterium > Chromobacterium fluminis. The sequence continues at coordinate 98,809 of NZ_JAAOMA010000005.1, read as the reverse complement.
ACCTGAGCTGGGGCCTGGACAACCGCTCGGTGGGGCTGCGGGTGCCGGTGTCCGGACCCGAAGGCCGCCGCGTGGAAAACCGGCTGCCCGGCTGCGACGCCAACCCCTATTTGTCGCTGGCGGCCAGCCTGGGCGCCGGCCTGCTGGGCATTGAAGGCCGCTTGCAGCCCAGCGAGCCCGCCACCGGCAATGTGTTCAAGAGCGAGCGCGCCAGCCTGCCCAACACCCTGGACGCGGCCTGCGAGGCCATGGCCGGCGGCGACGCCGCCAAGCGGCTGTTCGGCGCGGAGTTCAGCGCCGCCTACCTGGCGGTGAAGGAGGTGGAGTTGAGCCACTACCATAGCCAGATTACGCCGTGGGAGCGTCAATACCTGGGCCTGCTGGCCTGAGAACTCGTTGAGCAATGCAAACAGGCCCGTTTATGCGGGCCTGTTTTTATTCTCTCGTGCTGAAAACCTCAGCTGCGGCTCAATAACAGCCGCCTCGCCAGCAGTTCGATCGCCTCATCCCGGCTGACCGGCACGTTGCCGCGATATTGCTCGGCCACAATCCACTTTTCCACCGCGGTGCGATCGCCGCGCGCAGCCTTGAGCAGTACGCCGAAAGCCATCCCCGTGGAATGCTCCGGCGGCTCCACCGCGCGGATCTGAGTATTCAAGGCGTACACCTTGTCCTCGGTCCGCGTCCTTTTGACCAGACGCGGCGCGCGGCGCGAGTGCAAAATCCACCCCAGCAAAGCCAGCAAGCACGCGCCGATGATCAATAGAAAAACAAGCATTTCAAATCAAACCTTTAACTGAATATTGAATTGTAAAACACCGACCAGCCCCTTCGTCAATGCTTTGCGCCAGGTCAAGCCCGGCCTATGCCGACTTGGCCTGAGCAGCCCGCCGCGATATGCTGTCACGATAGCCCTCCGTCTCACCAGCCATAAAGGACATCGAACATGTACCAACACATCATCGCCGCGCTGGACGGCAGCAGCAATTCGGACAAGGCGCTGCTGGAGGCCGTTCGCATCGCCAAGTTCTGCAAAGCCAGCCTGACGTTGTTCCACATCGCCAGCCTGCGCGACCTCGCGGTGGAAGGCGTCGGCCTGCTCGGCACCCACGAACTGCACGATCAAGCCTTCCGCGACGGCAACCGCGTGCTGGAACAGGCGCGCAAGCAGGCAGTGGAAGCCGGCGTGGAACAAGTGCAGATCCACATGGCGGAAAGCTGGGACGGCGGCGCCGACATGGCGGAACTGCTGGTGCGCTACGCGGACAGCCACAACGCCAATCTGGTCGTGCTCGGCACTCATGGCCGCAGCGGCATCGCCCACCTGTTGCTGGGCAGCTTCGCCCAAAACCTGCTGCGCCGGGCCAATTGCCCGGTCATGGTGCTGCGCAGCGAACAAAGCGAGTTTGGCCAAGCGGAATAATAACCGCGACACGCGGCCGTGGCGATGCCAAAACCATAAAAAGGCTTTGCCTCGCGCCGCTCAGCGTTTGCGCGCGTAAATGAAGAACTCGCGGTTGCCATCGCCGCCGGTGATCGGGCTGTCAAACCACTTCAACAGTTCGAAACCCTGCTCCCGCACGGCTTCACTGATCTTTTCCCGCACCCGCGGGTACAGGCTCTCGTCGCGTACGATGCCCCCCCTGGCCAAACCTTCGCGTCCCACCTCGAACTGAGGCTTCACCAGGCTGAGCAGATGGCCGCCGGGACGGATCAAGGGCAGCGCCGACGGCAGCACCAGAGTCAGAGAGATAAAGGACACGTCGCACACCATCAGGTCGAAGGGCAGCCCGTCATTGGCCTCCAACAAGGCGGCATGGTCCAACGCCCTGGCGTTTACGCCTTCGAAATAGCGCACGCGCGGGTCCGTTCGCAGCCGCGAATGCAATTGATCGTGGCCCACGTCCACGCCCACCACCCTCCGCGCGCCTTGTTGCAGCAGGCAATCGCTGAAACCGCCGGTGGACTGGCCCACGTCCAAAGCCAGCGCGCCGCGCGGGTCCAGGCCGGACGACTCCAGCGCGCCCAGCATTTTCAGGCCGCCGCGCGACACGAAACGATCGGACGGGTCGGCGGCGATATCGAAACGGCTGCCCGGCGCGCATTTCTGGCTGGGCTTGCTCACTAGCGCGCCGTCGCAACTGACCCGCCCGGCGGCGATCAAGTTTTGCGCCGCCGTGCGCGAAGCCGCCAAGCCCAGTTCCACCAGCAACACGTCCACTCGCGTCATCACGCTCTCCCAACCATCGACAAAACCGCACAGCGTGGCAAGCACGCCGGCCGCTGTCAAGCCAAGACCATGATCTCACCGTGCGGAGGCCCCTCCAACCGCGCTAGAATCGCTACATGCCAATCCGGCCCGCCGCCGCCCCCGGCGTCGGCAGCCTCAAGCGGAGACATGGATGGATACACATCAACTGGAAGCGCATGAAGTGCGCGTGCTGGGCGCCCTGGTGGAAAAGCAGGCGCTGACCCCGGACGCCTACCCGATGACCTTGAACGGCCTGGCCTCGGCCTGCAATCAGCTGACCAGCCGCGAGCCGGTGATGCAACTGTCCGAAGCCGACATCAGCGCGGCGCTGGACAGCCTGATCGCCAAGAAACTGGCAAACGAGCGGCTGCCCGCCGGCAGCCGGGTGGCCAAGTACGAACACAGGCTCAATTACGAATGGAACATCGAAGGCGCGCGGTTGGCGGCGCTGGCGCTATTGATGTTGCGCGGGCCGCAGACCGCGGCGGAGATTCGCACCCGCTCCGGCCGCATCTACGGTTTCAGCGGCGTGGAGGAGGTGGAGACCGCGCTCAACGCGCTGGCCGACAAATACCCGCCGCTGGTGCTGAAGCTAGAGCGTCAACCCGGCGAGCGCGAGGCGCGTTGGGCTCACCTGCTCAGCGGCGAACCGCCGTCTTTGCCGGCCGCCGGCGACAATGGCTGCGGCGTGATCGAGGTGGGCATAGCCGGCCGCGTCGCCGCGCTGGAAGCGGAAGTGGCCGCCCTCAAGACCCGGCTGCTGGAACTGGAAAACCTGCTCGCCAACGAATGATTCGCACGTGAATATTTGGCGGCACGTCGAACTTGTTATTTAAAAAGCGGTCACTTCCCTTGTTGTCTAACTCACCCAAGAGAAGTGACCCCATGAAAACTCTGCAACTGGGCGCCGCCGCCGCTCTGCTTTCCCTGGCCGCCGCCGCCCACGCCGCCGATTACAGCTTCATCGCCGGCAAGGATTTCCAGCAATTCAGCCGCACCCCGCAAGGCCTGGGTCTGGGCCTTTCCATCGACTACCTGAACAGCGACCACAAGGGCAACGCCGGCGGCGCCGGCCTGGAGTTCGCCATTCCGCTAGGCCCGGTCACTCTGGCCGGCGGCGGCAAGCTGATGGGCCTGAACCCGGACAGCGGTTCCGGCACCGCCGCCTTGCTCGGCGGCCGCGCCAACATCCAGCTCGCGCCCAAGATCAGCCTCTACGGCCAGGCCTATTACGCCGGCGACAGCATGGCCAGCGGCAGCGTCAAGAACGTGAGCGATCTCGCCGCCGGCGTGCGCTGGAATCCGATCGGCCCGTTCACCGTGGAAGCCGGCTACCGCTACTTCGACATTGAACGCAAGGACAACAACCGCAACCGCCGGCTGGCCGACGGCATGTACATCGGCGCCGGCTTCACCTTTTAAGCTCGGCCCGCCGCTACGAAAAATAGCCCCGCAATGCGGGGCTGTTGTTTGTCGCAGCTCACTCGGCGTGGCGCGCTTCGAACACCGCGTAAGTCTTGCACGCCGGCTCCAGCACCTGCCAGGTGCCGATGAAGCCCGCGGGGATCACGAAGTGATCGCCCTGCTTCAACTCCACGCTGTTCCCGGCCTCGTCGCTGACCTTCACTCGTCCTTGCAACAGCGTGCAGAACTCGTGTTCGCTGTAGCGCACTTTCCAGCAGCCCAGCCCGCCGCTCCAAATGCCAGCGTGGAACTGCCCGCTGGGATCTGAATAATGGTTGGCCACGCTTTGCCGGCATTCGCCGGCAATGCGGCGATCCTCCGCCGCCACAAACGATTCCAGCGCCACGTCGTGACGCTGGAACACAATGATATCGCTGGCCTGCTTCATCGCGCTGCTCTCCATGGCTGTTTGAAATTTTCAACACAATGCCATGAATCAGACAGAATATTCAACTCCCTAGCGGCCCAATCGCCGCGCCGCCGGCCACATCGCCGCGCACAGCAGCGCCATGGCCATGGGCTGGTACAAGGTATACGGCTGATAAGCCGCGCCGAGCAAACCCAAACCGCCGGCGATCAGCAGGTAGTACATCAAGCCCAGCAAGGCGCCGGCCGTGCCCTGCACCTGGCGGTAATCCCGCAGGGCCCCCGCCAGTAGCGGCGGAATCGCACAGCCGAAGGCCGCGGAAATCGCCAGCTGACTGAGCAACAGCACGCCAACGGCGACAGGCTGCCACAGACCCGGCCAACCGCTGAGCAACTGGACCAAGGCCGCCGCGCCGGCGGCCATCAAGGCCAGACGCGGCAAGCGCTCGCCGCCGCCGCGCGCCGCCAAGCGGCGGTTGACGGCACCGCCGAACAAGCCGCCCGCCGCCACCAGCAGGCCGCTGAGGCCGAACAGCCAGGGCGGCATGCCCAGCAATTGCAGCGTAAACGGCGCCAGCGTGTAAAAGCCGAACAACAGCAGATTGAAGCCGGCCACCAGCCACACCGTGGCCAGCACCCGTGGATCGCGCGCCATCCTGGCCGCCACCGCGCCCAAGGCGACCGGAGGCGGCAGATCCGCCGGCCGGCTCTCGCCGGCAAACAGACACGACAGCGTCAGCAACAGCAAGGCCAGCGCGCACAGCGCGGCGAATACGCCCTGATGACCGAAACCGGCCACCAGCAAAGCGCCCAGCGGCGGGCCCAAGGCCGGCGACAGCGACAACACCGCGCTGACGGTGGCGAACACCGTCAGCAAGGCCGGGCCTTGATAGCGGTCGCGCAACATGGTCTGCACCACCACCGAACCCGCGCTGGCGCCGAAGGCCAGCAATAGCCTGGCCAGCAGCAGCGCGGCGAAGTCGCGGCTCATCACCGCCAGCACCGCGCCCACGCCGTAACAGACCAAGGCGGCCAGCAAAGCCGGCCGTCGGCCGTACACATCGGCGCAACGTCCCCAGCACACCACGCCGAAGGCGAAAGCCAGGAAGTAGACGCTCATCGTCAGTTGCGCCTGGCCTGGGCTGACGCGGTAAGCCTGGGCGATCTCGGTCAAGGCCGGCGCGTAGATGGTTTCGCTCAATTGCGGAAAACCCAGCAATAAAATCAGCAGCGCCAGCGGCGCCGCACGGATTGCGGATTTCATTTTGTCCTCCTTCAAACATTGAGCACGGATTGTAGGAGGATGAAGACCTGACTATTATCGATGGATAGCCATAAAACATTGAAAAACAGACAATATGCCGCGCTACCTGCCCAGCACCGCCCCGGACCCGGACCAACTCGCCGATCCCATCGTCGGCATGGCCATAGACGCGCCGGCGCCGCACGACTCCGGCCTGCATCGTCATCGCCGCGCGCAACTGATGTACGCGGTCAGCGGCGTGCTGCAAATCCGCATCGGCCATACCCGCTGCGTGCTGCCGCCCACGATGGCCGCCTGGATTCCCTCGGGGCTGTGGCATCAGGCCGAAACCGGCAAGCCCTTCGCCTACCGCAGCCTGTACTTCGATCCGGTCGTCTATCCCGCGCTGCCGCGGCGGCCACAGATCATCGCCGTCAGCCCGCTGCTGCGGGAGCTGATCGTGAGGGTGGCGGAGTGGCCCTTGTCACCGTTGGAACCTGAGCAAGAACGGCTTGTAGCGGTATTGCTGGACGAAGCCAGCCGCGCGCCGGAACAGGCGCTGAGTTTACCGCTGCCTCAGGACCGGCGGCTGCTGCGCATTGCCGAGCAGCTGTTGCAACAGCCCGGCGACGAAGCCACCTTGGAACAACTGGCGGCTCAGGCAGGCGCCAGCAGCCGCACCGTTAACCGGCTGTTCCAGCAACAGACCGGCCTTGGCTTCAGCGCCTGGAGGCGGCAATTGAAAATGATGGAAGCCAGCCGGTTGCTGGCCGAGGGGGAAAGCGTCAGCAGGGTGGCGACGGAGCTGGGCTATGCGCAGGACAGCGCCTTCATCGCCATGTTCCGTCGCCATGCCGGGCTCACGCCCGGCCAACTCAAACGCTCGGTCTGAGCATGACTCACCACCACAAATGGAAACGCTGCTTAGGCGGCAAATACATCTTGTCCCCCGGCTTGACGCCGAAAGCCTGGTAAAACGGCTCCATATTGCTCGCGGTGCCAATAGGCCGCCACAAATCCGGCGTGTGTGGGTCCGACACCAACTGCTTGAGCGTGGCCTCGTCGCGGGTTTTACTACGCCAGGATTGGGCGAAGGCGATGAAGAAGCGCTGGTCGCCGCTCATGCCGTCCAACACCGGCGCGTCCTTGCCCCCCAGCGCCAGGCGGTAGGCCTTATAGGCCACTTCCAGGCCGGCGTTGTCGGCAATGTTCTCGCCCAGCGTCAACTCGCCGTTGACATAGTGGCCAGGCACCGGCTGGTAATGGCCGTATTGTTTGACCAGCTTGCGCGTGGCGGCCTTGAAGCGCGCGTTGTCCGCTGCGGTCCACCAGTTGCGCATATTGCCGTCGCCGTCGAATTGGCTGCCCTGATCATCGAAGCCGTGGCTGATTTCGTGGCCTATGGTGGCCCCTATGCTGCCGTAGTTGACCGCGGGGTCGAAGCCGGGATCGAAATACGGCGCTTGCAGGATGGCGGCTGGAAACACGATCTCGTTATTGGCCGGATTGTAATAGGCATTCACCGTCTGCGGCGTCATGCTCCATTCCTTGCGGTCCACCGGCTGGCCCAACTTGCCGCTCATATAGCGGTAGTTGAAGCGTGCGATGCGTCGCGCATTGCCGGCCAAATCGTCCGGCGACAGCTCCAGGCCCTCGTAATTCCGCCACTTGTCCGGATAGCCTATCTTCAAGGTGTATTTGGACAACTTGACGTGAGCCTGCCGCTTGGTGGCCGCGCTCATCCAGTCCAGAGTGTCGATGGACTGGTCATAGGCTTTGAGCAGATTACGCACCAGTTCGTCGGCCTGGCGCTTGGCTTCCGGCGTGAAATAGCGCGCCACGTAAAGCTTGCCCAGCGCCTCGCCCAGCCCGCTTTCCACCATGCTCACGCCGCGTTTCCAACGCGGTCGGTTTTGCTTGCGGCCTTCCAGCGTCTTGCCGTAGAAATCGAAGTGGGCATCGACGAAGGCCGGCGTCAGGCTGGGCGCGTAGGCGTCCAGCGTGCGCGCCAGCAGATAATTGCGCAGCGTGGCCGCAGGCGTGGCCCGCAAGAGCGGCGCCAGCTTGCTCAGATAGCCAGGCTGATCCAAGTTCAGTTGCTTGGCCGCGCCCAGGCCGGCGTCGGCCAGCAGAGCCGGCCAATCATAGCCGGGCTGCCGGCGCGCCAGCTCGGCCAGGCTCAGCTTGTTATAGGTTTTCTGGATGTCGCGGTTCTCGACATTAGTCCACTGGATTTTCGCCAGCCGGGTCTCGAAAGCCAGCACGTCGCGGGCGCGGCTTTGCGGCTGGTCCAGCTCCGCCAACGCGAACAAGCGCTCCAGATACGTCAAGTAAGCCTGACGCGCGGCGGTGAAATCGGCGGATTTTCCCAGGTAGTAATCCTGGTCCATCGCCAGACCGGACTGACCGACGCCGGCCAAATAGACGGCGGAATCCTTGGGGTCCTGGCTGACGTAGAAGCGGAACGGCGTATCCACCGGCTGATCCTGCAGCCGGCCCATATAGCGCACCGCCTCCACCGTTGAATTCAGGCCGGCCACCGCCCGCAGCGATTCGCGCAGCGGCTCCAACCCGCGTCGGGCAATGGTGTCCTCGTCCATAAAGCTGCGGTACAAGGCGGCGATCTGCCTCGCCTCCGTGCCGACGTCCGCGCCCTGACCGGCCTGCTCTATCAACTGTCGCAGCCGATCCAGATTACGCTCCGCCAACACTTCCGCCACGCCGATAGAGGAACGCTCGGCCGGAATCTCCGCATGTTTGAGCCAGCCCCCGTTAGCATGCCGCGATAGATTATCCTGCACCCGCACCGCCGGATCGATGCCGTTCAAATCAATGCCGTAGCTGCCGTAGTCCAATCCGCTCTCAGCCCAAGCGCCGGCCGCGCACAGCCAGGCCGCCAAGGGCAGCAATCTGTTCATCTTCATGTTTTCCCCTTTGCTTTTATCGTGTTGCGTCGCGACGGACCCTCCAACTTATCAAGGGTAAAACTCGGCCCGCAGCCTCTCCGCATACGCCACCAGATTGGGCCGCGCCGACACTAGCACCCGCGACGGGGTTTCTCCCATGGCGTCGGTCAGCGCGCCGCTGACGAAGGCGTAAACGCTGGCGTCAATCCAAGTGGCGGCGTCGCCCATGAAATAACGCCGCTCGCCCAACAAGGCTGACAGCGCCGCCACATCCGCCTCCAGCAGCCGCAGGCGCTCGGCCTCGCTGAAACGCCCCATGCCCTGCCCCCACAGATTGGCGCGCACTTTACGCCGCACCAGCGCCACCACCAATCCGCGCAGCAAGGCCGGCACGCCCTTGAAGAACACACTGGGGCCGCGCTCGAAATGCGCGTCCACCATCCAGCGCTCATGCACGATGCCCCAGTAGAAATGCTCTCCCAGCATGCAATCCACGCTCCAGGCCAGCGCTTTCTGCTCAGCGTTCAAACCGGCGTCCAGCGTGATGCCGTGCTTGTCCGCCAAGTGCAGGCGGATCAACGTAGAGTCCGGCACCATCTGGCCGTCGTCGTCGATGCAGGGCAGTTTGCCCTTGGGGGCTTTGCGCATATCGCCGCGCACGCGACGGTACGGCAGGCCGGACAGCTTAAGCAGCAGATCCGCCTTCATCACAAAGGGGCTGGGATCCATCAGGCCCATGGCCGGGCCGAACTGGTACAGGGTGATCATCAAGCGCCTCCCGCGGACAACATGACATTGAACTGAGGCAGACTAGCACGCCGCCGGGAAAACGCGCGATAGGGCGGCGTGAAAAGAGGAAAGGAAAGGAGTTAATCCGCCGCGCACCGGCACAGCCAGTCCATCACCGCCCGCACCCGCGGAGACGGCGATTGCTCCGCGCGCACCAGATAATACGCCTGAGGTCCCAGCGGCTCGAACGGCCCCAGCGGCAGCATCAGTTCGCCGCGCTCCACCCGCTCTTGAACCAGGCGCCGCCGGCCCAGCGCCACCCCGGCGTGATGCGCGGCCGCCTGGGCGCACAAATCGGAACGGTCAAAACTCATGCCGCGCGACGGCAACACCACGCCCCGGCGGCGCGCCCACTCTCGCCATTCGGCGTCGTGAGCCGCCCGCTCCCAGGCCTGGGCGTCGTGCAGCAGCAAACAATCGGCCAGGGCCGCCGGATTGCCGCGCAGGCCATGCCGGTCCGCGTACTCCGGGCTGCATACCGGCGCCACTTGCTCGTCCATCAGGCGCTGCGCGTCCAGACCGGGAAACTCGCCTGCCGAGTAATACAACGCCAGGTCGATGTTCCAGGTGCGAAAATCTACCATCTCGTTGCCGCTGCGGATATCCAGCGCGATGCGCGGATGGCGCTCGGCGAAATCCGCCAGCCTCGGCGCCAGCCAGCATTGCGCCAGAGAGGGCCGCGCGTACAGCGCCACCGCGCCGGCCGGCTCTGCCTCGTCCCTCGGATTCAAAGCCGCCTCCAGTTGCGCCTGGCCGGCCAGCCAGGCCTGGTAGATGCGCTCGCCATCCTCGCTCAAACGCAGGCTGCGGGTCAGCCGCAGGAACAAGCGGGTGCCCAGCGCCCGTTCCAGCCTGGCGATGCGATGACTGACCGCGCTGGCGCTCAGGCACAACTCGTCGGCGGCGCGGGCGAAACTCAGATGCCGCGCCGCCGCCGCGAAAGTGTGCAGATTGGACCATTGCGCGCCATCCAGCCGGACGCCGGCGCGCGGGGGGAGGTTCAGCATATCGCCAGTATCGTTCACGCCGTCAGCCGTCGCCGGCCCTCCGCCAGATAGGCGTCCATTTCCGCCGGCGGCACCATGCCGCCGCCTGTGCCCCACACCAGATGCGCGGCGCGCGCCAGCTGTTCCGGGCTCAAACCCATCCGCTGGCGGTAACCCTGGGACTCGCCCAGCACCCGCAGCGGGCCCGGCATGCCGGCCAGCGCCGACGGCTCCAACCGCAGCCCCTGCTCCCGCTCCAGCATGGCCAGCAAGCGGTAGAGCTCGCCATCGTCCACTGTGTAATAGCCGTCTATCAGCCGCTGCATCGCGCGCCCTACGAAGCCGGATGGGCGGCCCACCGCCAGGCCGTCGGCGGCGGTCAGATTGTCGATGCCGAAGTCCTGCACCGTCACTTCATCATGCAGTCCGGTGTAGACGCCCAGCAGCATGCAGGGCGCGTGGGTGGGTTCGGCGAACAGGCAATGCACGGCGTCGCCGAAAACCAGCTTGAGGCCGAAGGCGACCCCGCCCGGCCCGCCGCCCACGCCGCAGGGCAGATACACCAGCAGAGGGTGTTCGACGTCCACCCGTACGCCCTGCTCCGCCAATTGGCCTCGCAGGCGCTCCGCCGCTACCGCGTAGCCTAGGAACAGGTTCTTTGAATTCTCGTCGTCGACGAAATGACAGCGCGGATCGGACGCCGCCTGCTTGCGGCCTTCGGCCACCGCCACGCTGTAATCGGACGGATACTCAACCACCTCGACCCCATGGCTGCGCAGCAAGTCCTTCTTCCACTGTCGCGCGTCCGCCGACATATGCACGCTGGCCTGGAAGCCCAGCTTGGCGCTGATGATGCCGATGGACAGGCCCAGGTTGCCGGTGGAGCCCACCGCCACCCGGTAGCCGCCGAAGCAGGCCCTCGCCTCGGCGCTGTCCAGCCCGGCGTAGTCGTCCTCCTCCCGCAGCAGGCCGTGGCTGAGCGCCAGGGCCTCCGCATGCTTCAACACCTCGTAGATGCCGCCGCGCGCCTTGATGGAGCCGGAAATGGGCAGCAGATTGTCCGCCTTCAGCCACAGGCTGCCGCCGTCCACCCTCCCGACATCGGCCCATAAGGCCGCGCGCATCGCCGGCAACGGCAGCAGCGGCGATTCGATGATGCCGCCGCTGGCGGCCGCGTCCGGGAACACCCGCGCCAGATAGGGCGCGAAGCGGCGCAGCCGCGCGTCCGCGTCCTCGACGTCGGCTCTGTTCAAGCCCACGTCGGCCAAAGCTTCCGCCACCGGCGCCAGCGCGGGGTTGAACCACGCCAAGGGCTGCAAAGCCATCAAGGGCGTCAATAAGGGGTGACTGGCCTGCCAGTCGGCCACGGTCTTGCCGGCAATCGTCGCTTGCATCGAGCGCTCCATGGAATCAAAGACTCGATTAAACCGCGCCGCGCCGCCGCTGGCAAAAGACGATTGCGCAAGCGACGGCTGACGCTGGATCAGCCATATGAACTCGCGGACTTGCCACGCACCGGGGAGCATCGCCTATGATGTGCGGATTATCCGCCGCCAGGAGTCGCCGTGCTCGCCAAGATCACCCGCCTGTTCCCGCTTTGGGCTCTGCTGCTGTCCGCCGTCGCTTACCAGCGGCCGGCGGCGTTCACCCCGCTACTACCGCATACCGGGCTGCTGCTGGCGGTGATCATGTTCGCGATGGGGCTGACGCTGACGCTGGACGATTTCAAACGGGTACTGAGCCGGCCGGCGCCGGTGCTGGCCGGACTCGGTCTGCACTATCTGGTGATGCCGCTGGCGGCTTGGGCGCTGGCGCGGCTGTTCCAGATGCCGGCTGAACTGGCCATCGGCATGATTCTGGTGGGCAGCGTCGCCAGCGGCACCGCGTCCAATGTGATCATCTATCTATCGCGCGGCGACGTGGCGCTGTCGGTCACCATCTCCTCGCTGTCCACGCTGGTCGGGGTAGTGGCCACGCCTCTGCTGACCCGGCTGTACGTGGACGCGGCGATCAAGGTGGAAGTGGCGGCGATGCTGCTGAGCATTCTGCAGATCGTCATCCTGCCGATAGGCCTGGGCCTGCTGGCCCATCGTTTCTTCGCGCCTCAAGTCCGCCGGCTGGAGCCGCTGCTGCCGCTATTGTCCATGCTGGCCATCGTCGCGCTGATCGCCGCCATCGTCGCCGGCAGCAAGAACCACATCGCCACGGTGGGCGCGCTGACCATCCTGGCGGTGATGCTGCACAACGCCATCGGGCTCTTGGGCGGGTATTGGGGAGGACGTTTGCTGGGCTTCGACGAATCGGTGTGCCGCACGCTGGCGATCGAGGTGGGCATGCAGAACTCCGGCCTGGCCGCCCAGTTGGGCAAGGCCTACTTCAGCCCGCTGGCGGCCTTGCCCGGCGCGCTGTTCTCGGTCTGGCACAATATTTCCGGCTCGCTGCTGGCCGGCTATTGGCGGGACAAGCCCGCCGAGCGGCGGCAAGAGACGCGGGCCGGCGCGCAGCAAACGCCGTAAACCCCAAACCAGCGCCTACTCACCAACGTTTGGGCGGCCGACGGCGGGTATGGAAAATGCGGAGAATTTGAACCTGATCGTCCTTGACCCGATAGGGAATCAGGTAGGGAAAGCCTTCCAGCACCAGTTCGCGCGTGCCAGGCACGCGTCCAGGTCGGCCTGTTTCGGGGAAATCCGCCAGATGCTTGGTTGCGGCTCTGACCGCCCTCACCAGGGCGGCGGCCGCGGCGGGGTTTTCCTCGGCGATGAACTCCGCCTCTTGCTGGAGATTTTGCAGCGCGCTCCGCAGCCAGACGAGCCGCACTTATGCTCCATGCTTGGCGAAGAATGCGCTCACTTCGTCGGAAGAAGCGAAATTGCCGGCATCCGCTTCCTTCAGGCCCGCCTCAATAGCCTGTACTTGCCAGGCTTCACGCTCCAGATAATCGCCTATGGCTTGCGCCACCAGGAATGATTTGCTGCGACCGGTCGCATGCGCCAAAGCTTCGAGTTGCTGGGCGACATCATCGGCCACTCTCACGGACATGACACTCATGGCAGCACCTCCAGAAACCACAATGTATACACAGCATACAAGGTAAGGCTCTTGTTTGCCCCCCTGCGTGGACCGTCAGCCTTCCACCCGCCAATGCCCGCTCTTGCCGCCCTCTTTCTCCAGCAGCCGCACACCGTCGATGACCATGCCGCGGTCCACCGCCTTGCACATATCGTAAATGGTCAGCAGGCCGACGTTGGCCGCGGTCAGCGCTTCCATCTCCACCCCGGTCTGGCCGCTGCATTCGGCGGTGACCTCGATGCGCACCGCGTTGTCGGCCTCCAGCAGTTCGAAGTCCACCGCCACCCGGGTCAGCGCGATCGGGTGACAGAGCGGGATCAGGTCCGCGGCCTTCTTGGACGCCATGATGGCGGCGATGCGGGCGATGCCGAGCACATCGCCTTTTTTATGGCCGCCATCCTTCACCAGCGCGAAGGTGGCGGGCTGCATGCGGATGCGACCTTCGGCCACCGCGCGGCGGCGGCTGTGCGCCTTGGCGCCGACGTCGACCATATGGGCCTGGCCGCCGGCATCGAAATGAGTCAATTTGGACATGGATTCATCACTCCTCCGGCCTGCTAGGACAGCAGCCGGTAAATCAGCCAGAAGGCGCTGACCAGCACCACCAGGCCGCCGCTCCAGCGGGCGATGCGGCCAAGGTAGCGCAGGTAGAGCGGATTGCGAGTCAATAGATAACAGACGCCTGCCCAGCCCAACAACAGGATGGTGACGAGCAGCCACAAGCGCCAGAAGCCGAACACCGCTAGGCCACCTCCGGCAGCCGGTGGAAGCTGGACGGCGCGTCCAGCGGATCGTCGTAGCTGACGTATTCCCAGGCTTCCGGCGTTTCCAGCAGCTTGCGCAACAGCTTGTTGTTCATCGCGTGGCCAGACTTGTGGCCGGAGAAGGCGGCGATCAGCGGATGGCCGATGATGTAGAGGTCGCCGATGGCGTCCAGGATTTTGTGGCGGACGAATTCATCCGGGAAGCGCAGGCCTTCCGGGTTCAGCACGTATTCGTCGTCGATCACGATGGCGTTGTCCAGGCTGCCGCCGCGGCCCAGGCCGTGGTTGCGCATGTACTCCACCTCGTGCATGAAGCCGAAGGTGCGCGCGCGGCTGATTTCGTCGGTATAGGAATGACGCGCGAAATCCACCGCCACCGTCTGCGGCGCCAGATTGAAGGCCGGATGGTTGAAGTCGATCGACAGGGTAACCTTGAAGCCGTCGTGCGGCTCCAGCTTCACCCACACGCCGCGCTCTTCCACCGCCACCGTTTGCATCACGCGGATGAAGCGCTTCTTGGCGTTCTGCTCGGCCACGCCCGCGGTCTGCAGCAGGTAAATGAAAGGGGCGGCGGATCCGTCCATGATGGGGATTTCCGCCGCCGTGACCTCAATCACGAGGTTGTCGATGCCAAAGCCCGCCAGGGCCGACATCAAATGCTCGATCGTGCCGACACGCACGCCGGTGTCAGTCACCAGCGTGGAGGAGAGTCGCGTGTCGTTGACGAGCGATGGATCCACCTTCACCTCCACCGGCTCGGGCAAGTCGGTGCGGCGAAAGACGATCCCGGTGTCGGGCGCGGCCGGCAGCAGGGTGAGCTTCACCCGCTCGCCGGAGTGCAAACCCACACCCGTGGCGCTTATCGCTTGTTTCAGCGTGCGCTGCAATATCATGTCGGACTTCTCAAACAGATGGGAATGCCCGATTCTAGCACAGTCAAAAACCGCACTTTATTGATTGATTTGCAGTATTAAATAGCTTTCTTCTATAGCGGCTCCGCCTCAGTCCGCCTGCTTGCGCAGGAAGGCCGGGATATCGTAGCTTTCGCTCACTTCCGGGTTGGAGAAGTCCATGGACGGCGCGGCGCGGCGACGGCCCTGACGCATGATGGCCGGGGTGTCGAAGTCGTCGTAGCTGACCACTTCCACCGCGCGGTCGTCGGTGCCGGTCTTCACGATCTTGATGTACTCCGGCCGCTCCTCAGTGTTGCGGGCGGTTTTCTTCTGGCCCAGGCCGGTGGCGATCAAGGTCACGCGGATGGTGTCTTCCGGCATGTCTTCCACTTCGGCGGTGCCGAACTTGATCTGCGCGTCTTCGTCCGCGTACTGGCGCACGATGCCCATGATTTCGCGGTACTCGCTCATCTTCAGGCAGCCCGGCGCGGTAGAGATATTGACCAGCACGCCGCGCGCGCCTTCCAGAGTGATATTGTCCAGCAGCGGACTGGCCACGGCCTGCTCGGCGGCCACGCGGGCGCGGTCGATGCCGGAAGCGTAGGCGGAACCCATCATCGCCAGGCCCATTTCGCTCATCACGGTGCGCACGTCGGCAAAGTCGACGTTGATCAGGCCCGGGCAGGTGATGACTTCGGCGATGCCGGCCACCGCGCCCTTGAGCACATCGTCGGCGGCGCGGAAGGCTTCGCGCATGGTCACGTCGTCGCCCAGCACTTCCATCAGTTTCTCATTGGGAATCACGATCAACGAATCGACGTGCTTTTTCAGATCCTCGATGCCGTTCTGCGCCACTTTCATGCGCTTGCCTTCGTGCTCGAACGGTCGGGTGACCACGCCCACGGTCAGGATGCCCATTTCCTTGGCCACTTCGGCCACCACGGGCGCCGCGCCGGTGCCGGTGCCGCCGCCCATGCCGGCGGTGACGAACACCATATTGGAGCCGCGCAGCATCTCGGCGATGCGTTCGCGGTCTTCCAGCGCCGCGCTGCGGCCCACTTCCGGATTGGCGCCCGCGCCCAGGCCGCGGGTCAGGTTGTTGCCCAGTTGCAGTTTCTGCGGCGATTTGTTGCGCAGCAGCGACTGAGCGTCGGTGTTGGCGCAGATGAACTCCACGCCGTGCACATTGCCGTCGATCATATTGTCGATGGCGTTGCAACCGCCGCCGCCAACGCCGATGACTTTGATAATCGCCACATTGGCGGTTTCTTGCATAACTTCAAAGACCATTCCGCTCATTTTCCTCTCCTCAATAAAGATGAGCTACCTACCCGATACATCTGCCCGATCGCTATCGTGGCCAGCGAATGCGCCGGCCGCGTAGCGCTTAGTACAATGTTCACGATCTGCGGATCGTCAACAAACTCTTAAAAATTGCCAGCGAACCACGCCTTCATGCGCGAGAACATCTGGCCCACACCCGCCGTCTCCACCTTGGGGCCGGCATGCGTTTGAATCTGATCCTTGCCGTACAACAGCAGGCCGACGCCGGTGGAGAAGCGCGGGGTCTTCACCACTTCCGCCAGGCCGCCCACATACTTGGGCACGCCGACGCGCACCGGCATATGGAACACCTCCTCCGCCAGCTCCACCATGCCCGGCATCAGGCTGGCGCCGCCGGTCAGCACGATGCCGGAGGACAGCAAATCCTCGAAGCCGCTGCGGCGCAGTTCCTGCTGCACCAGCTGGAACAACTCTTCCACCCGCGGCTCCACCACTTCGGCCAGCGTGGCGCGCGACATCTGCCGCGGCCCGCGTTCGCCCACGCCCGGCACTTCTATCATCTGGCTCGGGTCCGCCATCGCCACCAGCGCCACCGCGTGCTGGATCTTGATGTCCTCGGCTTCCTTGGTCGGAGTGCGCAAGGCCATGGCGATGTCATTAGTGATCTGGTCGCCGGCGATCGGAATCACCGCGGTGTGGCGGATCGCGCCGTTGGCGTACACCGCGATGTCGGTGGTGCCGCCGCCGATGTCGATCAGACATACGCCCAGGTCTTTTTCGTCTTCCGACAGCACCGCGATGGCGGAGGCCATCGGCTGCAGCACCAGGTCGGACACTTCCAGGCCGCAGCGGCGCACGCACTTGGTCACGTTCTGGGCGGCGGACACCGCGCCGGTGACAATGTGCACCTTGGCTTCCAGCCGCACGCCGCTCATGCCCAGCGGTTCTCGCACGCCTTCCTGGCCGTCGATGCTGTATTCCTGAGTCAGGATGTGCAGCACCTGATGGTCCGGCGGGATGGTCACCGCGCGCGCGGTTTCAATCACGCGGTCGATGTCCATCTTGGTGACTTCGCGATCCTTGATCGCCACCATGCCGTGCGAGTTCACGCTCTTGATGTGGCTGCCGGCAATGCCGGCGAACACTTCGTGAATCTTGCAGTCGGCCATCAGCTCGGCCTCTTCCAGCGCGCGCTGGATGGCCTGCACCGTGGATTCGATGTTCACCACCATGCCGCGCTTCAAACCGCGCGACGGGGTGTGGCCCATGCCGACGATATTGAGTTGGCCGTCCTCCAGGACTTCTGCGACGATCGCCACGATCTTGGATGTGCCGATGTCGAGGCCAACCAGCATGTTCTTGCTTTCCTTTGGTTTGCTCACCTGTCGCTCCAACTGCTAATTACTTGTTTCCCTTGGCCGGCGGCGCCTTGTAATCGGGCATCCGCACGGCGAATCCATTCGGGTAGCGCATATCCACGTATTCCACGTGATACGGCAACGCCGCCAATTTGCTCTTCCAGTACTGGGCGAAGCGGCGGGCGCGCGGACTTACGTCGTTGCGTCCCAACTCCAGCTTCACCTGGTTGTCCAGCCCCACTCTCCAGGCGCGGCGGCTGGACAGCCACAGCTCCGCGGGTTTGACGCCCGCCGGGGCCAGATCCTGACGCAGCCCGCCCAGCATTTCGCTCATGTCCTTCTCTGCCCCCGCCGGCCCGTAAAACACCGGCAGGTCCTGATCGCTGGCGGCGTCGAACCGCTCTCCTCGGGTATTGACCAGGCCGTTCTCTCCCCAGCGCGCAAGCGCCACATGCTCTTCCACCGAAATATCCAGCGCGTCCGGCCAGCGCCGCCGCACCTGGGCATCCCGCACCCACGGTAATTTGCCGAAGGCCGCCCGCGTTTTGTCGATGTCCAGCGTGAAGAAGGTGCCGGACAGCTCATGCTCGGCAATGAACTTCAGCTGTTCCGGCGTCACGCGTTTCATGTCGCCGCGAATCTGGATCTTCTTCACCGAAAACACCGGAGCGTGCGTCAACCAGAACCCTCCTGCATACAGCAACATCAGCGCTGCGGCGGCCAGCATCAAATTGGCCAGGCCTTTTAGCAACCGATGGTTATCCCACATGCACCATATCCAGCACCTTGAGGCACAAATCCTCGTAACTGATGCCCATCGCCCGCGCCGCCATCGGCACCAGGCTATGGCTGGTCATGCCCGGATTGGTGTTGGCTTCCAGCAAGTAAATGCCGCCGGCCTCGTCCATCAGGAAATCCACCCGGCCCCAGCCGCGGCCGCCCAATACGCGAAAAGCCGCCAGCGACAGTTCGCGCGCGCGCTGTTCCAGCGCTTCGCTCAGGCCGGACGGGCAACGGTAGACGGTGTCGTCGCGAAAATACTTGGCGTCGTAGTCGTAGAACTCGGTCGCCGGCTCGATCTTGATCGTCGGATAGGCCGTGTCGCCAATCACCGCACAGGTGTACTCGCCGCCGCCGATGAAACGTTCGGCGATCACGATGCTGTCGTATTTGCGAGCCTCTTCGAACGCCGCCTTCAATTCGCCCGGCTGCTTGACCTTGGTCACGCCGATGCTGGAGCCCTCGGTGGCCGGTTTGACGAAGATGGGCAGGCCAAGCTTGGCTTCCACCGCGGCGAAGTCGCTGTTCTCGTCCAGCAGCTCGAATTCCGGGATCGGCAGGCCGGCGCCCTGCCACAGCAGCTTGGTGCGCCACTTGTCCATGCAGATCGCCGACGCCATCACGCCGCAACCGGTATACGGCAGGCCCATGCTTTCCAGCACGCCTTGCAAGGTGCCGTCTTCGCCGAAGGGGCCGTGCAGGATGTTGAATACGCGATCGAAACCCTCTTCCTTCAACGCCGTCAGCGGCTGTTCCGACGGATCGAACTTATGGGCGTCCACGCCGCGGGACTGCAGGGCCTTGAGCACGCCGGCGCCGCTCATCAGCGACACTTCGCGCTCGGAGGAGCTCCCGCCCATCATCACCGCCACCTTGCCGTACTGCTTCATTGCCTTGTCCTTGTCATTCATCATCACGCGCCCGCCGTCACTTTGGCCGGCACCGCGCCGATGGAACCCGCGCCCATGGTCACCACCACGTCGCCGTCGCGAGCTTGATCGAAAATGGTCTGCTGCATCTCGGCGATGTCCTCGACGAACACCGGCTCCACCTTGCCCAGAACCCGCACCGCGCGCGCCAAGGCGCGTCCGTCGGCGGCCACGATGGGCGCTTCGCCGGCGGCGTAGACTTCGGACAGCAACAAGGCGTCCACGCTGGACAGCACTTTGACGAAGTCTTCAAACAGGTCCCGAGTGCGGGTGTAGCGGTGCGGCTGGAAGGCCAGCACCAGACGCTTGTCCGGGAAGGCGCCGCGCACCGCGGCCAGCGTGGCGGCCATTTCCACCGGGTGATGGCCGTAATCGTCCACCAGGGTGAAGCTGCCGCCGTCCTTGGCCGGCACTTCGCCGTAACGCTGGAAGCGGCGGCCGACGCCGGCGAACTCGGCCAGGCCTTGCTGGATCGCTTCCACGCTGGCCCCGCACTCCAGGCCGATGGCGATGGCGGACAGCGCGTTGAGCACGTTGTGGCGGCCCGGCATGTTCAACACCACCGGGAAGCGCACTTCCTTGCCGTTCTTCACCACCACGTCGAAGTGCATCTGGCCGGCGGCCGCGCGCACGTTCTCGGCGTAGATGTCGGCGGAATCGTCCAGGCCGTAGGTGGTCACCGGCTTGGTGATGCGGCCGCGGATCTCGCGCACATTCGGGTCGTCCACGCACAGCACCGCGCGGCCGTAGAACGGCAGCCGCTGCAGGAAGTCGACGAAAGCCTGCTTGAGCTTGTCGAAACTATGGTCGTAGGTGTCCATGTGGTCGGCGTCGATATTGGTCACCACCGCCATCACCGGAGTCAGATGCAGGAAGGAGGCGTCCGATTCGTCGGCCTCGGCCACCAGGAATTCGCCGGAGCCCAGGCGCGCATTGGTGCCGGCCGCGGTCAGCTTGCCGCCGATAACGAAGGTGGGGTCCAGGCCGGCCGCGCCCAGCACCGAAGCGGTCAGGCTGGTGGTGGTGGTCTTGCCGTGGGTGCCGGCGATGGCGATGCCCTGTTTGAAGCGCATCAGTTCAGCCAACATCAGCGCGCGCGGGATCACCGGGATCTTGTTGGCGCGCGCTTCCAGCACTTCAGGATTGTCGGACTTGACCGCGGTGGAGGTCACCACCACGTCGGCGCCGTGCATATAGGTGGCGTCGTGGCCATAGAACACGCGGATGCCCTGGTCGATCAACCGCTTGCTGGTGGCGCTTTCCGCCATGTCGGAACCGGACACGGTAAAGCCCAGGCCGTGCAGCACCTCGGCGATGCCGCACATGCCCACGCCGCCGATGCCGACGAAATGTATGTGTTTGACCCTGTGTTTCATGTCTGTGTCTCTGCTTGAGCGCTCATATGACGCCCTGTCATTCCTTGGCCAGCTGCTGGCACAGGTCGGCCACCCGGCCGGCCGCGCCGGAGCGGGCCAGCGCGCGCGCGCGTTCAGCCTTGTCCAGCAACTGGTCTCTATCCAAACCCGCCAACAGGCCCGCAAGCCCGTCGGCGTTCAATTCTTTCTGCGGCAGATGCCAGGCCGCGCCGGCCTGCGCCATCCACTCGGCGTTGTCGCGCTGATGGCCGGTGGTGGACACCACCAGCGGCACCAGCACGCTGGGCACGCCGGCCGCGCACAATTCGCTGACCGTGATCGCGCCGGCGCGACAGATAATCAAATCGCACTCGGCCAGGCGCTTAGGCATATCGTTGACGAAGGGCAGCAATTCCACCTGCTCTCGCAAGCCGGCGGCCTGATAAGCGGCCTCGACCGCGGCGACATTCGCCTCGCCGGTCTGGTGCGTCAATTGCGGCCGCTTGTCGGCCGGCAACTTGGCCATCGCCTGCGGCAAGGTTTCATTCAAAATCTTGGCGCCCAGGCTGCCGCCCACTACCAACACCTTCAACGGGCCGCTGCGGCCGGCGAAACGTTCCGCCGGCGCGGCAATGCTCTCGATCTCGCCGCGAACGGGATTGCCGGTAACCAGCGCCTTGCCGTTGCGCGCCGCGTCCCCATCGAAACCGCAGACCAGTTTCTTGGCAAAGGGCAGCAAGGCCTTATTGCTCAACAACAGGCCGGCGTCAGCGTTGACCAAGACCAGCGGCTTCCACAGCAGGCCGGCCATCACGCCGCCGGGCAAGCAGACGTAGCCGCCCATGCCCAACACCACGTCCGGGCGGTGGCGGAAAATCTGCGCCGCGCTACTGAAGAAAGCGCCAAGCAGCTGCAGCGCGCCCTTGGCCGAGCCCAACAGCCCCTTGCCGCGCACGCCGTGAAAGTTCAGCCGCTCCAGCGGAATGCCGGTCGGCGGCACCAGCTTGTTCTCCATGCCGCGCCGGGTGCCCAGCCACACCACCTTCCAGCCCCGGCTTTGCAATTCCTTGGCCACGGCAAGGCCGGGGACAATGTGTCCACCCGTGCCAGCCGCCATCACCATGACCGTGCGATTCGCCATTTCTATCCGTTCCGTTAACTCTCGTTGCCGCGCATCATGCGCTGGTTTTTGCTTCGCCCTTCGGGCTCGCAGCAACCGAAGGATGCGGCGCCAAGGCGCCTGGAAAGACTTGCCCTCTTTCCTTATTCGGGGCTAAACCTTATAGCCCCGCATAATCCTTCGGTTTTCATAATCAACTCGCAGCAGCACCGCCACCGCGATCAAATTCATCAACATCGCCGAGCCGCCGAAGGACATCAGCGGCAAGGTCAAACCCTTGGTCGGCAGCAGGCCCATATTCACCCCGATGTTGAAAAACACCTGAATGCCGAGCCAGATGCCCAGGCCCTGCGCCACCAGCGACTGGTAGTAACGCTCCAGCTTTTTCGACTCCACGCCGATGTGGAAAGCGCGGCGCACAATCCAGGCGTACAGGCCCACCACCACGCAAATGCCGGCAAAGCCGAATTCTTCCGAAATCACCGCCATGATGAAGTCGGTATGCGCCTCCGGCAGGTAAAACAATTTCTCTATGCTGCCGCCCAGGCCGACGCCGAACCACTCGCCGCGACCAATGGCGATCAAGGAATGCGACAGCTGGTAGCCCTTGCCGTACGGGTCGTCCCATGGGTCCATGAAGCCCAGCACCCGCTTCAGCCGATACGGCGAGGAGATGATCAACACCACGATGGCGCCCACCGCCATCACCGCCAGCCCGCTGAAGATGCGCATATTGATGCCGCCGAGGAAGAGCACGCCCATCGCGATGCTCATCACCACCATCAGCGCGCCGAAGTCCGGCTCGCGCAGCAGCAGGAAGGCCACCACCACCATGGCGGCGAACATCGGCGCGAAGCCTTCTTTCAGGCTGTGCAGCAGATGGCTCTTGCGCACGGTGTAATCCGCCGCGTACAGCACGGTGGCGAACTTCATCACTTCGGACGGCTGCAGGTTCAGCACGAACAGATTGATCCAGCGCCGCGAGCCGTTGACCATCTTGCCGATGCCGGGAATCAGCACAAGCACCAGCAACACCAGCCCAATCAGGAAAATCTTGCCGGAGTACTTCTGCCAGAACGCCGTCGGAATCTGGAAAGCGATATAGGCCGCGCTCAGCCCTATCGTCATGAAGATCAGGTGACGAATCAGATAGAAGTAGCGGTTGTGCGTGGCCGCGTCGGCCTCGGCGTAGGCGATGGACGCCGAATACACCATCACCAAGCTGATCGACAACAGCAGGGCCAGCGCCCAGGACAGCGCTTCGTCGAACGGCTTGATGGCGGCGTAGCGCCGGGCTCCGTGCACGATCATGGCCGCGTCGCCTCCGCTTGCCGCTTCAACTCGCGCACGGCGTCGATGAACACCTGGGCGCGATGCGCGTAGTTGCGGAACATGTCCAGGCTGGCGCAGGCCGGCGACAGCAACACCACGTCGCCCGGCCGCGCCAGTTCCGCCGCGCGGCGGGTGGCTTCTTCCAGCGTCGCGCAGTCGTGCAGCGGCAGGCCGGAGTCAGCCAGCGCGGCGCGGATCTTGCCGGCGTCGCGGCCGATCAGCAGCACGGCGCGGGCGATGCGGCGGCAGGCCGGCGCCAGCGGCGCGAAGTCCTGGCCCTTGCCGTCGCCGCCGGCGATCAACACCACCGGACGAGTCATGCCGTTCAGCGCCGCTTCGGTGGCGCCGACATTGGTGCCCTTGGAATCATCGATAAACGCAACCGAGGCGATTTCGTCTACCAGCTCGACGCGATGCTCCAGGCCCTGGAAGGTTTTCAGCCCTTGCAACAGCGCGGCGCGCGGCGCGCCCACGGCCTCGCACAAGGCCAGCGCGGCCAGTGCGTTGGCGGCATTGTGCAGGCCCTGCAAACGCATCTCGGCGCAATCGAAAGCCCGCTCGCCGTCCAGGCTCAGCCAGTAGCGGCCGTCATTCTGTTGCAACGCGTATGCGGCATTCTCTGTCAGCGAGAACCATTTGACCGCGCGGCCGGGCCGCACCATCGCGCGCACCAGCGCGTCGTCTCGGTTCAGCACCTGGACGCCGGCGCCGCGGAACACCCGGGTCTTGGTATGGGCGTAGTCCAGCAGATCCTCGTAACGGTCCAGGTGGTCCTCGGAAATGTTCAACACCGTGGCGGCGTCGGCCTCCAGGCTGTAAGTGGATTCCAGTTGAAAACTGGACAGCTCCAACACCCACACGTCCGGACGCTTGCCGCTTTGCTCGCGTTCCAGCTGCGCTTCCAGCACCGCCAGGCCGATATTGCCGGCCACTACCGCGTCCAGGCCGGCGGCGGCGCACAAATGGCCCGCGAGGCTGGTGACGGTGCTCTTGCCGTTGGAGCCCGTAATGGCGATCACCTTGCTGCCGTCGCCGCGAATCGCCCGCGCCAGCACTTCGATATCGCCTATCACCTCGCCGCCGGCTTGGCGGAAGGCGGAGACGGCTGGGTTCTTCAGCGGCACGCCCGGACTCAGCACCAGCAAGTCGGCGTCGGCGAAGGTCTGGTCGCTGAAATCGCCGCCGCGCACTTCCGCCTGCGGCAGGAAGGCGCGCAGTTCGGCCACGCGCTCGGCCGACGGCTTGGCGTCGGCCACGCTCACGCGCGCGCCGTGCGCAGCCAGGTAGCGCGCGGCCGCCAGGCCCGAGCCTCCCAAGCCCACCACCACGACGTGACGATTCGCGTAATCCATGTTCTTCCTCAACGCAACTTGATGGTGGACAGGCCGGCCAACACCAGCATCATGGTGATGATCCAGAAACGCACCACCACTTGCGTTTCCTTCCAGCCTTTCAATTCATAGTGGTGATGCAGCGGCGCCATGCGGAACACCCGCTTGCCGGTGAGCTTGAACGAAGCCACCTGGATCATCACCGACAGCGCTTCCACCACGAACAGGCCGCCCATGATCAAGAGCACGATCTCCTGACGCACGATCACCGCCACGGTGCCCAGCGCCGCGCCCAGCGCCAGCGCGCCCACGTCGCCCATGAAAACCTGGGCCGGATAGGCGTTGAACCATAAAAATCCCAGGCAGGCGCCGCACATCGCCGCGCAGAACACCACCACCTCGTGCGCGCCGGGAATGAAGGGCAGGCCCAGATATTTGGAAAACACCGCGTGGCCGGCGACATAGGCGAAGATGGACAGCCCTGCCGCCACCAGCACGGTGGGCAAGGCCGCCAGACCGTCCAGGCCGTCGGTCAGATTCACCGCGTTGGAGGTGCCGACGATGACGAAGTAGGTCAGGATGCAGAAACCGATCGCGCCCAGCGGATAGGAGACGGTCTTGACGAAGGGCACGATCAGCTCGGTGGACGCCGGCAGCTTGGCGGTGGCGATCAGGAACACGCCGGCGCCGATGGCGATGGCGGACTGCCAGCCCATCTTGAACTTGGCGGACACGCCTTTCGGGTCCTTGTACACCACCTTGCGCCAGTCGTCGTAAAAGCCCAGCGCGCCGGTGCCGAACATCACCGCCAGCAGCAGCCACACGTATTTGTTCGACAGATCCGCCCACAGCAAGGTAGTCAGGCCGATGGCCAGCAGGATCAGCGAACCGCCCATGGTCGGGGTCCCCGCCTTGACCAGATGGGTTTGCGGGCCGTCGTTGCGCACCGCCTGGCCCACTTTGAGTTCGGTCAGCTTGCGAATCACCCACGGCCCCAGCAGCAGGGAGATCGCCAACGCGGTCAGCGCCGCCATCACCGCGCGCAGCGTGATGTAGTTGAAGACGTTGAAGGCCCGGATGTGGGAGCCCAGCAGTTCAGCCAGCCAGAGCAGCACGTTATTGTTCCTCTCTAAATTGTTGCATCAGGTGTTCCACCACCCGTTCCATGCGCATGAAGCGCGACCCCTTGACCAGAACGGAGGCACCCGACGGCAACTGCCGGTCGAGAAACTCGTACAACTCGTCAATCGAATCAAAATGTTTGCCGCCCGCGCCGCAGGCGACGGCGGCATGACGCGAGGCTTCGCCCAGCGTCAGCAGCAGATCAATGCCACTCGCCTGCGCGTACTCGCCCACTTCCGCGTGCAGCGCGTCGGCGGCTTCGCCCAATTCGCCGATGTCGCCCATCACGAAGCAGCGCGGCGCGGGCAAGCGCGTCAGCACGTCGATTCCGGCCTTCATCGAGTCCGGGTTGGCGTTGTAGCTGTCGTCGATCACGCTCAAGCCGCACGGGCTTTGCTTAAGCTGCAAACGGCCCTTGGCACCGCCGAAGGCCGCCAGACCGACGGCGATGCCGTCCAAGGGCACGCCGACGGCCAGGGCCAGGCTGGCGGCGGCCAGCGCGTTGCGCACATTGTGTTCGCCCGGCGCCGGCAGTTCGATCCGCCGTTCGCCGTCGGCGCAGCGCAAGGTGAAACGGCTGCTGAGCGCGCCCAGTTCGATCTCCGCGGCGTGAACGTCCGCCTCGGAACTCAAGCCGAAGGCGACCTGGCGATGGCCGTCCGCCGCGCGGCGGAACAAGGCCAGATTGGCGTCGTCGGCGTTCAGCACCGCCACACCGTCGGCGTCCAGACCTTCGAAGATTTCCGCCTTGGCGCGCGCCACTTCTTCGGTGGAGCCGAAATAGCCGAAGTGAGCGCGCATCGCGTTATTGACCAGCGCGATGCGTGGCCGGGCCAGGCCGGTCAGGTAACGCAGCTCGCCGTGATGGTTCATGCCCATTTCCAGCACCGCGTAGCGATGCGCCGGCGTCAGTTGCAGCAGGGTCAGCGGCAGGCCGATGTCGTTGTTGAAGTTGCCGGCGGTGGCCAGCACCGCGTCCGCGCCGGCGTGGCGACGCAGAATCGCGGCCAGCATTTCCTTGACCGTGGTCTTGCCGTTGGAGCCGGTGACGCCGATGCGCAGCGCCGGCAGGCGGAGTGCCCAGCCGGAGGCCAGCCGGCCCAGGGCCAGGCGGGTGTCGTCCACGCGAACCAGACTCGCGCCCGGCAACTCGAAATCAGCGCGCACCAGCGCGGCCGCGCCCTTGGCCGTCACATCGGCGACGAAATCGTGGGCGTCGAAACGCTCGCCCTTCAAGGCGACGAACAGATCGCCGGGACCGGCCTCGCGGCTGTCGGTCACCACGCGCAAGATGTCGCCGTCCGGGCCGCTCAAAGTGCCCCGGGCCAGTTCGGCGGCCTGCAGCAGCGTCATCATGCCCGTTCCCCCCAGGCGGTCAACGCCTCTTCCGCCACGCGGAAGTCGGAGAACGGCCGCTTGACGCCGGCGATGTCCTGGTATTCCTCATGTCCCTTGCCGGCCACCAGCACCACGTCGCCGGCGCTCGCCTGGCTCACCGCCCAGTGAATGGCGGCTTCGCGGTCCACCTCGACATGGGTGCGCGCGGCGTCCATGCCGGCCAGCACGTCGCGCAGAATGGCTTGCGGGTCTTCGGTGCGCGGATTGTCGCTGGTCAACACCGCCACATCGGCGATTTTCTCGGCGATGGCGCCCATCATCGGGCGCTTGCCCGGGTCACGGTCGCCGCCGCAGCCGAACACGCAGAACAGGCGGCCGCCTTCCGGGCGAATCTCGGCCAGCGTTGACAAGGCTTTTTCCAGCGCGTCGGGAGTGTGGGCGTAGTCGATCACCACCAGCGGCTCGTGCGCGCCGCCCACGCTCTGCATGCGGCCGCGCGCCGGCTGAATGCGCGCCATCACCGCGGCGGCGTCGCGCAGACTGACGCCGTTGACGCACAGCGTGGCCAGACAGGCCAGCAGATTGGCGGCGTTGAAACGCCCCACCAGGCCGGTGCGCACATCAGCGACGCCCCAGGGCGTGGTCACCGTCAACTGCAGGCCGTCCAGCGTGGCGGCCAGCGCCAGCGGACGCACATCGCCCTGCTCCAGGCCGTATGTCACCACCTGGGTCTGGGCCGGGTCGATTTCGGCGGCCAGTTGACGGCCGAATTCATCGTCGGCGTTGATCACCGCGTGCTTCAGGCCTTCCCAGAAGAATAGCTTCTTCTTAGATTCGCCGTAGGCTTCCATCGAACCGTGATAGTCCAAATGGTCTCGAGTCAGATTGGTCAGCACCGCGGTGGCGAAGTCCACGCCGTTGACGCGGCT
Source organism: Chromobacterium fluminis (assembly GCF_011602385.1). Lineage (NCBI taxonomy): Bacteria > Pseudomonadati > Pseudomonadota > Betaproteobacteria > Neisseriales > Chromobacteriaceae > Chromobacterium > Chromobacterium fluminis. Next base: position 71,197 of record NZ_JAAOMA010000005.1, on the reverse strand, counting down.
TTGATCCAGGCTGTGGCTGGACACTTCCATGGTCACCACGTGCGCGCCCTGGCGGCGGTATTCAGCCAGTTTTTGCTGAATGGTCACCGGGTCCGGCGTGGTATGGGTGGTTTCGGTCAGTTCGCCGTAAAAGCCGTTGCCGACGGTGCCGATCAGCGCCGCCTTCTGGCCCAGCAGCGAGAAAGCCTGCGCCAGCCAATGGGAAATGGAAGTCTTGCCGTTGGTGCCGGTGATGCCGATTACGCGCAGCGCGCGACTGGGGTAGCCGTAGACCTCGGCCGCCAGCATGCCGATGCGGTCGCGCAGATGCGGCACCGGCAGATTGGGCGCTTGCCACAGCGGGTTCCAGACGAAGCCGCCGGCGTCGTCCCACAACACCGCGGCCGCGCCTTTCGCCAGCGCGGCCTGGATGTAGTCGCGGCCGTCGGAATGCAGGCCGGGGCACGCCAGGAACACGTCGCCGGGCAGCACGCGGCGGCTGTCGGTCTCTACCCGCTTGACGGGCAGTCCCAACTGCTTGATGTCGGCCGGATTCCAGTCCGGCATGGGGGTCAAACGGCTTTTCATGATCTGATCAAAAATCCACCGGCACCGGGGTGGATTCCGGCAATAAAGTGTTGTTGGAGGGCTCGTCCGGCTGCACGTTCAGCACCCGCAGCGCGCCGCCGGCGATCTGTGAGAACACCGGCGCAGCCACCGCGCCGCCGTAATATTTGCCCGCGGAGGGCTCGTCTATCATGACCGACACGATCACGCGCGGCGACTTGCCCGGCGCGAAGCCCATGAACAGCGCGCGGTGCTTGTTGGCCACGTAGGTGCGGCCTTCCAGCTTGCGCGCGGTGCCGCTTTTGCCGCCTATGCTGTAGCCGATGATGCGGCCGCCGACGGCGCCGCCGCCCGGCTGGCTGTTGGCGATCAGCAGATCGCGCATTTCGTGCGCGGTCTTTTCCGCCAACACGCGCTTGCCCGGCATCGGGGAGGCGGTCTTGTACAGCGAAATCGGCAACATCACGCCGTCGTTGGCGAACACGGTGTAGGCCCGCGCCATCTGAATCAGGCTGACCGAGATGCCGTAGCCGAAGGACATCGTCGCCTGCTCGATGGGCCGCCAGTTGTGCCAGTCGCGCAGCCGGCCGCCGGCTTCGCCGGGAAAGCCGGTTTCCGGCGCGCGGCCAAAGCCCAGCGCGTCGTAATGCTTCCACGACTGTTCCGGCGAACTCATCAGCGCCAGCTTGCTGGTGCCGACGTTGGACGATTTCTGAATGATGCCCAGGATGTCCAGGCTGGACCGCGGCGCCACGTCGCGGATGGTGGCCGGGCCTATCATGTAAGAGTGAGTGTCCAATACCGTGTTGAGGCCGGCCTTGCCGTTTTCCAGCGCCAGCGAGATCGACAGCGGCTTCATCGTCGAACCCGGTTCGAACAGATCGATCACGCCGCGGTTGCGCATCATTTCCGGCGTTACGCCGCTGCGGTTGTTAGGATTGAACGACGGGTAATTGGCCAGCGCCAACAACTCGCCGGTATGAGCGTCCACCACCACCACGCTGCCCGCCTTGGCCTTGTTCAGCTCCACAGCGGCCTTGAGCTCGCGGTAAGCCAAATACTGGATGCGGTGATCCACCGCCAGCGCCAGCTTCTGGCCATCGCGCGGCGGTTCGATGGCGGCGATGTCTTCGATGATGTGGCCGCGGCGGTCCTTCAACACCACACGGCGGCCGTCCTTGCCGGCCAGCATCTTCTCGCGCGCCAGTTCCACGCCTTCCTGGCCCTTGCCGTCCACGCCGGTGAAGCCAATGATGTGGGACACGATTTCGCCGGCCGGGTAGAAACGGCGGAATTCCTGCTGCTTGGCGATGCCGGGCACGCCCAGCGCCATCACTTTGTCGGCTAATTCCGGGCTGATCTGGCGCTTGATGTAGACGAACTCCTTCTTGCGGTCGGACAGTTTGGCCGACAGTTCTTCCGGCGACAGATCCAGCATCGCCGCCAGTTCGCGCAGCTTGGCCGGCGGCACCGGCTCCATGTCCGCAGGGCTGGCCCAAATCGTCTGTACCGGGGAGCTGATCGCCAGCGGTTCGCCGTTGCGATCGGTGATCACGCCGCGGTTGGCTTCCAGCGTCATTGCGCGACGGAAACGCGCCTCCCCCTGGTTTTGCAGGAAGTCCTGCTGCACCACTTGCAGGTAAACCGCGCGGCCGATCAGCGCCAGAAACAACAGCGCCAGCATCAGCAGCACAAAACGCACGCGGCCCGGCTTCATGCGCAGCGCGGGGCTGGCGTCCGGGATGCGTTGCTGGTGGCGCGGGGAATAAGTACGCATCACATCCCCTTTCCAGGCGAAACCACCTGGATTTGACGCGGATCCGGGGTATGCATGTCGAGGCGGCTGGACGCGGCTTTCTCAATCACCGCGTGCGCGCCCCAGGTGCTCTGCTCCAACTGCAGCTGTCCGAACTCGATCTCCAGCTGCTGCACGGATTTGCGCTCTTTCTGCAAATCGCTGTAGAGCTTGCGCGACACATGGGTCGAGGTGACCACCGACCAGGCGGACAGCACCACGATGACCAGCAGTATCGCGTTGAGCTTGTTCATGCGTCGATCTCCCGCCACGGCGCGGCGGTGCGCTCGGCCACACGCATGATGGCGCTGCGGGAGCGCGCGTTGGCGCGTACCTCTTCATCGCCCGCGCGCACCGGTTTGCCCACGGTGGACATCGGCGGCTGCGCCATGTCGGCGGCGCGCACCATCGCCCAGGCCGGCAGTTTTTCCTCGCTGCTGGCGTCGCGCAGGTATTGCTTGACGATGCGGTCTTCCAGCGAGTGAAAGCTGATCACCGCCAGACGGCCGTTTTCCGCCAGACGGCGCGCCGCCTGCGGCAGCACCGCCTTGAGTTCGTCCAGCTCGCGGTTCACAAAGATCCGTATCGCTTGGAAGGTACGCGTTGCGGGGTCCTGACCCGGTTCCCGAGTACGGACGTTTTGCCCAACGAGCAAGGCGAGCTCACGCGTGGTCTGGAGGGGGGCGTCAGCCCTTTGCGCAACAATGGCTGCTGCGATCTTGCGAGCAAACCGCTCTTCACCATAAGTCTTGATGACCTCTCTGATATCGGCCTCGTCTGCCGTCGCCAACCATTCGGCCGCGGTGATGCCGCGGGTGGTATCCATACGCATGTCCAAGGGCGCGTCGAAACGGAAGCTGAAACCGCGCCGTCCGTCGTCGATCTGCGGCGAGGACACGCCCAGATCCATCAACACGCCGTCCACCTGGGGCACGCCCAGGCGGTCCAGTTCCTGCCCCAGCGTTTCAAAACCGTTGTGCACGATCTGAAAACGCGGGTCTTCCTCCGCCAGCCGCGTGGCCACGGCGATGGCTTCGGGATCCTTGTCGAAGGCGATCAGGCGGCCTTGCGGCCCCAGTCGCGACAGGATCAAGCGGCTGTGGCCACCTCGACCGAAAGTGCAATCGACGTAGGCGCCATCCGGCCGGATGGCGAGCGCGTCGACCGCTTCGGTCAAGAGCACCGTCAGGTGCACGAAAGGGGTGGTGCTCACAGCGTAAAGTCTCCAAGGTGTTGGGCCAGATCGGCTTGATCGATGGCCAGGGCGTCAGCGGTCTGACTGTCCCATTCCTCGGCATTCCACAGCTCGAAGCGGTTGCCCATGCCCACCAGCGCGACGTCTTTGTCGAGTCCGGTGAGATCGCGCAAGCGCGCGGGCAGCAGAATGCGTCCGGCGCTGTCCATTTCCAGCGTTTCCGCGTGGCCGAGCACGAGGCGCTGGTAACGTTTCAGAGTGGGATTGCCGGTGGGAAGGGCTAACAGGCGGGCTTCGACCGGACGCCAGTTGGGTTCGGGGTAGATCAGCAAGTGGTCTTGGGACTCGAGGGTGACGATCAGTTTGTGCCCGAAAGCGGACAGCAGTGTCTCGCGGTGTTTAGCCGGAATAGCCAAACGCCCCTTGCTATCGAGAGACAAGATGCTGACGCCACCAATCATGATTTCGAGCCCGCTGACCGAATAAACCTAAGGGGCCGTCGCCCCCTGGGGCAAATGCCCCACTTTCACCCACTTCGCCCCACTTTCCGCCACTATAAGAAAGAACTTCCCCACGGTCAACATCGAGAAGTTCTAATTCACCTTTTGAGACAATGACTTAGCGGACAGCGCAAAAAGCGGATTCCTTGTCAAATCAGAGGCTTAAAAACATCAGTCAAAGTGAGCTGTTAACACTCGAACTATTCTCGAAACACCACAACTCCGGCCTGGGAATATTTCCAAGGACAGTCCAATGCAAGACCACTTGCCGCGCCGCAACACAAAAACAGGGCGGCGGCGCCACTATCGGCGCCGCCGCCCTGGAGTTCCGTCGGATTAGGCCAGCTTTTGACGCAGAATATCCTGCACCTGGGCCGGATTCGCCTTGCCTTTGGAGGCTTTCATCACCTGGCCGGCCAAGGCGTTGAGCGCCTTTTCCTTGCCCGCGCGGAATTCTTCCACCGCCTTGGGATTGGCGGCAATCGCTTCTTCCACCATCTTCTCGATGGCGCCGACGTCGGACACCTGCTTCAGGCCGTCGCGCTCGATGATGTCGTCGGCGGAAAGCTCGTTGTCCCACAAGGCGTCGAACACCTGCTTGGCCAGCTTGCTGGACAGGGTGTTGTCGGCGATGCGCGCGATCAGACCGGACAGACGCTCGGCCGAGATCGGGCAATCGGCGATCTCCTTGCCGTCGCGGTTCAGCCGCGCGGCGATCTCGCCGTTGATCCAGTTGGCGGCCAGCTTGCCCTGGCCGGAAGCCTTGGCCGCGGCTTCGAAGTACTGAGCCTGGGCCAGGCTGGACGTCAGCAGCGCCGCGTCGTAGGCGGACACGCCGTAGGCCTCGGCCAAACGGACTTGCATCGCCGCCGGCAGCTCCGGCATTTCGCCGCGGATGCGGGCGATCTGCTCGTCGGTGATGCGCACCGGCAGCAGATCCGGATCCGGAAAGTAGCGGTAATCGTGCGCGTCTTCCTTGCTGCGCATCATCCGCGTCTCGCCGGTGTCCGGGTCGAACAGCACGGTGGCCTGCTGCACCTTGCCGCCGTCTTCCAGGGTGTCGATCTGCCACTGGATCTCGTACTTGGCGGCCTGCTCCAGGAAGCGGAAGGAGTTGAGGTTCTTGATCTCGCGGCGGGTGCCGAAGGCTTGCTGGCCTTCCGGACGCACCGACACGTTGACGTCCATGCGGAAGCTGCCTTCCTGCATATTGCCGTCGCAGATGCCCAGCCAGGTCACCAGCGCGTACAAGGCTTTTACATAGGCCAGCGCCTCGTCCACCGAGCGCATGTCCGGCTCGGACACCACTTCCAACAACGGCGTGCCGGCGCGGTTGAGGTCGATGCCGGACAGGCCGTGGAAGTCTTCGTGCAGGCTCTTGCCGGCGTCTTCTTCCATATGGGCGCGGGTCACGCCGATGACCTTCTCCTGCTCGCCCACCAGGATTTTCAGCTTGCCCCCCTCGACGATGGGCAGGTCCATCTGGCTGATCTGGTAGCCCTTGGGGAGATCCGGATAGAAGTAGTTCTTGCGTGCGAACACGTTCTTCTGATTGATCTTGGCGTCCAGCGCCAAGCCCAGACGAATCGCCTTGTCCACCGCCGCCTTGTTCAATACCGGCAACACGCCGGGAAAGGCCAGCTCCACCGCGGAGGCCTGGGTGTTCGGCTCGGCGCCGAAGGCGGTGCTGGCGCCGGAGAAAATCTTGGAGACGGTATTGAGCTGCACATGCACCTCGATACCGATGACGACTTCCCATTTCATGGTCGGAAAATCCTTTTTCATGCCAGGGCGGAGCTGAAACGCCGCCCTCGTAAACGTAAACTTAGCCTGCCTGCGAGCGGCGCCGAAGACAAGTCAAGCGCGCGCAGACAGTACATTCAGTACGGCAAGCGCGCCCAACGCCGTATTCGCGTCGCGCAGCGGCTGGCTTTACAGCGCCGGCGCGCGGCTGTGCCAATCAGTCGCAAGTTGGAACTGATGCGCGACGTTCAGCATCTTGGCTTCGCCGAAGTAGTTGCCGATGATCTGCAAGCCGATCGGGCGGCCATTCGCGCTAAAGCCGGCCGGCACGCTCATGCCCGGCAAGCCGGCCAGGTTCACCGACAACGTGTAGATGTCGGACAGATACATCTGCACCGGGTCGTCGTTCATCGCGCCGATGTCGAAGGCCGCGGTCGGCGCCACCGGCCCCAGGATCACGTCGCACTGCTCGAAAGCGGCTTTGAAGTCATTCGCGATCAGACGGCGGATTTTCTGGGCTTTCAGATAATAGGCGTCGTAATAGCCGTGCGACAGCACATAGCTGCCCACTAGGATGCGGCGCTTGACCTCGCTGCCGAAGCCTTCGGCGCGGGTCTTCTCATACATATCCACCAGGTCCTTGTACTCGGCGGCGCGATGGCCGTAGCGCACCCCGTCGTAGCGCGACAGATTGGTGGAAGCTTCGGCCGGCGCGATCACGTAGTAGGCCGGGATGGACAACTCGGTATTGGGCAGGCTGATGTCCACCACCTGCGCGCCCTGCTTCTTCAACACCGCCACCGCCTCGTCCACGGCGCGCGCCACGTCGGCGCTCAGGCCGGCGGCGAAGTATTCACGCGGCAAGCCCACCTTGAGGCCGGTCAGCGGCTGATTCAGATCACGGGCGTAGTCTTCGCGAGCGCGTTCCAGGCTGGTGGAGTCGCGTTGGTCGAAGCCGGCCATCACATTCAGCATCAACGCGCAGTCCTCGGCGGTCTGAGCGATCGGGCCGCCCTGATCCAGCGAGGAGGCGTAGGCCACCATGCCGTAACGCGACACCACGCCGTAAGTCGGCTTGATGCCAGTGACGCCGCAATGGGAGGCCGGTTGGCGAATGGAGCCGCCAGTGTCGGTGGCGGTGGCCACCGGCGTCAGCCGCGCGGCCACGGCGGCGGCGGAACCGCCGGAGCTGCCGCCCGGCACCGCTTTCTGGTCCCAGGGATTTTTCACGGCGCCGTAGAAGGAGTTCTCGTTGGACGACCCCATCGCGAACTCGTCCATATTGGCGCGACCCAGCGTCACCATGCCGGCAGCCTCGCATTGCTCAACCACATGAGCGCTGTACGGCGACACGAAGTTGTCCAGCATCTTGGAGCCGCAGCTGGTTTTCCAGCCCTGCTGGCAGAACAGATCTTTGTGGATGATGGGCACGCCGGTGAGCGCATGGGCGTTGCCGGCGGCGATGCGCGCGTCGGCGGCCGCGGCTTCGGCCAGGGTCTTGGCGCGGTCGACGGTGACCAGCGCGTTGAGCGCCGGGTTCAGCGCCTCGATGCGGTCCAGATATTGGGTGGCCAGCTCAAGGCTGGAGACTTCCTTGGCCGCCAGCTGCCGCGACAGTTGCTTTAAAGTAGACTGTGTCATTTCAAATGGAATCTTTAGCTATCCGGGAATGGCGCCGCCGTCCTTTCAGACAGCGACCGGCGCCGGCCTCCCGCGCGGGCGGGAACCTAAACCGGCGCAGGCAATCAGAGCATCACTCGATGACCTTGGGAACCAGGAACAAGCCCTTTTCCACTTGCGGGGCCACGGCCTGGAAAGCTTCGCGCTGATTGGTTTCGGTAACGATATCTTCGCGCAAACGCAAAGAGACATCCTGCGGATGGGCCATCGGCTCGATGCCGTCGGTATTCACCGCTTGCATCTGTTCGATCAGGCCAAAAATATTATTGAGTTGCTTGCTTGTCGCGGCAATTTCCGCTTCATTGACATTGATGCGGGCAAGCTTGGCAATTCGTGCGACATCCTGATGCGTCAGCGACATGGTGTCCTCGTTCAAAACCTTTAATATTTCAAGCGTTATAGGGTATCATAGCCCGCTTGATTCTCCCAAGATCGACATCACGCCACGGCGTTATTTCGGCAGCGCTTTCACCGCGCTGCCGACAGGCGGCAAGCCGCCGCGCCGGGGCCGGATCGTGCAGGCCTCATCAACCCGACACAGCGTCGGAAAATGATGCGCAAGGCCAGCCGGGCGAGGCCGCTTAGCCGGCGTCGCCCAGTGGGCGCCAAGCGTCGTTTTGCCACGCGGCGGGTAGACTCGGGTCGTACGAGTAGACAACAAACAACAGATTAAACGCGGACGCGCCGTCGCGTCCGCCACATGACGAAAACTGACCAGGATCGCCCAATGTTTCGTTCGCTGACCGGATACTTCTCCAACGACCTCGCCATTGACCTTGGCACAGCCAACACCCTCATCTACATGCGCGCCAAAGGCATCGTGCTGGACGAGCCCTCGGTCGTCGCCATTCACAGCGACGCGCCCACCAACAAGAAATCCATTCTGGCCGTGGGCCTGGAAGCCAAGCGCATGCTGGGCCGCACCCCGGGCAGCATCCAGGCTATCCGCCCGATGAAGGACGGCGTGATCGCCGACTTCACCGTCACCGAACAGATGCTCAAGCAGTTCATCAAGAAGGTGAACCCCAACCGCTTCTTCGCCGCCAGCCCGCGCATCGTGATCTGCGTGCCCTGCGGCTCCACCCAGGTGGAGCGCAAGGCAATCCGCGACTCGGCGCTGGCCGCCGGCGCGCGCCGCGTGGAACTGATCGAAGAACCGATGGCGGCCGCCATCGGCGCCGGCCTGCCGGTTGAGGAACCCACCGGCTCCATGGTGGTGGACATCGGCGGCGGCACTACCGAGGTCGGCGTGATCTCGCTGGGCGGCGTGGTGTACTCCAACTCCGTCCGCGTGGGCGGCGACAAATTCGACGAAGCCATCATCAACTACATCCGCCGCAACTACGGCATGCTGATCGGCGAAACCACCGCCGAGGAAATCAAGAAGACCATCGGCTCCGCCTTCCCGGGCGCCGAAGTGCGCGAAATGGAAGTCAAGGGCCGCAACCTGGCCGAAGGCATTCCGCGCGCCTTCACCGTGTCGTCCAACGAAATCCTGGAAGCGCTGACCGAGCCGTTGAATCAGATCGTGTCCGCGGTGAAGATCGCTCTGGAACAAACTCCGCCGGAACTGGGCGCCGACATCGCCGACAAGGGCATGGTGCTGACCGGCGGCGGCGCGCTGCTGAAAGACATCGACCGCCTGCTGGCCGAAGAAACCGGCCTGCCGGTGTTCGTGGCCGAAGAACCGCTGACCTGCGTGGTGCGCGGTTCCGGCAAGGCGCTGGAGAAAATGGACAAGATTGGCACCATTTTCACCAACGTCCCCTAAACCGGAACGGCCGACGCCCGCCTGAGCCCGGCTCCGGCGGCGGCGGCCGCTCGTAATGCAAGCGATGATGGCGGGCGCGCGGCAAGCGCGCCCGTTTTTGAAGCACAGCGCCCCGCGTCAAGGGGCGAGGTCTGAGCCGATGGACTTTGCCAACACCCCCAGCTTTTTCCGCTCCGGGCCGCCGCCCGGCGCGCGCTTGGCCATGGCCGTGGCCGCCTCGGTGGCGCTCCTGGTCGGCGACAGCTATTTCGGCCTAATGGAACAGGCGCGCGAAGCCACCTCGCTGGCGCTGTACCCGGTGCAGCGCGCGGTGAACATGCCCGCGCAGGCGATGCGCCACGTCAGCGACTTTCTCAGCTCCCAAACCGAACTCAAACAGGAAAACACTGCTTTGCGCGTGCGCCAGCTGGAAATGTCGGCGCAACTGTCGCGACTGCAAACCCTGCAACGCGAGCTGGACGAAGTGCGCAAGCTCAACGGCATCAAGTCCAGCTACCACCAGCAAGCGCAGATGGCCGAAACGCTGTATACCGGCCGCGATCCGTTTTCCTACAAAATCATCATCGACAAAGGCAGCGACGCCAACCTGAAGGCCGGCCAGCCGGTCGTGGATGCCAGCGGCCTCCTGGGCCAAGTCACCCGGGTGCAGCCGCTAACCGCGGAAGTCACCCTGGTCATAGACAAGAACCAGATGGTGCCGGTAATGGTGGCTCGCACCGGCCAGCGCGCCATCCTGTACGGCTACGGCGGCGGCGTGGAAATCCGCTATCTGCCGCAAAGCGCCGACATCAAGGACGGCGACCATATCGTCACCTCCGGCGTGGACGGCGTTTATCCCGCCGGCATCCCAGTGGCCCGCGTGACCCGGGTGGAGCGAAATCAGGGCGCCACCTTCGCCCGCATCGCCACCTCGCCCCTGGCCGGCGTGCAGCAAACCCGCTATATGCTGGTGCTGGGCGAGAAGCAGGCGCCGCCGCGTCCGCCAGAGCCGGCCCCCATCGTCAAAAAGAGCAGGGGCGGCAAGAAAGCCGCCGCCGAGGAGTAAGCCCCGATGACGTTCGAGCGCCCCAAGGAACTGCTCAAACCGGTGAAGCGCCGCTTCATCCTGTTCACCTTCATCTTCGCCGTCCTGATCGAACTGATTCCGCTGCCTCACGGCAGCACGCGCTGGCTGCCGGACTTCATCGGCATGCTGATCCTGTACTGGGTGATCAACCAGCCGCGCCGGGTCAATATCGGCACTGCATTCATGCTGGGCCTGGTGGCCGACATTTCCACCACCGGCCTGTTCGGCCAGCACGCGCTAGCCTATTCGATCACCGCTTACCTGGCGCTGGCGCGCCAGCGCCAGGTGGTGATGTTCAACCTGGGCCAGCAAACACTGGTGGTGCTGGGCCTGTTGCTGACTAACCAGATCATCATGGTGGTAGTGCGCATGCTCACCGGCTCCGCCTTCGTCGGCTGGGGCTACTTCCTGCCGCCCTTGATCGGCGCCCTGCTATGGCCGCTGCTGACCAAGCTGATGCTGATGCCCTACCGCCACAACGCGGTCTAGCGCCGCGGACCGTCCATGCCTCAACCCACCCGTTTCAAGAATCCGCAGGCCGAAGACAGCCAGTTTCAGCTGCGCTTGATCGTCGCTTACGCGTTGATCGTGCTGATGTTTCTGGTGCTGCTCACTCGCTTCATCTGGCTGCAAGTGCTGCAACACGAACACTTTTCCACGCTGGCGCAGAACAACCGCATCTCGCTGGTGCCCATCCTGCCCAACCGCGGCCTGATCCTGGACCGCAACGGCGTGGTGCTGGCGCAAAATTACTCCGCCTATACGCTGGAACTGACGCCCAGCAAAATCGCCGACCTGGCCGCCACCGAGGCCGAGCTGCGCAAGCTGGTGGAGATCACCCCGCGCGACGAGCGCCAGTTCAAACGCCTGCTGATTGAAAGCAAGAACTTCGAATCCATCCCACTGAAAACCAAGCTCAGCGAAGAAGAAGCCGCTCGCGTCGCCGCCCAGGCCTGGCGCTTCCCAGGCGTGGAAGTCAAGGCGCGGCTGTTCCGCGACTATCCGTTCAAAGAAATGACCAGCCATGTGCTCGGTTATATCGGCCGCATCAACCAGCGCGACAAGGAAAGGCTGGAAGAGGAAGAAAAAACCGCCAATTACAAAGGCTCCAATTACATTGGCAAGACGGGTCTGGAAGCGGTGTACGAGGACGATCTACACGGCAAGGTCGGCTTCGAGGAAGTGGAAACCGATTCCGGCGGCCGCGCGGTGCGCTCGCTGCGGCGCACGCCGCCGGTCAACGGCAATACCTTGAAGCTGGCGCTGGACATCCGGCTGCAGGAAATGGCGGACAAGCTCTTCGGCAGCCGCCGCGGCGCGTTGGTCGCGATAGAACCGTCCACCGGCGGCGTGCTCGCCTTCCTGTCCAAGCCGGGCTTCGATCCCAATCTGTTCATCGACGGCATCGACACCCAGACCTGGACCAATCTGAACAACGACTGGCAGAAGCCGATGGTCAACCGCGCGCTGCGCGGCACCTACCCGCCCGGCTCCACCTTCAAGCCCTTCATGGCGATGGCCGCATTGGAAAACCACGCCATCGGCATGCGCGATATCCGCCCCGCGCCCGGCTACTTCACCCTGCCCGGCTCCAGCCACCAGTTCCGCGACAGCAAGAAGGCCGGCAACGGCATGGTCAATCTGCAACGCGCGATCGAAGTCTCCAGCGACACCTTCTTCTACAAGCTGGCCTGGGACATGGGCATAGACAAGATCCACCCGGCGCTGGCGCAGTTCGGCCTGGGCAGCAAGAGCGGCATCGACCTGGACGGCGAATCCATCGGCGTGCTGCCGTCCAAGGAATGGAAAGCGCGCCGTTTCGCCCGCTACAAGGAAGAGTTCCGCCGCTGGTATCCGGCCGACGTGGTCAGCATCGGCATCGGACAGGGCTTCAACGCTTACACCCCGCTGCAAATGGCCAACGCCACCGCCATCATGGCCAACGACGGCCAAGTGTTCAAACCGCACCTGGTGCAGCAAGTGGTGGATACCCGCAGCGGCAAAGCGCGCATCATTGAACCGATGCCCACCCGCCAGGTCCCGTTCAAGCCGGAGAACTTCGAATACGTGAAACGCGGCATGGAGGGCGTGATGACGCGCGGCACCGGCGCGCGGCTGGGCGTGGGCCTGCAGTACTCAATGGCAGGCAAGACCGGCACCGCCCAAGTCGTACAGATCAAGCAGGGTGCCAAGTACAACGCCTCAGCTCTGGCCGAGCAATACCGCGACCACAGTTGGTTCATCGCTTTCGCCCCGGTGGACAAGCCGCGCATCGCCGTGGCGGTGATCGTGGAAAACGCCGGCTTCGGCGCCGCCGCCGCCGCGCCCATCGTGCGCTCGCTGTTCGATTACTACTTGCTGGGCAAAGTGCCGAAAGACATCGAAGGCACGCTGAAGACCATGCCCACCGACACCGCCAACGACAATGCAGACCTCTCTAATTAAACGCGTCTGGGAACAGATCAAAGAGCCGCTGGACGGCTGGCTGATGCTGTTTCTGGGCATGATCTTCGTGGTCAGCATGGTGTTGCTGTACTCTGCCAACAACCAGTCCTTCGACAAGATAGACAACAAGCTCATCTACACCAGCCTGTCGCTGGTCATCATGTGGATCATCGCCCGCATGCGGCCACAAAGCATCATGAACTTCGCGCCGCCCATCTACGGACTGGGTGTGCTGCTGCTGCTGGCCGTCCACTTCAAGGGCATCACCGTCAACGGCTCCACCCGCTGGCTGGAACTGGGCATCACCCGCATCCAGCCGTCCGAAATCATGAAGATCGCGCTGCCGATGATGCTGGCCTGGTTCTTTCAGAAATACGAACTGTCGATGCGCTGGTGGCACTACCTCGTGGCCGCCCTGCTGATGGCCGTGCCCAGCGCGCTGGTGCTGAAGCAGCCGGATCTGGGCACCACCCTACTGATCGCCGCCGCCGGCCTATTCGTGCTGTTCTTCGCCGGCCTGCCATGGAAAGTGATTTTCACCGGCATCGGCCTGGGCGCCGCCAGCCTGCCCATCGTTTGGAACCTGCTGCACGACTACCAGCGCCGCAGGGTGCTGACCATGATAGACCCCACTACCGATCCCTTGGGCGACGGCTACCACATCATTCAGTCCATGATCGCCATCGGCTCCGGCGGCCCTTGGGGCAAAGGCTGGCTCAACGGCACCCAGACCCACCTTGATTACATTCCGGAGCGGACCACGGACTTCATCTTCGCCGTGTATTCAGAGGAATTCGGCCTGGCCGGCAATGTGCTGCTGCTGACGCTCTACCTGCTGGTGCTCAGCCGCGCGATGATGATCACCGCCAGCGCGCAAACGCTGTACGGCCGGCTGATGGCCGGTTCCATCACCCTGTCCTTCTTCGTCTACGCCTTCGTCAACATGGGCATGGTGTCCGGCATCCTGCCGGTAGTGGGCGTGCCGCTGCCCTTCATGTCCTACGGCGGCACCGCCACCGTCACCCTGTTCGTCGGCATGGGCATGCTGATGAGCATCAGCAATCTGAAACGCTGAGAGCCTGTTTACGATCTGCTGCGCTTCGGCGATACGGCGTTGGAAATGACCTCAGAATGCTCATGTACCGTATGTACATTCCGCTTCTTCGGTCATTTCCGCCTTGTCTCGCTCTTGCTCGCGAGATCGTAAACAGGCGCTAAGTTCCATGGCGGGAACCAATTGCCCGCCGCGCCGGCCTACCCCTGTTTGCCCCAGACTTACGTCATGCCCGGAAGGTTTCCGACTTGACGAATACAGGCAAAATCGCAAGCCTATAGAATTCCGGCGGCTCCACGCGCCGCCGTCCCGCATTCATGCCAGAGGAAACGCCACCGCATGCGCATCAAGACCCTGAGCCTGCTGCTCGCCCTATCCCTGGGCCACACCCTGCCGGCCATCGCCGCCGAACCCGTCGCCGCCAGCCAAAGCCAGCTGCAAGCCTACACCAGCGTGGAAGGCATCACCGAATACCGGTTGCCGAACGGCCTGCGGGTCCTGCTGGCCCCGGACGCCTCCAAGCCCACCACCACCGTCAACATCACGTATCTGGTGGGCAGCCGCCACGAAAGTTACGGCGAAACCGGCATGGCCCACTTGCTGGAGCACATGCTGTTCAAGGGCACGCCCACCAGCGGCAACCTGATGCAGGAACTGGGCAAGCGCGGCATGCAGTTCAACGGCACCACCTTCCTGGATCGCACCAACTACTACGAAACCTTCCCGGCCAACGACGACAACCTGCGCTGGGCGCTGGAGATGGAAGCAGACCGCATGGTCAACAGCAAGATCGCCAGAAGCGATCTGGACACCGAATTCTCAGTGGTGCGCAATGAAATGGAAATGGGGGAGAACAATCCCCGCCGCGTGCTGTGGAAGCAGATGACCGCGGTCAGCTACGACTGGCACAACTACGGCCACAACACCATAGGCGCGCGCTCGGACGTGGAAAAAGTCCGCATCGACAATCTGCAAGCCTTCTACCGCAAGTACTATCAGCCGGACAACGCGGTGCTGATGATCAGCGGCAAGTTCGACCCGGCGGCGACGCTGGACGTCGTCCGGCAGACATTCGGCAAGATCGCCAAGCCGCAGCGCCAGCTGGCGCCGACCTGGACCGAGGAACCGCAGCGCGACGGCGCGCGCGAGCTGACGGTGGAACGTGTCGGCGACACCCAACTGGCTGCCGTGCTGTATCCGATCTCCGCCGGCAGCCACCCCGACGCGGCGGCCCTCCTCGTCTTGGCCGACATCCTGGCCAGCACCCCCAACGGCCGGCTGTATCAGGCACTGGTGGGCGGCAAGAAAGCCGTCGGCGTCGAGGCCTGGCCGTTCGCGCTGGCCGAGCCCGGCTACATCATTTTTTGGGCTGAGCTGAACAAGGGCCAGAAACTGGCCGACACGCGCCAGGCCATGCTCGCCGCCATCGAAGGCTTCAAGAACAAACCGGTGACCGAAGCCGAACTCAAGCGCGCCAAGGCCAGCCTGCTCAACGATATCGACAAGACCCTTAACGACCCGCAGCAACTGGCGGTGGAAATGTCCGAGGCCATCGCCAAGGGAGATTGGCGGCTATTCTTCCTGACCCGCGACCGCATCGAGGCGCTGAGCGCCAAAGACGTGGAGCGGGCCGCCGAGAACTACTTCAAACCGTCCAACCGCACTTACGGCCAGTTCGTGCCCACCTCCAAACCGGACCGCAGCGTAATCCCGGCCACGCCGGACGTGGCCAAACTGGTGGACGGCTACAAGGGCCGCGCCGCGATCAGCCAGGGCGAAGCCTTCGACCCCAGCCCGGCCAACATCGACGCCCGTACCGTGAAAACCACGCTCGCCAACGGCGCCAAACTGGCACTGCTGTCCAAGAAGACCCGCGGCGAAACCGTCAACGGCAGCTTCAGCCTCGCCTTCGGCGACGAGAAAAGCCTGTTCGGCCGCGGCGCCGTTCCCGGCCTCGCCGCCGACATGCTGGAACGCGGCAGCGGCAAACTCAGCCGCGCCGAAATCAGCAATCGCCTGGACCAATTGAAAGCCAAGCTCAGCATCTCCGGCTCCGGGCAAGAAGTCAGCGTGGACTTTGAAACCACCCGCACACATCTGCAGGCCTTGTTGGACCTGATCGCCGGCCTGCTAAAACAGCCCAGCTTCCCGGAACAGGAGTTCGAACTGCTGCGCAAGGAGGAGCTGACCGCCATCGATGCCCAACGCAACGAGCCGCAGGCCATGGCCACTCAGGCCGTGGGCCAGGCGCTCAACCTCTATCGCAAGGGCGATCTGCGCTATCGTCCGACGCTGGACGAGGCCGCCGCCGAATTGAAAACCGCCAAGCTGGACGATCTCAAGCGCTTCCACCGCCAGTTCTACGGCGCCAACCACGCCCGCTTCGCCCTGGTCGGCGACTTCGACGCCAAAGCCGCGCAAAGCCAGCTGCAAAAGCTGTTCGGCGGCTGGAACAGCCCCGTGACGTACAGCCGCGCGCCCAGCCTGCTGCCGCCGGCCAAGCCGGGCCAACAACAACTGCAGGCCAAGGACAAGGCCAACGCCTTCTACCTGGCCACCGCGCCGCTGGCGATGCGGGACAGCGACGCCGACTACCCGGCAATGCTGGTCGCCAACAAGATTCTGGGCGGCGGCGTCAAATCGCGGCTGCTGGACCGCCTGCGCCAGAAGGACGGCATCAGCTACTACGCCGGCAGCCAGTTCAAGGCCGGCAGCTTCGAGCCGGTGGCCAGCCTGAGCCTGGTGGCCATTTACGCGCCGCAGAATCTGGACAAGCTGAAACAGGGGGTGACCGAGGAATTGGCGCGCTTCATCCGCGACGGCGTCAACGCCACCGAACTGGCCGACGCCAAGAAGGCGCTGCAACAGGAAAGGGAAATCGCCCGCGCCCAGGACGGCGCGCTGAGCGGCGCTCTGGACGGCCAGTTGCAGATCGGCCGCGGCATGGACTTCAACGCCAAGGTGGACGCCGCCATCGCCGCGCTGACGACGGATCAGGTCAACGCCGCGCTGCGCAAACACATAGACCCGGCCCAATTGTTCCAGGTCTACGCCGGCGACTTCAAAAAGCCCTGATGCGGCCTTGCGCCGACCAGCCTCAGCAGTTCGGGGGCGGGTCGGCGTCTCTCGCTGGCGGCGCCGCCTCGCCCGCGGCGGCGTCCGCCGCCGGCAGGTCAGGCAAGGGGCGGCCGTCCCGCCCGAACAGGCGCAACTGACGCGGCAGGTCGTGCTCATCCGCCAGCTTGACGCCGACGCCGACCAGACGCACCGGCCGCCGTCCACGCTCGAATCCCACTCGCAGCAGTTCCCCGAAACGCGCCGACGACAGTTGTCCGCCGACGTGTTCCACCGTGGTCTGGTTGAAATCGTCGAACTTGAGCTTGACCGACAAGCCCTTGAACGCAGGGTTGCCGCTGCGCGCGATGCGCGCGCTCAAGCGGTCTATCAGTTCCGGCAGCTTGGACAGACAGGCGACGACGTCGGGCAGGTCCACCGCGTAGGTCTCCTCGACGCTGATCGATTTGCGGCTGCGGTCGGTGGACACCGACCGCGGATCCACGCCGCGCGCCAGCTCGTGGAGACGCTCGCCGAAACGGCCGAAGTGACGCAGCAGATCGGCCAGCTCCCAGGCCAGCATATCGCCGCAGCGCCGAATGCCCAGCTCGTTCAGCCGCTGCGCGGTGACCCGGCCCACGCCGTGTATCTTCTCCACCGGCAAGGCGGCGACGAAACCTGCCACATCTTGAGGCCGGATCAGGAATTGCCCGTCCGGCTTATTCCAGTCGCTGGCCACCTTGGCCAGGAATTTATTGGGCGCGATGCCGGCCGAGGCGGTGATGCCCACCTCCTCGCGAATCTGGCGGCGGATCGCCTCCGCCATCCGCGTGGCGCTGCCCTGCTCATGCGGCTGGCCCGTCACATCCAGATAGGCTTCGTCCAGCGACAAGGGCTCGATCAAGGGCGTGTAGCGCTCGTAGATGCGCATGATCTTCTGGCTGGCCTCGCGATAGCGCGCCATGTCCGGCGGCAGGATCAACAAATCGGGACACAAGCGCAGCGCGCGCGCCGACGACATCGCCGAGCGCACGCCGTAGCGTCGCGCGATGTAATTGCAGGTGGCGATGACGCCGCGGCTTTCCGGCCGGCCGCCCACAGCCAGCGGCAAGGGACGCAAGGCGGGATCGTCGCGCATCTCGATCGCGGCGTAGAAACAATCGCAATCGACGTGGATGATTTTGCGCTGCGGCTCGCTCATGGCGATAGCCGAATCAGGAAACGGCGCCGTCGCTATGACCCAGCGAACGCTGCGGCGCCACCCGGTCTCGCACCCGCTGCTTCAGCAGCTTGATGTCGGGGAAACCGCCGTCGGCCTTGCGGTCCCACAGCAGCTCGCCGTCCAGTTCGACACGGAACACGCCGCCGCTGCCGGGCTGCAAGGCCACTTCAGCCAATTCCTTCTCGAAGGTGGTCAGCAGTTCCTGCGCCATCCAGGCGGCGCGCAGCAGCCAGCGGCAGCCAGTGCAATATTCAATGCTCAGGCGCGGAGATTTGGCGGGGGGGATAGAGGGTGTCATGCGGGAAAAGGCGGCCGGCAACAAGATGGCTGACAGCATACATCATGGAAGGGGAAAGGAACTGCCGGCGTCCCTGGATTTTGTTGTGTGCGGGCGCAAGCGCTCGCTCCTCCATCGTTTCTCTCTTTGTGCAGACTTGGCGTTTTGACCTTGTTCAGGGCGCCGGCAGTGGCAATGACGTCTTGTTCTCAACACATTCCCGAGGCCAAGTCTGCCCAGTCCCCGGCGCGGGGTAAAGCATTTACTCCAGCCCGCGCCGATTGCTGCACTGCACGATGTAACTTCGGCGCAACGTTACCGGTAGCATCGCGCCTTGCCGTTCAATGCGCGTGCTCGGCCGGCGCGGCGGCGGCCACGCCGTCTTCCACCACCACCTCAACGGTCACGCTGCCGGCCTTCTCGAAACGCAAGGTCAGCGGGAAACGGTCGCCCACGCGCAGCGGCTGCTTCAAGCCCATCAGCATCACGTGATAGCTGCCGGGCGCGAACTTGACTTCCTGGCCCGCGGCCACGGCCACGCCGCCGGCCACTTCTCGCATGCGCATCACCCCATTGTCGTTGAGATGGGTGTGCAACTCGGCCTTGGCCGCGCGCGGCGTGCTGGCCGACAACAGCTTGTCGGCGGTCTTGCCTCGATTGTTCAACGACAAATAAACGCCGCCGGTCGGGCTGCTTTCCGGCATCGCCCGGCTCCACGGATGGCCGATCTTCATATCGCCCAACTTGAATTCGTGCGCCATCGCGCCAGCACTCAACAGGCACAGCCCCAGCAGGGCGCTCAATGTCTTTTGCATAATCAACTCCTTGGGTTTTCCGCACTCTAGCACAGCCGCCCAAAGCAGCTGTGCGGCATAATGCCACAGCCAATGTCATGCCGCGCGCGCGCCGCGCGGCTCCTCGCAGAATTTCCCTTGTCACCGGCCCGCGGCCTCAGGCAGACTGCGTCCATCCATTGTAATGTTCGCTTCATCAGCGTAGTGCCATGCTCAAGACGTTGTCGCTCCAATTCCTGTTCGGCGGGCTGCTCAGCCTGATCACCATCACTAACCCGCTATCCAAGATTCCGCTGTTCATCACCCTGACCCGCGAAATGAACGATGCCGCGCGCGACAACCAGGCGCGCCGCGCCTGCGTGTTCGCGGCCGCCATCATGGTGGTCAGCCTGCTGGCCGGCAACGTGATCATGTCCGCTTTCGGCATTTCCTACGGCGCGCTGCGCATTTCCGGCGGCTTCGTCGTCGCCGTGCTCGGCTACCGCATGCTGTTCCTGTCCCAGGATCCGGGCAACGCGCCCAAGACCGGCGAGCGCGAGGACTACGCCTTCTTCCCGCTGGCCATGCCCGGCATCAGCGGGCCCGGCACCATTGCCGTGGTCATCGGCATTTCCACCGAGATCGCCGAACTGACCACGCTGCCGGCCAAGGCGCTGGCCTTCGCGATGACCTTCGCCGCCATCGGCGGCACTTGCTTCGGCATGTGGCTGACGCTGAAATCCTCGCAGCTGATCGCCCAACGCCTGGGCCGCGGCGGCCGAGAGGTGATGACGCGGCTGATGGGCTTTTTGCTGATCTGCATCGGCGTTCAGTTCGTCGGTTCCGGCATCCGCACCTTCATGGCCGGTTCCTGAGGCCGGCCGCGACGCCCAGCCATGTCCCCTCAGGCGTCCGACCGTTCCGACTTCTTCCGCGCCGACGACATCGGCGCTTTGGAATGCCTGGACGCCAGCTACGCCCAGCGCGTGTTTCCGCCGCATTTTCATGAAGAATACGTAGTCAATGCGCTAACCTTGGGCGCCCAGTCTTACCGCCACCGCGGCGGCACCCACCGCGCCGGCGTCGGCGCGCTGGTGCTGATCAATCCCGGCGAAGTGCATACCGGCGAAACCGCCGACGCGCGCGGCTGGGCCTATCGCGGCTTCTATCCGTCCGCGGACTTCCTCCAAAGGCTGGCCGCCGACATCAGCGGCGACGCCCACGCCCGGCCTTACTTTCGCGACACCGTGGTGCTGGACGCGACGCTGGCCGCCGGCCTGGACCAGTTGCACCGCCTGCTGCGCGATAGCCAGGACCGGCTGCTGCGCGAATCGGCCTTGCAGCGGATGTTCGGCGCGGTGCTGCAACGCCATATGCAAGTGCGCGGCCAGACACAGGCAGCCGCTCCGCGCGCGGTGGAGCTGGCGCGGCAGATGCTGGCCGACGCCGTCAGCGACAATCTGTCGCTGCAGACGCTGGCGGAAGCGGCCCAGCTCTCGCCCTGGCAACTGTGCCGCCAGTTTCGCCAGCACTTCGGCCTGCCGCCGGTGGCTTGGCGCAATCAGCTGCGCGTCAATCGCGCGCGCCAATTACTGGCGCAGGGACAAACGCCCGGCGCGGTGGCGCTCAGCCTGGGCTTCGCCGACCAAGCCCACCTGACCCGCGTCTTCCGCCACACCGTGGGCCTGGCGCCGGCGGCCTATCAACGCGCGCTGGGCCTGCGCCGCTGAGCATCTGTTCACGCTAGCTCGCGAGACAAGCCACACCGCAAACCCATCCTGCAAAATCGTTCAAGACGACGGCCGGTTTCGGCGGCATGATGAATCCATCTCATTGCCGCAAGGATACGCCCCGATGACAAGCCCTACCCCCGCCGCCTGGGCATGGCAAGGCGCGCGCGACAGCCTGCCCATGCTGATAGGCGCCGCGCCCTTCGGCGTGATCTTCGGCACCCTGGCCATCGCCGCCGGCCTCAGCCCGCTGACAACCCAAGCCATGTCCCTGCTGGTTTTCGCAGGCTCCTCGCAATTCATTGCCGTCAGCCTGGTGGCGGCCGGCGCCGCGCTGCCGGTGCTATGGCTGACCACCTTCGTGGTCAATCTGCGCCATGCGCTGTACAGCGCCACCCTGCTGCCTTACGCCCGGCAATGGCCGCGGGCCTGGCGCTGGCCGCTGGCGTTCTGGCTCACCGACGAAACCTTCGCCGTGGTCGAGCACCGCTTCCGCACCCAGGGCGCGGCCGGCGGTCAGTGGTATTGGCTGGGCTCTTCGCTGGCGATGTACGGCAACTGGCAGGCATGGACGCTGGCCGGCATTCTGTTGGGACGTTCGGTGCCCGGGCTGGCGCAACTGGGGCTGGACTTCGCCATGGTGGCGACCTTCGCCGCCATCGTCGCGCCGCAATTGAAAAAGCGGCCTACGCTGGCGGCCGCGACGGTAGCCGGCCTGACCGCGCTGTTGGCGCGCGGCCTGCCCTACAAGCTGGATCTGATGCTGGCGGCGCTGCTGGGCGTCGGCGCCGGGCTCTTGCTGGAAGGCAAGCGCAAGGAGGCGGCATGAACCAGTGGTGGATGATATTCGGCATGCTGGCGGCCACTTTGCTGATCCGCGCCAGCTTTCTGGTGTTCGGTCAGCGGCTGGCTTTCCCGGACTGGCTGAACCGCGCGCTGCACTATGTGCCGGCGGCGGTGCTGTCGGCGCTGGTGGCGCCGATGGCGCTGGCCCCGGCCGGACACATTGATCTGTCGCTGGGCAACGCCTACCTGATCGGTACCTTGGTCGCCATCGCGGTGGCGTGGAAAAACGGCAAAACCCTGCTCGCCATTGTGGTCAGTTTCGTCGTCTACGGCTTGCTGCGCTGGCTCTAAGAACCTGTTTACGATCTGCTGCGCGTCGGCGGGATAGTTGGACAAGGGCGTTGAAACCAACTTCGAAATGCTCATGTACCACCTGTACATTCCGCTTTCTCCGCTGTTTTCGCCTTGTCTCGCCTTCGCTCGCGAGATCGTAAAAACGTTCTGAGAACCCGTTCGGAGCCAGCGTGAGCCGCTTTCGCGGCTCGCGGCCGGCAATGGGCAGCGGGCCGCGCGCGGAACCTCGGCTCAGATATTGTAGACCAGCACCAAACCGATCAGGACCGGCGCCGCCCAGCAATAGATGAAACGCACGCCGGACGCCAAGGCCCTGGGCAGTTGCAACTCGGCTCGCATGGTCGGCCAGATCACCCAGCCGGCGAAGCAGGCGGTGCCGATACCGCCCAGCGGCAGCAGGATGTTGGACGCGGTGTAATCCATCAGCTCGAACACATTGCGGCCGAACAGCTTCCAATCCGCCAGCGGCCCAAAGGACAATGCCGCCGGCACCCCGGCGCAAAACACCAGCAGACAGATGAGCAGCGTCGCCTTACGGCGGCCGACGCCCCATTCATCGATGGGAAACACCGCCACCAGTTCCAGCAAGGACACCGAAGAAGTCAGCGCCGCCATCAGCAGCAGCAGAAAGAAAGCCGTCGCCAAGCCTTGGCCGAAAGGCAGGTGGTTGAACACCACCGGCATGGTCATATAGGTCAGGCCCGGACCGGCCTGCGGATCCAGACCGAAGGCGTAGATCGCCGGAAAGATCATCAGGCCGGCCAAGACCGAGGTCAGCGTGGTCAGGCCGGTCACCCACAAAGCCGCTCCCGCCAGTTTCGCGTCCCTGCCCAGGTAGGAACCGTAGGCGATCATGCAGCCGGCGCCCACCGACAAGGAGAAGAAGGCCAGGCCCAAGGCCTCCACCAACATGCCCGGCGTCACTTTGGAGAAATCCGGCGTCAGCAGGGCCGCCACGCCGGCCTCCGCGCCCGGCAAGGTCAGCGAGCGCGCGATCAAGCCCAGCATCAGCAGGAACAACAGCGGCATCAGCACCTTGCCGGCCCGCTCAATCCCCTTCTGCACCCCGCACATCACCACCAGCAAGGTCAGCCCGGTGAATAAGGCGTGAGTCAGCAGGGATTCGAAGGGATCGGACACATAATCGCCGAACAAGCGCGCCAGCGCCGCCGGGTCGTTGCTCATCACCCGGCCGTCCACCGCTCGCAGCAGATAGCCCAGAGTCCAGCCGCCCACCACGCTGTAGAAGGAAAACACTAGAAAGCCGCACAACACGCCGGCGTAGCCCACCAGCTTCCAGCGGCGCGAGCCCAGCTGGGCAAAAGCGCTCACCGCGCCGCAGGCCGCCGCGCGGCCGATGGCGATCTCGGCCAACAGCAAGGCGATGCCCAAGGTGAAGGTCAGCAATAGATAGATCAGTAGAAAGGCGCCGCCGCCATTCATCGCGGTGACGTAAGGAAACTTCCAGATGGAGCCCAGGCCGACCGTGGCACCGGCCGAAGCCAGAATGAAACCGAGGCGGGAACCCCATTGCGTGCGAGACATGACAACTCCTGAGTCAGAACAGTTTGCCGCCGCACAGGGTAACGCTGAATACAACAAGGCCGCCCATGACGGCGGCCCGGAAAGCAGATGCGAAAATCCCTGGCGCGCCGATTAGCTGCGCCACCACCACGATTTGGTTTGGAATGGGATCTTCTGCTTCATAAGTGTGCCAGCATGCCGGTTTACGCCTCAGTACGTCAAGCCCGGCATGCGCGCTCACGCCTTGTCGACAGCCAAGCCGGCCTCCGCCATCCCCGCCCGCTTCAGCCGAAAACCCAGCCACAACACCAACAGCCAGGCCGGCAGCACATACACCGATACCGCGACGCCCGGCGTGAACAGCATCACGCCCAGAATCATCGCCATAAAGGCCAGGCACAGCCAGTTGGCCGCCGGATGCCACAGGGAAGCGAACACCAGCTTGCGGCCGCCCTGAGCACGGCGGAACTTCAGATGCGTCAGGCTAATCATCGCCCAGTTAATCACCAGCGCGGTTACCACCAAGGACATCAGCAGCGCCAGCGCGCCGTTGGGCAACAGGTAGTTAAGCACCACGCCGGCGAAAGTCGCCAGAGCCGAGAACAAGGTGGCATTGACCGGCACCCCGCGCTTGTCCAGCTTGGCCATGCGCTTGGGCGCATTGCCCTGCTGAGCCAGGCTGAACAACATGCGGCTGGTGGCGTAGACGCCGCCGTTGTACACCGACAAGGCCGCGGTCAGCACCACGAAATTGAGCCCGTGCGCGGCGAAACCAGCGCCGATCTGCTCGAAAATCATGACGAAGGGGCTGCCGCCGGCGGCCACCTTGCTCCACGGATATAAGGACAGCAATACCGCCAGCGAGCCGATATAGAAGATCAGCACGCGGTAGATCACCTGGTTCACCGCCTTGGGAATGGTTTTCTGCGGGTCCTGGGTCTCCGCCGCCGCCATGCCGATCAGCTCCAGCCCGCCGAAGGAGAACATGATCACCGCCATCGTCATGAACAAGCCGCCAAAGCCGTGCGGGAAGAAGCCGCCATCGCGCCACAGATTGCTCACCGAGGCCTGCGGCCCGCCGTTACCGGACAAGAGCAGATAGCCGCCGAACACGATCATCGCGATCACCGCGCCCACCTTGATCAGCGCGAACCAGAACTCCGTCTCGCCGTAATATTTGACGCTGCTCAGATTGACGCCGGTGATCACCGTGAAGAAGACCAGAGCGGTAACCCAGGTGGGCACATCCGGCCACCAGTAGCGCACGTATTCGCCGGCGGCCGTCAGTTCGGCCATGCCGGCCAGCACATACAGCGCCCAGTAATTCCAGCCGGACAAGAAGGCGGGAAACTTGCCCCAGTAGCGGTCGGCGAAATGGCTAAGCGAACCGGCCACCGGCTCTTCGGCCAGCATTTCGCCCAATTGGCGCATGATCAGGAAAATGATGAAGCCGGCGACGGCGTAGCCGAGAATCATCGATGGTCCAGCCGCTTTCAACACGCTGGCCGAGCCCAGGAACAGACCGGTGCCGATCGCGCCGCCCAGCGCGATCAACTGAATATGGCGGTTTTTCAGCTCGCGCTTCAAACCGGTGGAAGTGGGGGTAACGCTCACCTTGGCGTCTCCTGCTGATTGAGTGAATGGAACGGTATTGCTTCATCAATGCAGCAAGGCCCTTACCACTCGCAAACTGGACAAATTGTCCAATAAAATCAGCAAGACATCCCTATTACATACATCAACTTCAAACAAACCATGACCAGATTAAACAAAATAAGACATACGGTCAAAAAACATTTAACTATATTTGGCAAAGGATTGCATACCAATGCCATGACCTCAATTTATTAGACATATAGTCCAATAAACATTTTAGGGTCGGATAAGCCTACGTAAAAAAGCAGGGCCGCCTAGGGAGGGGGCCCTGCCGATTACGGTCGCCGAGCGACCGATGAGAACATCCTCAAGGCGTTTGGCGCGCGGGCTCCGCCGCCGGCGCGCCCTTGGCGCGATAACCTACCCACAACAACCCCAGCCATATCGGCAACACATAGACCGATACCGCGGCGCCCGGGGTCAGCAGCAGGATCAACAGAATCATTGCCATGAAGGCCAGGCAGACCCAGTTGGTCAGCGGGAACCAGAATGATTTGAACACCAGTTGTTCGCCGGCCTCGACCTTGGCGCGGCGGAACTTCAAGTGCGTCAGACTGATCATCGCCCAGTTGGTCACCAAGGCGGCCACCACCAGCGACATCAAGATGCCCAGCGCCTCGCCCGGCAACACGTAGTTGAGAATTACGCAGGCAAAAGTCGCCGCCGCCGACACCAGAATCGCCGTCACCGGCACGCCGCGTTTATCTACCTTCATCAAAGTCTTGGGCGCATTGCCCTGCTTGGCCAGGCCGTACAGCATGCGGCTATTGGCGTAGACGCTGCTGTTGTACACCGACAGCGCCGCGGTCAACACCACGAAGTTAAGCAGATTGGCAGTGAGGCCGGAACCAATCTGCTGGAAGATCATCACGAAGGGGCTGCCGCCGGACGCCACCTTGCTCCACGGGTACAGGGACAGCAGCACCACCAGCGAACCGATGTAGAAGATCAGAATGCGGTAGATCACCTGATTCACCGCCTTGGGGATGGTGGTGCGCGGATTGTCCGCCTCGGCAGCGGTCAGGCCAATCAGCTCCAGGCCGCCGAAGGAGAACATGATCACCGCCATCATCATGAACAAGCCGCCAAAGCCGTGCGGGAAGAAACCGCCGTCGCTCCACAGATTGCTCACCGAGGCCTGCGGCCCCCCGGTGCCGGTCAGCAGCAGATAGCCGCCAAACAAAATCATCGCGATCACCGCCACCACCTTGATCAAGGCGAACCAAAACTCCGCTTCGCCGTAAACCTTGACGTTGGCCAGGTTGATGCCGTTGATACAAACGAAGAACACCAACGCCGACACCCAGGCGGGCACATGCGGCCACCAGTACTGAACATAGGCGCCTACGGCGGTGAGCTCGGCCATGCTGACCAGGATGTACAATACCCAGTAGTTCCAGCCGGACAGGAAGCCGGCGAAATCGCCCCAGTAACGGTAGGCGAAGTGGCTGAAGGAGCCGGCCACCGGCTCTTGCGCCACCATTTCGCCCAGTTGGCGCATGATCATGAAGGCGATCAGGCCAGCGATGGCGTAGCCCAGAATCATCGACGGGCCAGCGGCTTTCAGCACGCTGGCCGAACCGAGGAACAGGCCGGTGCCCACCGCGCCGCCCAGCGCGATCAATTGGATGTGGCGGTTTTTCAAACCGCGCTTCAAACCGGCTTCGTTTGAAATATCAGTCAAGACAAGCCCCTCAATCATCATTTTCCAGCAACATTAATACCAACAGCATGACAATTCAGGCAAGCCGCTTCGTTTCTGTTGCAAACAACAACAAGCTGGACATTAAGCACTCAAGCCCGCCTCGCGTCAAATGAAGACATTGGATTTTTATGCCTTAATAGCGTCATATATTGGATACAATGAAATTAAATTCGATTATTTAAACAAAAACTTTGCTCTAATTGCTCAATTATCTGCAGACTACTGCAAATTTCTGCTACGAGCCCACTCCCCCGCCCCAACAATACCAAAGACATATAAGCAAGCGTTTGCTCGCCGATATCTTGATTTAAATCAAACCGCTACCGATAGCCGATTCCCGTCCTCGTCACCGTAAACGCTAACGATTCGCCACTTTTAGTAACAAATGGAAAACATTTAATTTGCAACTGTCTGCCACCATAAAGTGTCTGAATTTCATCTCACCCATCATGATTACGGCTGCATAGACGGCCCGCTTTTTGGAGACAAACCATGAAACAATCCTTGTTGATCGCCAGCGTGCTGGGCGGCGGCATTGCCCTTGGCGGCCTGGGCGTGGCCGGCTATCAAGCCGTGAAATCCAACCCGCAAACCGCGGCCGCGCCTCAGCAAACCGCCAGCGCGCCGGCCGCAGCATCCGCCGCGGTAGCGGTGTTGCCTCCCACGGTGGCCTCCGCTCCGGCGATCGTCGCGGCGGCTGCGCCGACCGCCGCTCAAACGGCTCAAGCCGTTGCGAAGCCCGCCGAACCGAGCGCGCCGGCCAAGCCCGCGGCGCCGGTTCACGCCACGCATGCCCGCATTCTGGCGGTGACGCCGATCAAGGAAACCGTCAATGCGCCCAAGCAGGTCTGCCATCAGGAGCAAGTGACCCATCAAGCGCCGGTGCAGGATCAAAACCGCATCGCGGGCTCGGTGATAGGCGGCGTGCTCGGCGGCGTGCTGGGCAATCAAGTGGGCGGCGGCAACGGCAAGAAAGCCGCCACCGTGATCGGCGCGCTGGCCGGCGGCTTGGCCGGCAACAAGGTGCAGGAAGGCATGCAACAACGCGATCAGGTCAACAGCACCCAGACCATTTGCAATGAAGTGAACGAAAGCAGCGAGAAGGTCGTCGGCTACGACGTCAAATACTCGCTGGACGGCAAGACCGGCACCGTCCGCATGGACCGCAAGCCCAAGGGCAAGACCTTGCCGGCCAAGAACGGCAAAGTGCTGGTTTAAAACCCGCTCACGATCTGTTGCGCATCGGCGATACTGCATTGAAACGTTCTTCAAGCGACAAACCATCCTGATCGCCACGCAAAAGCGGACCTCCCGGTCCGCTTTTTTCATGCCCTCAGCGCCAGCGCACCGCGGCCGCCTCCGCCTCTTCCGGCGGGCCGAACAAGACCGTCCAACGGTCTTTCCAGTTTGGCGCGCGCCAGGCTTCGCGCAGCATGTCGCGCCATTCCACCACGCTCACCCACAGCGGATTGAAGCTGTTCACCGGCTTGACGGTGCCGTAGTCGCATGGGTCGTCGGCGCTCTCTTCGACATAGGTGCCGAACAGGCGGTCCCAGACCACCAGCACGCCGGCGTAGTTATGGTCGATGTAGCGCGGATTCTTGGCATGGTGGCCGCGATGGATGGACGGGGTGTTGAGCACGTACTCCAGCCAACCCAGCTTGGGGCAGGCCTGGGTATGCACGAAGAACTGGAAGGCCAGGTTCAGCAACACCACGCCCACCACCTGCTCCGGCGGGAAGCCCAGCCAGGCAAGCGGCAGCCAGAACGCCCACATGCCGGCCAGCGGATACATCAGGCTTTGACGGAAGGCGGTGGTGAAATTCATGCGGGTAGAGCTGTGATGGACGCTGTGCGCCGCCCACAGCCAGCGCACGCGATGACTAACGCGGTGGAACCAGTAGTAGAGAAAATCCTGGCCAATGAACAGCAGCAGGAAACTGAGCCAGGAATCGGAAAACTGAAACAAACGGTGCTGCTGATAAATCCATGCGTACAAGGGCAGCACCAGCACCCAGGCCAGCTTGTCCGCGCCCTGGTGCAACAAACCCAAACAGGCGCAGCACACCGAGTCCCGCCAGTCGTAAAGGCTGAGCCGGCCCTGCCGGCGCAGATGCCACAACTCGCCGGCCACGAAGGCCAGAAACACCGGCGCCATCGCCAGCAGCAGCAACTGAATATCGAACTTCATCACGGTCTCCCGCTTGGGCAAGGCGTTTGCACTGTGGGCAAACACTTGATTGGAGTTTGAGCTCTATAATTACTCAAACGCCGAATGCCGGCAAGCGGATCAGCCCTGGCCTGCGGTCTACCCTACTGCTGCTGACGCGCACGAAACGCGGTCAAGGCCGCCTCTCTCTCGCTCCAGGTCCGGTTCACGCTTCTGCGCGCGGACAGGCGCTGCAGATAGGCCTCTCGGTCGGGGAAGGCGGCGGTTACGTCTTCGCCCAGCAAGGCTTTGCTCATCTGCTCCAGCGCCGGCAGGATGCAGGCGGCGCTGATGTCGGCGCTGCTGAAATCTTCGCCACAGGCCCAAGGCCCGTAATCCAGCAACTGCGCGCAGGCCGCCACGCCTCGAGTGATCTGCTGGCGAGCGGCGTCAATGCCGCCGGCTTCCAGCGGGCTGCCGAACAGCCAATGGCGGTAAAGCGGCAGCGCCGGCAACAACACGTACAAATCCAGCATCGCGCTCAGTTGGCGCGCGTGAGCGCGGCCGTTCGGCGTCGGCGGCAGCAAGGAGGCGGTGGGATAGGCGTCCTCCAGCCATTCCAGGATCACCGATGACTCCGCCATGGCGTGGCCGCCCACTTCGACAAAAGGAATCTTGCCCATCGGGCTCTTCGCCAGCAGTTCTTCCTGCTGCGAAGGGGCGGTGAGGATTTCTTGGAAGTTGACGCCCTTTTCCAGCAAGGCGATTTTGACCTTGTTGTAATAAGGGGACAGCGCAGCGCCGTAAAGCTTGATCATTCAGGTCTCCAGGCAGGCCGTGCCTGCGGTTGCTGATGGAAGGCGGCCGGCCATGCTGCGATGCAGGACCAGCCCGGCAGCATTATGCCATTACTTATTCATGGCAACGGCTTTTTGCTGCAGCAATTGCCGGATCTGCGGCAGCGCCGCCTGCGCGGCGCGCTCGCCTTCCAGAATAGCCTGATGACGCGCGTCAAATTGAGCGGATCCGATATTCTGCACCTGCGGGCGGATCACCACATCGGCCTGCTTCAGTTCTTGCGCCAGCGCCGGTCCGTTCATGATGTTCAGGCTCTGGTCCAACATGGACAGAAAGCCGGTGGCGGCACCCTTGCGCGGCCGCGCCGAGATATCGACGGCGATGACAAAGTCCGCGCCCATCTCGCGCGCGGCGCTGACCGGCACCGGGCTGACCAGGCCGCCGTCGACATAGCTCTTGTTGCCTATCTTCACCGGCAGGAACACATTGGGAATACTGGCCGACGCGCGTACGGCCTGGCCGGTGTTGCCCAGGCGGAACACCACTTTGCGGCCGCTGTCCAGCTCGGTGGCCACCGCGCCGAACGGGCGCGGCAGTTGTTCCATGGTCTTGTTGGCCACCTGAGCGTTGATCCAGTTCTGTAGTTTCTCGCCCTTGATCACGCCCTTGCTGGACAAGGTCCAGTCGGTGAGATTGGATTCGTCCAATTGAATCGCCCGGCTTTGCAACTGCATGCCGCTAAGACCGGACGCGTACAGGCTGCCGACCACACTGCCGGCGCTGGTGCCGGTCACCAGGTCCGGCGTGAGGCCAGCGGCTTCCAACACCTTGATCACGCCAACGTGGGCGAAGCCCTTGGCCGCGCCGCCGCCCAGCGCCAAGCCGATCTTGGGCTTCAGCACCGGCTTGGGCGGCACCGCCGCGGGAGGAGAAGACAAGGTGGAACAAGCCGACAGCAGCGCGGCCATGCCCGCCAACAGCCAGGGGCGGAGTGTGTGTTTACTCATCATGATTTCATCGGGCTTTCAGGCATCGGCGGTGGTCGGAACCGCCCCAACGGACGCGCAATCCAGCATCACGTAATTCAGATGCCGCGCGCCCTCCAATTCGAAATGGCATTCGCCGTGAACGGTCATGCCTAGCCGGCGGTAGAACGCGATCGCGCGCTCGTTGCGGTGCCACACCGTCAGCCACAAACGCGGTTGTCCGGGAAGATCGAGCGCCCATCGCCGCGCCGCTGCCAGCAAACGTCGGCCCAGGCCTTCCCCGGTTCGGCTCTCCACCAGATAAAGCCGGAGCATTTCCACGGTGGGGAAATCGCAGCCTCGGCATGGGCTGTCCAGCTTCATCAGCGCATAGCCAAGCAAAAATCCGTCTTGCTCCATCGCCAGCAGATGATGCGAGGGGCTGGCGATCAGCGTCTCGAAATTGGCCGGCGTGAATTCGTTCAGCACATAGTCGGCCATGTCCCTGCGGACGCCGTCGGTCACGTAGGTGCTCAGCCACACTTGAATCGACAAAGCGGCCAGGCAAGCGGCGTCTGCTTGCGTCGCCGAGCGGATGGTCGGCATCGCCTATTCCGGCCGTTTCTTGACGAACTCGATCACCTGGCGGCCGTCGTCGCTGAACTTGGCCAGTTTCTTGTCGCTGCCCTTCCAGGCATGACCGTACACCACCTCGTAGGTGGCCGGCAGCTTGCCGTCGCGGCGCAAATCCTCATACGCCGCCTCCACCCGCTGCCAGGCGTGCTTGCCCATCAGGCCGCGTCCGCGGCCGCTGGTGGCGTTGTGCGCGCCGATGGCTTTCAGGTCCGCCATCACCTCGCGGGCGCGGCCATAGGTCAACACGATTTTTTCCATGTCCATCACCGGCTCGGCGAAACCGGCGCGCATCAGCGCGTCGCCCAGATCGTGCATGTCGATGAATTGGTTGACGTGGGTGGCGCGGTCCACTCCGGCGAAGGCGCCCCGCAGTTCATGCAGGGTATCTGGGCCCAGGGTGGAAAACATCAGCATGCCTTCGGGCTTCAACACGCGGCGGAATTCGGCGAACACGCTATCCGGCACGTTGACCCACTGGATGGTGAGGCTGGACCAGATCATGTCCACGCTGGCGTCGGCCAGCGGCAGGCGCTCGACATCGGCCACCACCTGCCACGGCAGGCTGGGACGGAACAGCTTTTTCAACAGGCCGTCGCCGCTTTGCTGCTTGGCGCGGGAGGCTTGCAGCATCGCCTGAGCCAGGTCCAGTTCCACCACGCGCGCGTCCGGGTAGCGGGCGCGCAGCTGGGCCGAGCCGTAACCCGTGCCGGCGCCGGCGTCCAGCACCACTTGCGGCTGAAACTTGATGTAGTCCAGCCGCTCGGACATCCGGTCGGAGACTTCGCGCTGCAAGACCGCGGCGGAGTCGTAGCTGGCGGCGGCCTTCTCGAACGAGGCGCGCACGCGCGCCTTGTCGGTGTAAAACGCTTCAGTCATGCATGGGTTTCCAAATGCTGGGCAAGCGCGGCGACGAATTCGGCTTCGTGCGACAGAAACGGCGCGTGCGACGCTTGCGGAAATTCATAAAGCCGGGCATCGCCCAGCGCGTCGGCCAGCCAACGGCCGGCGCCTATCGGCGTGATGGCGTCGCGGGCGCCGTAGAACAGTCCCACCGGGCATTGAATGCGGCCGGCCAGCGCGCGCGCGTCGGCCATAAGCAGCAGCTCCAGCGCCGGCAGCAGGCCTTGCGGCCGGCCATGGGCGAACAAGTCCGCGCGCAAGGCCTTCAGCGTGTCGCGCGCGGACGGCGCGCCCATCATCTGCAAGGCCAGGAAACGTTCCAGCGTCTGCTCGAAGGCGCCGTCCAGGCTGGCGGCCACCGCTTCAATGGACTTGCGCTCCTGCGCGTGCGGCCAGCTGTCGTCGCGCACGAAGCGCGGGCTGGTCGCCACCAAGGCCAGGCTCTTGATCTTGTCGGGATGGCGGGCCGCCCAATGCTGGGCGATCAAGCCGCCCAGCGACCAGCCCACCAATTGCAGCGGCAACGGAAAAGCCTGATCCAACAGATCGGCCACCGCGTCGGCGTCGAAGGAGGCCAATGGGGCGGACGCGCCGTGACCGGGCAGATCGACCAGATGCACGCAATGACCAACGGCCAATTGCGCCGCCACGCGGCTGAACACGCCGCCATGCAAGCCCCAACCGTGCAGCAGGACTACGTCCGGGCCTTGACCCAGCGTTTCAACAAACAGACTCATGGACGACCAGATGGGGTGAAACCTTCATTTTCGCAAGATCGCGATGCGAAAGAAACCACCTAGTCCGGCATCTTCGTCATGAACCTTGCTTAAACGACAGGCCGCCAGGATATCCTCCAGCCGGCGGTTGATGTCGGTGGCGATCACGCGCGACAGCAGGTTGCCGGCGCTGCGCAACAAAGACGGCCGCCGGCCGTCGGGCAGGAATTTATCGAACACCGCCGCCCGTCCGCCGGGCTTGAGCACGCGCTCCACTTCGCGGATGCAGGCTTGCGGGTCCGGCACCACCGCCAACGCCAGATGCAGCACCACCGCGTCAAAGCTGGCGTCGGGGAAATCCATCGCCTGCGCGTCCATCACCCTGGCATCCACCGCCATGCCCAGGGCCACCGCGTGAGCGCTCAGCCGCGCCAGCATGCCGTCCGAAATGTCGATCGCGGCCACATGGCGGCAGCGCACCATAAAATCCAGATCCAAACCGGTGCCGGCGGCCACCAACAGGATGCGTTCCTCTGGCTGCGGATTGAGCAAGGCGATGGAACGGCGACGGCGCGCGGCGAAAGCCTGCGCCACCCTGTCGTA
The DNA here is from genome assembly GCF_011602385.1 of Chromobacterium fluminis. Classification (NCBI taxonomy): domain Bacteria; kingdom Pseudomonadati; phylum Pseudomonadota; class Betaproteobacteria; order Neisseriales; family Chromobacteriaceae; genus Chromobacterium; species Chromobacterium fluminis. The sequence goes on along the minus strand of NZ_JAAOMA010000005.1, from coordinate 37,554 downwards.
GACCGGAGCGTACAGATTGTAGCGCCAGCGGTTAAATGTCTGCGGCCAACGCCGCCATCCGCTAGCGCTCACTTTGGAACGCCTTGCGGAAGCGGGCCAGCCGCTCCCAGTCCACGCCCTGGGCCGGCGCCGGAGCGGCGAAGTAAAAGCCCTGCAGTTTGCCGCAGCCCATCTTTTTGAGCATGGCCAGTTGAGCCGCGGTTTCCACGCCTTCGGCCACCACCTCCAGATCCAAGGCCTTGGCCAACGCCAGAATGGCCCGCACGATAGCCGCCGATTCCTGAGTGCGGTCCAGGTCGAAGACGAAGGACTGGTCTATTTTCAGCACATCGAAGCGATAGCGGTGCAGATAGGACAGCGCTGAATAACCGGTGCCGAAGTCGTCCAAGGCCAGCCGCACCCCCAATTCATGCAACGCGTGCATCACGGTCGCGGCGATTTCCGGCTGATCGATCAGCGCGCTTTCGGTGATTTCCAGATGCAGCGTCGCCGGCGGCAGCCGGTAATGCCGAATGCGCTCGCCTATCCAGGCCGCCAGTTCCGGATCGTGGAAATGGGCCGACGACAGATTGATGTGCAGGGCCACCTCCGGCCCCACCCGGCCCTGAGCGCGCCACGCGCTCAATTGAGCGCAGGCGGCGTTCAGCATATAACGGTCCAGACGGGTAATCAGCCCGCTCTCCTCGGCGATGGGCAGGAACAAACCCGGCGAAATCAGACCGCGCTGCGGATGCTGCCAGCGGGCCAAGGCTTCAAAGCCGACCAGCTCGCCGCTGTCGCCTTCAATGAAGGGCTGGAAGTACGGCAGCAACTGCCCCTCTTCCTCCAGCGCGCGCCGCAGTTCGCTCTCCAGCGCCAACTGGTCCGCCTGGTTGACGCGCAGCTCATGGTTAAACAAGGTATAACCCTGCCGCCCCTGCTGCTTGGTGCAATACATCGCGTGGTCCGCGTCGCGCAGCAGGTCGTCGGCCTTGTGGTAATGCTCGTGGTCCGCCAGCACTACCCCGACGCTGGCGGTGGAAAACACCTCCCGCCCCGCCAGGATCACCGGCCGCTCAAACTCGCTGACGATGCGCTGAGCGATGCGCTCGCAGTCGCCGCCGCCGTCCATGCCGAACATCAACACCGCGAACTCGTCGCCGCCCAGCCGCGCCAGAAAATCGTAATGGCGCAAGCAGGAACGGATGCGCGCGCCGGCTTCGAACAAAAGGTGGTCGCCGGCCAAGTGCCCCAGTGTGTCGTTGACCAGCTTGAAGCGATCCAGATCGATGAACAGCACCGCGAAGCGCTCGCCTCCGCCATGCGAATACGTCTCCCAAGCCCGGCGCAAGGCCTTGGAAAAATAGCTGCGGTTAGGCAGCTTGGTCAGCGGATCGTGCAGGCTGTCGAACTCCAACTGGGCGTTGACCGCGTCCAGCTCGCTGGTCCGCTCCCGCACCCGTTGCTCCAGTTCCACGTAAGCGGTTTGCAGGCTTTCCAGCGCCTTGACCCGGGTCAGCGCCGCCCCGATGTGGTTGGCGACGAATTCCAGCACTTCTTGATCGCGGAAGTTGTAGACCACCTCCTCTTCGTAACTTTGCACCGCCAGCACGCCCAAGAGATCGGTGCCGCAATACAGGGGCACACCCAGCCAGCTCTTGGGTCGGGGCAGCTCCTCATCGGCCTCGAGCTGGCGGTTCAGCTGCGAATAGGGATCAATCAGCAAAGGCCGTCCGCTGTGCAGCACCTGTTCGACAAAGCCCTTGCCCGGCCTATGCGGCTTGAGCGGCGGCGCGTATTCGTCGGCGCAGTAGGGAAAGCTGATGCAATCTTCGGCCTGATCGTACAAAGCCACCAGGCAATTGCGCGCCGGCACCATTTCGGCCAGCAGCCGGTGCAGGCCACCGAGAAAAGCTTCCAGCGACAAGCTGGTATTGGACAACTCCGCGATACGGAACAAGGCGCCCTGGAAACGCTCGGCGCGCTTGCGTTCGGCCACCTCCGCGCGCAGTCGCGCGTTGGCGCCTTCGAGCTCGCTGGTGCGCAGCCAAACCTGGCGCTCCAGCTGGCTGCGATGCAACACCCGCTCCAGCACAAAGCCGACATGGCGGGCGGCGAACAGAAACAACTGCTGCTCGGCCGAGGTCAGCGGCGTTTGATCCTCGTACAGCTGCAGCACCACCGCGCCGATCACATGGCCGCCGGCATTGGCCAGCGGCGCGCCCATCCAGCTGGCCGGCAACAGTCCCTGTCGGCTCAAGCCCTCCTGCTGGCACACTTCCAGCAAGCGTTCCCGGCTCAGCACCACCGGCTTGCCACCGCGGATCAACCAGGCGGTCAAGGACTGGGCGTGGCCGGCCAGCGGAAAAATGGCGTCGCTGGCGGGCGGAGCGGGATCGCGTTGGTCGATGTAGAAGGGAAAGTGGATAACCTGGGCCTCATCGTCGTACAGAGCAATGTAGAAGTTGCGAGCATCCATCAACCGCATCATCTGACGGTGCAGGCCGGGCAGAACCTGATCGATGGTGCCGCACTCTTCGGCCAATTGCGAAATATCGAACAAGGCTTCATTGGCTTCGCGCGCGGCCACCTGCTCCGCGCCCAGCCGCGCGCACAGCAGATGGGCGCACAGCAAGGCCGCGGAAGGATTCAGCGCCGGCCCGGCGTCCCCCCGCCACACCAGCCATCCCAGCACCTGCTCCCCGGCGCGCAAGGGCATGGCCTCACAGCCCGCGTCCAACCGGCCGCCGCCCTCCAACGTCTCTACGCTGGGCAAGGCGTCGGCGGCGCCCAAGGCCGCCAAGAGCTGCCAGGCCGCCCCCAGCTGCCGCCAGACCGCGGCAACGCGCACCCCTCCCTGCTCTTGCAGCAGAGACAGCGCCATTGCGGCGGCCTGCTCTGGCGTCGCCAGATATTCAGCCATGCTCTTCATGTGATTATCGTAGTATGAGTTAGCTGGAAAATCCGGCCATGCCGGCGCGCCCCTCCCCATGGGCGCGCCGGCTCAGGACGCCGCCGCGCGCTGAATACAGGACAGCAAGCGCTGCAAGTGTTCCGGCTGATGCATGGCCGACAAAGACAGACGCAAGCGCGCCGTCCCGGCCGCTACCGTGGGCGGGCGGATCGCCTGCACCCACAAGCCCTGGTCGCGCAGACGAGCGGCCAGGGCCAACGCCTGTTCTTCGCCGCCTATGATAAGTGGCTGAATCGGCGTTCGGGAAGCCCCTACAGAGTATTTGAATTCAGATAGTCCGGATTTGACGGTTTCTATCGATTCCCGCAGCCGCGCGCGCCGCTCGTCCGCCTCGGCGATCAAACGCAGGCTGGCCAGAATCGCACAGGCCAAGGCCGGCGGCTGGGAGGTAGTGTAAATATAGCTGCGCGCGGAATTGATCAGCCACTCCACCAAATCCGTTCCACCGGAGATGAAGGCGCCGGCCACGCCGGCGGCCTTGCCCAAGGTCGCCATGTAAATCAAGCGCGGGCTGGACAGCCCATGCTCGGCCAGCGCGCCGCGGCCATCGCCCAACACGCCGAAGCCATGGGCGTCGTCCACATACAGCCAGGCGTCATAACGCTCGGCCAAGGCCAGCAACGCCGGCAGCGGGGCTTCATCGCCGTCCATGCTGTACACAGACTCCACCGCGATCAGTTTGGAGCGCGCGCTGGACTCCGCCAGCAAACGCTCCAGCTGCGCCAGGTCATTGTGATGAAAGCGCTTGAACTCGGCGCGGCTCAGTCTACAGGCGTCGTTCAGCGAGGCATGGTTCAGCCGGTCGGCGAACACCGCGTCGCCGCGGTCCAGCAAACTGCTGACAATCGCCAGATTGGCCGCGTAACCGGAGCCGAACAATAATGCCGCAGGCTGGCCGACGAATTCCGCCAGCGCCTCTTCGGCCTGCTGTTGCACGCTGAAGTGGCCGGCCAGCAAATGCGAGGAACCGCCGCCCACCCCCCAACGCTCAAGGCCCTGCTGCGCGGCGCGCACCAGAGCCGGGTGATCGGCTAGTCCAAGGTAATCGTTGCTGGCGAAAGAGACATAGGAACGCCCGTCCACCACCACTTCGACTCCTTGCGGGCTGTCGATGACCGCGCGGTGGCGACGGCAATGAGTGGTGGAAAGGTCCAGCAGGGCGGCAGGCAGGTCTTGAAGGCGCATATCGGCTCGAAATATCCCGTGAAAAGGGCTTGGCCGGAACCGGCCTCGCCGGCCGCCCAAGCTATTCCTTATATATACATTTTTTACATCGCCCGCGAATCCGCCGCCCAATCCTCTCAAAGCGGCGTCAGATCAAGCTTTTCCAGCAACAGCCGGTCGGCGTCCACCTCGGGATTGCCGGTCGTCAAGAGCTTGTCGCCGTAAAAGATGGAATTGGCCCCCGCAAGGAAGCACAAAGCCTGCGTGGACTCATCCATTTCCCGGCGTCCGGCGGACAATCGCACATAGGTTTTGGGCATCACAATGCGGGCCACCGCGATGGTGCGCACAAACTCGGTCCAGTCCAGCGGCGCGGCGCCTTCCAGCGGCGTGCCCTCTACCTTGACCAGCTTGTTGATCGGCACCGATTCCGGTTGCGGCTCAAGATTCGCTAGCTGTGCAATCAGACCTGCGCGATCGTTGCGGGTTTCATTCATGCCAACAATACCACCACAGCACACCGATAGACCCGCACTGCGTACTTTTCCCAAAGTGTCGAGGCGGTCTTCATAGTCGCGCGTGGCAATGATATCGGAATATTTGTCCGGCGAGGTATCCAGATTGTGATTGTAATAATCCAGGCCCGCCGCCTTCAGTTTTTCCGCCTGCCCCCCCTTCAATAAACCAAAGGTGGCGCAGGTTTCCAGACCCAAGGCTTTGACTTCCTTGACCATTTCCAAGGTTTTCTCCAAGTCCGCGTCCTTGGGGCCGCGCCAGGCCGCGCCCATGCAAAAGCGGCTGGCGCCGTTGGCCTTGGCCGAGCGCGCGGCGCTCAAGACCTCGTCAACCGTCAGCATCGGCTGGTTGGGCACCGGCGTGTCGTGATGCGTCGATTGCGGGCAGTAACCGCAGTCCTCCGGACAGCCGCCGGTCTTGATGGAAATCAGCGTGGACAGTTGCACCTTGGTGGGATCGAAGAACTGGCGATGAATCTCGGCCGCGCGGAACACTAGTTCCATGAAGGGCAGCGCCAATAGCGTTTCGATTTCCGCCACAGTCCAGCTGGGAGATTCCGGGTGCGGGGTGGCGGAAGGCTTGAATTCAATAGCGGAAGAATGCATGGTCTATCCTGGCGGTGGTCACTGTCCGGCGATGGAAGGCCTTGATCAGGCAAGGATAATTCCGGCTTCCGCCGTCAGGACCGTCAGAGTGCCACGCCCGGTCGGGCGTGGGTCGAATCAGCGCATCTTGCTGGGGAGGGCGCCATGCTGTCAAACCTGACAAGGCTCATATCTGACAAGTGCACAATATTTAATCAACCATGTTTGCTCTGCGGAGACTGCCGGGCAGACCGGGGCTTTTGCCAGGACTGCCGCCGACAGTTGCCGGCTCTGCCGTCCGCGCAATGCGCGCGCTGCGCGGAGCCGCTGCCCGTCTCCGGCTTGTGCGGTCAGTGTCAGCGCCGGCCGCCCGCCTTCGACGCGCTGTACGCGCCGTATTTGTTCGATTACCCCCTCGCCGCGCTGATCCACGCCTTCAAATATGGAAAACAGCTGCAGATGGGCGCGGCCTTGGGCGGTTTGCTCGCTGATTTCGCCCTTCCGTTCAGCCCAAAATATCACTTCGTCATTCCTGTTCCACTGGCAAAAGAACGGCTTGCCGAGCGCGGTTTCAATCAAAGTCATGAGTTGGCAAAAGCATTCGCTGCTACAATGGCGAGCCGTTTGAGCGCCGAGGTTTGTTGGCGAAAATACAACACTCCGCCCCAAGCCTCTCTCGGACGCGTCGAACGCCGGAAAAACCTCCGCCATGCTTTCGGCGTAAATTGCCGCTGTGACGGGCTTTCCATCGCCATTGTCGATGACGTCGCCACCAGCGGCGCCACCCTGTCGGCGCTGGCCGAAATTTTGAAAAAACAGGGGGCAAAACGGGTCGATGGCTGGGTGCTCGCCAGGGCTTTTTCTCCTAAAACTTGACCAAGATTTTGATTCTTTGGAACAATCCAGGCTGCCAACGATGTTCACTGTAATTCTTTTTCAGCCGGAAATACCGCCCAACACGGGCAATGTGATTCGTTTATGTGCCAACACCGGCTGTGAACTGCATCTGGTCAAACCCATGGGCTTCCCTTTGGAGGACGCCAAGCTGCGACGCGCGGGACTCGATTACCACGAGTACGCACGCGTAGTGGTTCATGAGGATTGGGCGGCTTGTCAAGAGACTTTGCGCGGACGGCGTATTTTCGCCGCCACCACCAAGGGCTCCGAGCGCCATGACCGGATATCCTATCAACCTGGGGACGTTTTTTTGTTCGGTCCCGAATCCCGCGGTCTGCCGCCTGAAGTGCTGGGGTCTTTGCCTCCGCAGCAGAGGATTCGTTTGCCGATGCGTCCAGAATCAAGAAGTCTCAATCTTTCGAACGCGGTCGCGGTGACGGTGTTCGAGGCTTGGCGACAGCTTGATTTCGCAGGGGGATGCTGAAGCGGTTCGCAGATCGGCCCAACAAGGGACTCTGAAAAACCTGGTCCGAGCGCTTGCTTGCAAGCGCGAAGCGCCGACCTTGAAGCGGCGCGCCGAGGTTTGCAGTGGTTCCGACAGCATAAGGGAGATCTATGCAATCAGTACTCCGATGGCTGTGGCTTGTGTTCGTCAGTCTCGTACTCGTGGCCTGTTCCACCGTGAAGACGGCCAGCGCCACCAACCAGTCGGCCTCCTCGTCGACCGGCAACAAGAAAACCGTTGCCAAGAATGGAGCTTATTTCCAGAACGATGGTCCCGCCGACCATATTCCGGTCAACCTGAACCTGGTGCCGGACGCCGTGCCGCAGGAAGAGCCGCTGATCAGATCAGCCAACCTGCCCTACACCGCGCTGGGGATGAGCTTCCGCCCCGACACGCGCGAAAAGCCCTATCAAGCCACAGGCCGCGCCTCCTGGTACGGCAAGCAGTTCCACGGCCGCAAAACGTCCTCCGGCGAGAAATACGATATGTTCGCCATGACCGCCGCCCATCCTACGCTGCCGATCCCGAGCTACGCCCGGGTCACCAATCTGAACAACGGCAAATCCGTGGTGGTGCGCGTCAATGACCGCGGCCCCTTCCACAAGAGCCGCCTGATGGACCTGTCCTACGCGGCGGCCTATCGCCTGGGCTTCATCAAGCAAGGCAGCGCCAAGATCGCCATCGAACGCGTATGGCCGGACGCCGGCGGCGAGAACATCGCCAGCACCCGCCCCGTCAACACCGCTCGACGCGTCGAAGACACGCCCAAGTATCTGCAACTGGGCAGCTTCTCCAAACTGTCCAACGCCGAGGCGATGGTGCAGAAAATGCTGGGCGAGATGGACGACAAATACGAGTCCAAGCTTGGCATCGTGAATCAGGAAGGCGTCTACAAAGTGCGCCTGGGGCCCTTCCGCTCCAGCGACGCGGTGCGCAACGCCGCAGAGAACCTGCACGTGGAGACCGTAGTCACCAGCTTGTAAGAACCAACGATCTGCTGCGCGTCGGCGATACGGCGTTGAAACCGACTTCGAAATGCTCATGTACCCTATGTACATTCCGCTTTCTCAGCCGTTTTCGCCTTGTCTCGCTCTAGCTCGCGAGATCGTAAACAGGCTCTACAAGCGCTCGGTCAAAAACAAAGGCGAAGGAGACATCTCCTTCGCCTTTGTCGTTTCCGCCGCCGATAAAAAACCCCGGCAAGCTGCTGCCGGGGTAAGCCTGATCAATTCAGGCCCCGCTCAGGGAGGCAAGCGGGAGGTGTTGGCCACCTGCTTGTTTAGGTGCGGGCCTGTTCCTAAAGTTCCGGCGGCGCGGCTTCGTCCGTGGCCGGCTGTCCCATGTACTGGTCGAACCAGCCGTTCACCACTCGTTCCACGTCCTCTACCCCGCTTTTCTTCAGGCTGGAGAACATCTGCACGCTGACGTCCGGATAGTCTTTCAGCTCGCTCTTGACCAAGGCCAGCACCTTGGACTGCTCCTGGCGCGACAGTTTGTCGGCTTTGGACAACAGGATATGCACCGGTCGCCGGCTCACCCGGAAGAACTCCAGCATCTTGCGGTCCAGCTCTTTCAAAGGATGGCGCGCGTCCATGATCAACAGCAGACCGATCAGGCTCTGGCGCGACTGCAGATAACGTCCCAGCAGCTCTACCCAGTGCGCACGAACCGCTTCAGGCACCTCGGCATAGCCATAACCGGGTAAATCGACTAGAAAACATTCGTTACCCAGCTCAAAAAAATTGATGTGCTGAGTGCGGCCCGGTGTCTTGGACACCCGCGCCAGGCGGCCGTGATTGGCCAATGTGTTGATGGCGCTGGACTTGCCGGCATTGGAGCGACCCACGAAGGCGACTTCCGCTCGGGTAGGCGGTAAGTCCTTCATGTGGTTGACGGTGGTATAAAATCGGGCGTTTTGAAAAGTCGACATAGTAGTAAGGGTGAAATCAGTTGGTATAGAATAGCAGGTTTGAAATTGCCACTTTTACAGATATTTAGGGATAGCCCCTAAAGGAGCGACCATGAAACGTATGATGCTGTTGGCGATGGCGGCTGCAACCCTGGCCGGAAACGCGTTGGCGGCTGCGCCGGTAGCCGCCAAGGCGGACCCGGTGAAGGCCAAACAGATCGTAGAAACGGTTTGTGCGGCTTGCCACGGCACTGACGGCAACAGCGTAGCCGCGGCCAACCCCACGCTGGCGGGTCAGAACTCGCACTATCTGTACACCCAGTTGAAGGCGTTCAAGGCAGGCGTGCGTAAGGACCCAACCATGCTGGGCATGGCCTCCATGTTGTCCGAGGACGACATGCGCAACGTAGCGGCCTACTACAGCGAGCAAAAACCGAAGGACCGCGAGGCTTCCGACAAAACGCAAATGCCGCTGGGCGCCAAGATCTACCGCGTCGGCAACGCCGGCACCCAAGTCCCCGCCTGTATGTCCTGCCACGGCCCCGCCGGCAAGGGTCTGCCCGACCAGTATCCGCGTCTGGGCAGCCAACACGCCGGCTACATCGTCAAGCAGCTGAACGACTTCAAGGCCGGCGCAAACCGCAAAAACAGCCCGATGCAGGATATCGCCAATCGCATGAGCGACGCCGAAATGAAAGCGGTGGCCGAATACATTTCCGGCTTGCGCTAAGCCTTGAGCAGCCCGGCCGCCACAGGCCGAGCCCGACGGCCCCTCAGGGGCCGCTCCCTGCGGGGACTCCGCCGCCCGCGCTCCTGGGCGCGCCGGCAACTTTGGCCGGCACGCCGGCTCAAAAGGGAAGACCCGTCCACGGGCTTTCCTTTTTGCACTTTACGCCACTATGAAAAAAACTAGCCGCAACGGCCTGGCCCACGCCTGGCATGAGTTGCTCAGTTCGATGCGCTTCGCCATCGGCCTGCTGACGATACTGGCCATCGCCTCGGTGATCGGGACGGTTCTGAAACAGAACGAGCCCTATCCCAACTACGCCTTCGAATTCGGGCAATTCTGGTTTCAAGCGTTTGAATGGCTAGGCTTGTACGACGTCTATCATTCGGCGTGGTTCCTCACCATCCTCGCCTTCCTGGTGCTGTCCACCAGCTTGTGCATTCTGCGCAACGGTCCCGGCTTCATCAAGGAGATGCGCGCTTACCGCGAAAAAGCCTCCGACAATTCGCTGGCGGCGATGAAGCACAGCGCCAGCTTCCAGGCCGAAGGCTTCGACGCCGACGCCGCGCGCGCCTATCTGCGGGCGCAAGGCTTCCGCCTCAAGGAGCAGCCTCGCGCCGACGGCGGCCTGGTGCTGGCGGCCAAGAAAGGCGCAGCCGGCAAGCTCGGTTATTTCTTTGCCCACATCGCGCTGGTGGTGATCTGCATCGGCGGCCTGCTGGACGGCAACCTGCCCTTGAAAATAGGCGAGCTCACCGGCCGCGTGGTGCCGGAAACCCGCGACGTGCCGCAAAACCAGATTCCAGCGGCCAGCCGTTTAAGCTCGAACAATCTGTCCTTCCGCGGCAACGTCACCATTGCGGAGAACAAGAGCGCCGACGTCACCTTCCTCAACGCCGGCAACGGCTACCTGGTGCAGGAACTGCCCTTCATCATCACCTTGAAGAAGTTTCACGTCGACTACTACAGCAACGGCATGCCCAAGCTGTTCGCCAGCGACATCGTGGTCACAGACAAAGCCAGCGGCAAAACCACCGAGGCCACGGTCAAGGTCAACCATCCGCTAATCGTCGACGGCATCGCCATCTACCAGTCCAGCTTTGGCGACGGCGCCTCCCCGCTCAAGTTCAAGGCCTGGAATCTGGCCGCGCCGCAAGCGCGTCCGACCGAGATTTCGGCGGTGTCGATGTCCAGCCAGCCGCTGAAAGCCAACGGCAAGGACTACACGCTGGAAGTGGGCGAGCTGCGCGTCTTCAATATCGAAAACATCGGCAAGCCGCAGGAAGGCCAGCGCACGCTGTCGCAGCGCATGCACGACGCGCGCGAGGTCAAGCAAGACAAGCAGCTGAAAAACCAGGGTCCGTCGATCAGCTTCAAGCTGCGCGACGCCCAGGGCCAGGCGGTGGAGTTCATGCATTATATGGCGCCCATCCAGCAGGACGGCGCCAGCTATCAGATGGCCGGCGTGCGCAAGACCGTGGCCGAACCGTTCCAATACGTGCGCATTCCCTTGGATGAAGAGATGAGCGTGGAACGCTTCATGCGCCTGCGCGCCGCCTTGCTGGACCCGGCGCGTTACGACGAGATCGCCCGCCGCGCCGCGCACAAAGCGCTGAAAGGCGACGCCATCAGCCCGGCGATGCAGCAGCAGTTCACCGACAGCGTCAAATGGGTGTTGGCGCGCTTCGGCGACAGCGGCTTCGTCGGCCTGGAGAAGTTCTTGGACGACCGCGTGCCGCAGGATAAGCGCCAGGCGGTGGCGCAGACCTATATCAAGATTTTGCAAGGCGCGGTGGCGGACGTGATGGCGGTGGCAGACGAAAAAGCCGGCCTGCCGGCGATGAAGCTGGACAGCGAGCATTACCGCTTCCTGCTGGACAGCCTGGTGGCGGTCAGCTCGCTGCACGACTACGGCGCGCCGGTGTTCCTGCAACTGGATGGCTTCGAGCAGGTGCAAGCCTCCGGTCTTCAGCTGACCCGCTCGCCGGGCAAGACCCTGGTCTATCTGGGCTCGGTGCTGCTGGTCTTCGGCATCATCCTGATGTTCTACGTGCGCGAGCTGCGTCTGTGGATTCGCGTCAACGGTTCCAAAGTACGGGTCGCGATGACGTCAAACCGGCATAATCGCGATCTGGACGGCGACTTTGCGCGCCATACTCAACTTATCAAACAGCTGGTACGAGGTGCATGATGGAACTGGCCCACCCTTCTTTCTCGCGGCAGCCGCTACTGAAACGGCTGAACCTGGCCGACTGGCTCTACGCGCTGCTGATGCTGGGCGCCGCCGGCTACAGCTACGCGCTGTACAACCATTACATGGACGGCTACGAGCAGGCCATCCTGGCCGGCTCCGCGCTGGGCTTGATCGGCCTGGGCTGGTTCTGGAAATCCTGGCGCTGGTTCTTCCCGCTGGCCGGCTGTATCTCGCTGCTGGGGATTCAGGTTTATCAGCATGAGCTCGCGCGCGGCCAGACCGCCTTCCTGCTCAAATACATGCTGTCCAGCCAATCCTCCATCATGTGGATGTGCACGCTGTTCTTCCTGGCCGCCTTCTCGTATTGGGTCGGCTTGCTGACCCGCTCCGACACGCTGAACCGCATGGGCAGCGGCCTGACCTGGGCCGCGTCGGTGATGGGCCTAGCCGGCCTGTTCACCCGCTGGTACGAAAGCTATCTGATCAGTCCGGACATCGGCCACATCCCGGTATCCAATCTGTACGAAGTCTTCGTGCTGTTCACGCTGATCACCTCGCTGATGTATCTGTACTACGAAGCCAAATACGCGGCGCGTCAGATGGGCGCCTTCGTGCTGTTGGTGATCTGCGCCTCGGTCGGCTTCATCCTGTGGTACACCTTCGACCGCCAGGCCCATGAGATCCAGCCGCTGATCCCGGCGCTGCAATCCTGGTGGATGAAGATACACGTGCCGGCCAACTTCGTCGGCTACGGCGCCTTCGCCATCGCCGCCATGCTCGGCATCGCCGAACTGCTGGCGCTGAAGGGCTGGCTCAAGGACAAGCTGCCGCCGGCCGAAGTGCTGGACGAGGTGATGTACAAGGCCATCGCCGTCGGCTTCCTGTTCTTCACCATCGCCACCATTCTGGGCGCAATGTGGGCCGCAGACGCCTGGGGCGGTTACTGGAGCTGGGATCCCAAGGAAACCTGGGCCTTGATCGTGTGGCTGAACTACGCCGCCTGGTTGCACATTCGCCTGGTCAAGGGCTGGCGCGGCGCGCCGCTGGCCTGGTGGGCGGTGGTGGGCTTGTTCGTCACCAGCTTCGCCTTCCTCGGCGTCAATATGTTCCTGGCCGGCCTGCACTCCTACGGCGGCCTGTAAGAACCGGCTTGCGATCTGCTGCGCCTCATGGAGCGTGACACGGTGTGCGCACCGCTTTCTCAGCCTAAACGCCGCGTCTCGCTCTAGCTTGCGAGATCGTAAGCGCGTTCTAAATTTCCTCCCGAGCCACCCCGCCGACGCGGGGTTTTTCTCTTGCCGGTACGGCCGGGCGCGACGGATTTTTGTTAATCGCGCCCCGATTGTGCTATTTTTACCCCGTTTTTATTTATAAGGAATCTTCGTTTTCATCATGGACGTTTCGTGGCTGTCTGACCCTTCCGCCTGGCTTGGCCTCCTCACGCTGATCATCCTGGAGGTGGTGCTGGGCGTTGACAACCTGATCTTCGTCGCCATCCTGGCGGAAAAGCTCCCCCCGCACCAACGCGACCGCGCCCGCATCACCGGCCTGTCGCTCGCCCTGATCATGCGTCTCGTGCTGCTGGCCAGCATCTCCTGGCTGGTGACGCTGACCTCCCCGCTGTTCCACGTGCTCAGCCAACCCTTCTCGGGGCGAGATCTCATCATGCTGGGCGGCGGCGTGTTCCTGTTGTTCAAAGCCACCACGGAACTGCACGAACGCCTGGAAGGCGTGGATGAAGTGAAGAGCAATGGCCAGAAGGCTTACGCCGCCTTCGGCACCGTCGTCGCCCAGATCCTGGTGCTGGACGCGGTATTCTCCATCGACTCGGTGGTCACCGCCATCGGCATGGCCGAACACCTGCCGGTGATGATGCTGGCCGTCATCGTCGCCATGATGATGATGATCGCCGCCAGCAAGCCGCTGACCGCCTTCGTCAACGCTCACCCCACCGTGGTGATGTTGTGCCTGGGCTTCCTGTTGATGATCGGTTTCAGCCTGGTGGCGGAAGGCTTCGGCTTCCATATCCCCAAAGGCTATCTGTACGCGGCGATCGGCTTCTCGGTGCTGATCGAGGCCTTTAACCAGGTGTCCCAGGCCAACCGCATCCGCTACCTGAACCGCAACCAATCCTTGCGCGAACGCACCGCCAACGCGGTGCTGAGCCTGATGGGCAGCAAGCTGACCAGCCCTAGCGCCGACGAAGGCAAGGTGGAAGACAGCAAGGACGCCGAACCGCAAGAAGCCTTCGCCCAAAACGAGCGCGCGATGATACACAGCGTGCTGACCCTGGCCGAGCGGCCGATCCGCGTGATCGCCACGCCGCGCGCCGACGTCCACCGTCTAGACCTGAGCCAGAGCCAGGACGCCCAGCGCAAAGTGCTGCGTGATAGCCCCTACTCCCGACTGGTCGTGATCAGGGACGGCAGCATAGACGAGCCGCTGGGCATCGTCGCGCGCAAGGATTTGCTGACCCAGTTGCTGGACGGCGGCGAAATGAACATCGATGCCGCGCTGCGCCAGCCGCTGGTGCTGCCGGAAACCGTCACCGTGCTCAAGGCGCTGGAGAGCTTCCGCCAACATTCAGCGGACATGGCCTTCGTGGTCAACGAGTTCGGCAGCCTGGAAGGCATCGTCACCCAGAAAGACTTGATGGAGGCCATCGCCGGCGAGTTTCCGGAAGAGCACGAGCGTCACGAGCTGCCGGCCATCGTGCAGCAAGCCGACGGCAGCTTCGACGTGGAAGGCAGCCTGGAACTGGTGACGCTGGAGCAACACATCGTCTTGGGCGACTTCGAGGACGAGGATTTCCATACCGTGGCCGGTTTGCTGATGGACTGCCTGGAGCGCATCCCGCGCGAGGGCGATGAAATCACCGTCGGCGAATGGAGGTTGCGCGTCACCGTGCAAAAGGGCAACCGCACCGAGCGGGTGCTGATCAGCCCGCTGGCCAATCTGGATGCCAGCATCTAAATCCGCCGCCGCGCGGAACACGCAGGGCCGGGCTTCCCCCCGGCCCTGGTTTTTATACGTGCTGCGCTGCCGAGACGGCGCGCTCTACACCGGCGTCACTACCGATGTGGCGCGCCGCTACGCTCAGCACGCCGCCGGCAAGGGCGCGCGCTACACCCGGCTCAATCCGCCGCAAGCGCTGGCCCTGGTGCTGGTCTGCGCCGGCCTTTCCGACGCCTTGAAGGCCGAATACGCGTTCAAACGGCTGGATCGCGCCGCCAAGCTGGACTTCCTGAAGCTCCACGCGCCCGCGGACGGAGATTTCACGGTTTTCATGTCGACGCCCCCAATGGCAACACAGATTAACCAGCCTTAACAGATACTTGCCGTCTTCTCCCCTAGGCTGACATCTGGCAATCATTGCCATCCCAGGAGATCAAGATGAAAACGAACGCTCGCCCCCTCATGCTGGCCAGCCTGCTCGCCGCCGGCCTATTGTTCGCCGCCCAGGCCCGGGCCGAATCAGAATGGCAGAAAGAACATCCGCGCCGCGAGGAAATCAATCAGCGCCTGCACCATCAGGACCGCCGCATCCACCGAGAACAGAAGGAAGGCAAGATCAGCCGCGACGAGGCGCGCAAGCTGCATCGCGAAGACCGCGACATCCGCCAGCAGGAACAGGGCATGGCCAAGCTGGATCACGGCCACATCACCAAGCAGGAGCAAAAAACGCTGAACCAGGAGGAAAACCAGGTCAGCCAACAGATCAAGAACGGCAACTAATCGTCTCGTCCAAAGACAAAGCCCGCCAAATGGCGGGCTTTGTCTTTGCGGCCTAGCTGGGCTCATTCCAGTTCCAGTGAGAACCGAAAACGCGAAGGCGATCAAGCGGGGCCGCAGACAGTACAAGAGAGTACGGCAAGGCCCCGCGTAGTGAAGCCGACAAAGTTATCGGTGTTAAATGGGATTGGAATCAGTGCTGCAAGATCTTGGACAGGAAATGACGAGCGCGCTCGGAGCGGCCATCCAGATTGCCGAAGAACTCGTCCTTGTCGCAGTCCTCGACGATGTGGCCCTGGTCCATGAAGATCACGCGGTTGGCCACGCGGCGGGCAAAGCCCATCTCATGGGTCACGCACATCATGGTCATGCCCTCGTGCGCCAGCTCGGTCATCACATCCAGCACCTCGTTGATCATTTCCGGGTCCAACGCGCTGGTCGGCTCGTCGAACAGCATCGCGATCGGGTCCATCGCCAGCGCGCGCGCAATCGCCACCCGTTGCTGCTGGCCGCCGGACAGCTGGCTGGGGAACTTGTCTGCGTGCGCTTTCAATCCCACGCGGTCCAACAGCTTCAGACCCTTGTCCCGAGCCTCGTCCTGGCTGCGGCCCAGCACCTTGACCTGAGCGATGGTCAGGTTCTCGGTGATGGACAGGTGCGGGAACAGTTCGAAGTGCTGGAACACCATGCCGACGCGGCTGCGCAGCTTGGGCAGGTCGGTTTTGGGATTGCCCACCGAGATGCCGTCGACAACGATCTCGCCCTTCTGGAACGGCTCCAGCGCATTGACGCACTTGATCAAGGTGGACTTGCCGGAGCCGGACGGCCCGCACACCACCACCACCTCGCCCTTGGCGACCTGGGTAGTGCAATCGGTCAGGACCTGGAACTGCCCATACCACTTGCTGACTTGCTTCAGGGAAATCATTGCGCTCATACAGCCAACCTTTTTTGCATGCGCTTCACCAAAAAGGAAGCGCCGAAACTGATCACGAAATACACCGCGCCGGCAAACAGCAGGAACTCATGCGGCAAACCGACGACATCGCCCTTGGAGCGGGCGGTGTTGAGGAAATCCATCAAACCCACAGCGTACACCAGCGAAGTATCCTGGAACAGAATGATGGACTGCTGTAGCAACAAGGGCGTCATCTTGCGGAAGGCCTGCGGCAAGATTACCAGCCGCATCACCTGGCCGTAGCTCATCCCCAGCGCGTAGGCCGCGCCGGCCTGGCCCTTGGGAATGGCCTGAATGCCGGCGCGGACGATTTCGGAGAAATACGCCGCCTCGAACATCACGAAGGCCACCAGACAGGAGGTGAACGCCCCCACCGGTTCCAGGCTGCCGGTAATCCAGTTCAGCACCATCGGCACCACCAGATAGAACCAGGAGATCACCAGCAGCAAGGGAATGGAACGGAAGTAATTGACGTAGAATTTGGCCAGCGGCGACAACACCCGATGCTCGGAGAGCCGGGCCAGGGCCAGCAAGGTGCCCAGCACCACGCCGCCCACCACCGCCATCGCCAGCAGCTTCAGGGTCAGCTGCATGCCTTGCCACAAACCCGGCAGCGCCGGAACGATCTGACTGAAATCCAATTCCATCATTTGCCCCCCATCATGCCGGGAATGCGCACGCGCCGCTCGATCCAGGCCATCAGCGTCATCAAGCTCATATTGAGCACGAAATAGATGATGGTGGCCAGGGTGAAGGCCTCAAAGATGTTGGCGGAGAACTCCGCGGTCTGCTTGGTTTGCGCCAACAGCTCCATCAAGCCGATCAGCGAGGCCACCGAGGAATTCTTGAAAATATTCAAAAACTCGCTGGTCAGCGGCGGAATGATGATGCGGAAGGCCTGCGGCAGCAACACGTGGCGGTAGGCTTGCGGCAAGGTGAAACCCATCGCCTGCGCCGCGTTGCGCTGGCCGCGCGGCAAAGCCTCGATGCCGGTGCGCACTTGCTCGCACACCCGCGCCGCGGTGAACAGCCCCAGACACACCACCACCGACAGGAAGGCGGAAGTGGCCGGCGCCAGGTCCTGCTTGAACCAGGTTTGCGCGCCCTCGGGCAGCAGATCCGGGATCAAGAAGTACCAGACGAATAATTGCACCAGCAAGGGCACATTGCGGAACAACTCGACGTAGGCCGCGGCGATGCCCGCCACCCACCGGTTCGACACCGTGCGCATCACACCCAGCACCGAGCCCAAAACCAGGGCGATCGCCCAGCCGGCCAGCGCCACGGCAATGGTCCAGCCCAGGCCGGACACGAACCAGTTCAGATAGATTTCGCTACCCACCCCGGTGGACTTGAAAAACACCATCCAGTCCCAGTGGTAATTCATGCTTCACTCCCAACAACGCCAGCCTGCCGACGCTCATTCGCGCCGGCAGGCCGCGGCCCGGCTCAAACGCCCGGCCACGCACAAAGAAAGCGGATACGGCCGCGCGCCCCGGGCTCCCCGCGAAACGGCGGGGAGGACGGGGCGGCGACGCGCCAACCGCGACTTACATCTGCTCGGCAGACTTGTCGGTCGGCTTGGCGATCAGCTCCTTGAATTCATCGGACATCGGGAAGTTCAGGTTCAGCCCCTTGGGCGGCACCGGGCTGGTGAACCACTTGGCATAGATCTTGTTGACCTCGCCGGACTTGAAAGTGTTGCTCAGCGCGGCGTCCACTACCTTCTTGAAGGCGGGGTCTTCCTTGCGCATCATGCAACCGTAGATCTCGTAGGACTGGGCCTTGCCGGTCACCACCCAGTTGGCCGGGCTCTTGGCCTTGGCCATCTCGCCGTACAGCAGCGCGTCGTCCATCATGAAGGCCGCGGCGCGGCCGGACTCCAGCATCAGGAAGGATTCGCCGTGGTCCTTGGCCGAGATGATGTTCATGCCCATCTTCTTGTCGGCGTTCATCGCCTTGATCAGGCGCTCGGACGTGGTGCCGGCGGTGGTCACCACGTTCTTGCCCTTCAGATCGGGGAAGTCCTTGAGGCCGGAGGTCTTGGCGGTCAGCAGACGGGTACCGATTTCGAAGATGCCCACCGAGAACGCCACTTGCTTCTGACGCTCCACATTATTGGTGGTGGAACCGCACTCCAGATCCACGGTGCCGTTTTGCACCAGCGGGATGCGGGTCTGCGACGTCACCAGATTGTATTTGACCTGCAGGTTCGGCATTTTCAGCTCTTTTTTCACCTGCTCAACCACTTTGTTGGCCAAGTCCACCGAGTAGCCCACCGGCTTCTGGTTGTTGTCGTAATAGGAAAACGGAATGGATGCGTCGCGGTTGCCCAAGACGATCACGCCGGAATCCTTGATTTTCTTCAGAGTACCGGTCAGTTCGGCGGCCATGGCCGGAGCGGCGCAGAAGGCGCCCAAAGTGGCGGCACAGATCAGGGTGGAGCGAATACGCATGAAGTTTCTCCTTTTTCACTTCCTGTGATAGACAGCCCCCGCCGACAAGGACAGGGACGGACGACTCTTTGTAGTGCGGCGGGCGCTGAACGCCCGCTCGTGTTTTTTTACTTTGCAACGCCCCGTTACTGGCGTTTGGCCTTGTGGCCTTTCGCGCTCAGGTAATTGGCCAGGCGGACGTAATCCTCCACCGGCAGGTTCTCCGGCCGCAGCCCGGGATCCAGCTCCAGCGCGGCGAAGCCGTCCGCGTCCAACAGACCCTTCAAATTGTTCTTCAGCGTCTTGCGCCGCTGCGAAAACGCCGTGGTCACCACCTGCTCCAGCAGCGACTCATCGTCGGCCACGCCGCAACGGCCCGGCGCCGGAATCATTCGCACCACGGCGGAGTCCACCTTCGGCGGCGGCCAGAACGCTTCCGGCGGCACATGCAGGATATTCTCCATTTCAAAGCGGTACTGCAACATCACCGTCAATCGGCCGTAGTCGGCGGTGGACGGCTCCGCCACCATGCGTTCGATCACCTCTTTTTGCAACATGAAATGCATATCGGTGACTTTCTGGCCGTAAGTGGCCAGATGGAACAACAAGGGCGTGGAAATATTGTAGGGCAGATTGCCCACGATCTTCAGCTTGCCCTCCGCCACCGAGGCGAAGTCGAACACCAGCGCGTCGCCAGCGTGAATGCTCAAACGCTCGGCCGGAAACTCCGTTTGCAAACGGCTGATGATGTCGCGGTCAATCTCCACCACGTGCAAATGCTTGAGCGCGGCCAATAGCGGCTTGGTGATCGCGCCCAGTCCAGGGCCGATCTCGATGACGACATCGTCCGGCTGCGGATTCACCGCATGCACGATGTTGGCGATGACGCTGGCGTCCTGCAGAAAATTCTGGCCGAAACGCTTGCGCGGAATATGTTTGTTCATGAAATCTGCTAATCAGTGCAAAGAACGGAGAAGCGCCGGGCAGCTTGCCGTCGCGCCTCATTATTGAAGTCAACTCTCAAGTTTTGGCCAATTGTCTGCCGATTGTAGGCTGCCCGACAAGAGCTAAAGCCGGCCCTACGCCACAAATCTCACAATACATGCCAAACACTTGAAAATCAGTGAGGATTTTCCCGAATCGCCGCGGCGGGGCGGGTCAGCCAGCGGCACAGGCCGGCCAGCAGCAATACCATTGCGCCCAGCGCCCATTCGCCCGGCAAGGGCAGCGCCGCGAGGCCCGCCGACACGCCGGCGGCGAACAGCATCTGAGCGCAGCCCAGCAAGGCGGCGGCGCGGCCGGCGCCCTGAGAGAACGGCGCCATCGCCATGCCGCTGGCCGGCCCCAGCGTCCAGGCGAAGCCCACGCTCAGCACGCCTATCGGCAACATATAGTGCCAAGCGCCCGGTTGGCCCGACAGCGCCAACAACAATACGCCGGCCAGCAACATGATGTTGAGACCGTAACGCAACATCGCTTTTTGACCGAAGCGGCCGATTAGCTTCAAGCCAAGGAAGCTGGCCGCCATCACCAAGAGGGCGTTGCCGCCGAACAGCAAGCCGAAGGTGGTGACGCCCACCCCGCCGCGTTCAATCAGCACCGCTGGCGCCAGCGTCACATAGCTGACGATCAAAGCCAGCGCCGCGCAGCAACAAGCGCCGTAGCGACGCAGCGCCGGCGTCGCCAGCACCTGGCGCATGCCGATCGCCGGACCGCCGTCTGCGCTGGAAACGGCAGGCCGGGTTTCCGGCATCTTCCAGGCCAGCCATGCCGCCGCCAGCACCGCGCTGCCGGCCAGCACCAGGAAGCAGGACTGCCAGCCCCAGCGCGCAGTCAGCCAGCCGCCTAACAAGGGCGCCATCGCCGGCACCACGTTCAGGGCGGCATTGAGCAGGCTGTAGCGCTGGGCCGCCGCATTGCCGGAAAAACAATCGCGCACCAGGGTGAACGCGCATACCGAGCTGGCGCTGGCGCCCAAGCCCTGCAGCGCGCGCAAGCCCAGAAAACCGCCCAGGTTGTCGCTGCGGCTAGCTAGAAACGCGGCCACAGCGTATAGCAGCAGGCCGCCCAAGGCCACCGGCTTACGGCCTATCCTGTCCGCCAACGGACCGAACAGCAACTGCCCCAGCCCCAGGCTGAAAATGAACACGCTGAGGCTGATCGCGACATCGGCCTGGAAATGCAACTGCATCGCCGGCATTGCCGACAGGTAAAGATCGATGCCCAAGGGATTGAACAAGATCAACAAGATGGCCGCCAAGGTGGCGGCGCGGGCAAACGGAGAAACGCTAGGGTTGGGCATCGGGGTATGACGACAGGAGAGGGGGAAGCAAGCCGCCATGATACCGGGGAGAGCGCCCCGCCGCAGCAGGACGCAGGAAAAAAACCCGCCGGAGCACCGCTTCCGCGTCTTTAAAAACAGCAAATTGACGCCATTTAAGCGGGACCGCGTCGGCCTGAAAACGGCTGGCGCCTGATGGATTCGATGGTTGCGGCATCACGCGTCTGGTAACCTAGACAGCGACCGAAAGAACAAATGAGCAGACTATCATGACCGCAAATGACACCCGGATTTACCTGTCCTCCGGCAGCCCGCGCCGCCGCGAAATTCTGGAACAGTTGGGCATGCACCTGGAGCGCATCCACGCCGACATCGATGAATCGGTGCGAGCAGGCGAATCCGCCGTCGCCTACACCGAACGGCTGGCGCTGTCCAAGGCCGAGGCCGGCTGGCAGGTAGTGGAGTCTTGCGGACTGCCGTCCCGGCCCTTGCTGGCCGCCGACACCACGGTGGCGATGGACGGCGAAATCTTCGGCAAGCCGGAAAACGCCGACGACGCCCGCCGCATGCTGCGCGCCTTCTCCGGCCGCAGCCATCAAGCCATCACCAGCGTGGCGCTGCGCGAAGGCGATAAGGTGCGGCTCAAAACCTCGGTGACCGAGGTGTTCTTCCGCCCGCTCAGCGAACAGGACATTGAGCGCTATCTGGACAGCGGCGAGCCTTTCGACAAGGCAGGCGCCTACGGCATCCAGGGCAAAGCCGGCGTCTTCGTCGAGCGCATCCACGGCAGCCACAGCGGCGTGATGGGCCTGCCTATCTTCGAAACCGCGGCGCTGCTCGGCGAATTCGGCTTCCAGTTTCCATGAGCGCCCGGGGGACCACCATGCTGCATCAATCGATACCCCTGCCGCGCGACTTGCCGCGCCCCAAGGAACAAATCCTGGTCAACATCACCCCGCAGGAAACCCGGGTCGCGGTGCTGGAAGACGCCGTGGTCCAGGAACTGCATGTGGAGCGCGCCGCCAGCCGCGGCATCGTCGGCAACATCTACCTGGGTCAGGTCAAGCGCGTGCTGCCCGGCATGCAGAGCGCCTTTATTGAAATCGGCCTGGAACGCGCCGCCTTCCTGCACATCGCCGACGTACTGGAACAGCGCCAGCACCCAACCGAGCCCCAGCGCATCGAGAAAATGCTGTTCGAAGGCCAGACCGTGCTGGTGCAGGTGATCAAGGACCCGATAGGCACCAAGGGCGCGCGTCTGTCCACTCAGATCTCGCTGGCCGGCCGCTTCCTCGTGCATTTGCCGCAGGAAGAGCACATCGGCGTATCGCAGAAGATAGACAGCGAAAGCGAGCGCCACAATCTGAAATCCAGGCTGGAAAAGCTGTTGCCGGCCAACAGCCCGCGCGGCTACATCATCCGCACCAGCGCCGAGACCGCGCGCGACGACGAGTTGGCCGCCGACATCGGCTACCTGTCCAAGCTGTGGTCCGACATCCGCCACAAATCCCAGCACCTGCCGGCGCAAAGCCTGCTCTACGAAGACCTGCCACTGGCGGTGCGCGTGCTGCGCGACATGGTCAGCGGCTTCACCGACCAGGTGGTGGTGGACTCCACAGAGAACTACAGCCGCATGGTGGAGTTCGCCGAGCAATACGTGCAAATCGCCGTGGACAAGATAGAACGCTACAGCGGAGAACGCCCGCTGTTCGAGCTGCACGGCATCGAGGCCGAGATCGACAAGGCGCTGGCGCGCCGCGTCAACCTGAAGTTCGGCGGCTACCTGATCATCGACCAGACCGAGGCGATGACCACGATAGACGTCAACACCGGCGGCTTCGTCGGCAACCGCAATTTCGACGAAACCATCTTCAAGACCAATCTGGAAGCCACCCAGACCATCGCCCGGCAGCTGCGGTTGCGCAATCTGGGCGGCATCATCATCGTCGACTTCATCGACATGGACAACGACGAACACCAATCCGCGGTGCTGGCGGAGCTGGCCAAAGCGATGGCGCGCGACCGCACCCGCGTCACCCTCAACGGCTTCACCAGCCTGGGCCTGGTGGAAATCACCCGCAAGCGCACTCGCGAAAGCCTGGCCCACGTGCTGTGCGAGCCCTGCCCCACCTGTCAGGGCCGCGGCGAGATCAAGACCGCGCAGACCGTGTGCTACGAGATCCAGCGCGAAATCGTGCGCGAAGCGCGTCAGTTCGACGCCAAGGGTTACCGCATCCTGGCCGCGCAATCGGTGATCGACATGTTCATCGACGAAGAATCGCAAAGCCTGGCGATGCTGATCGACTTCATCGGCAAGCCAATCTCGCTGTCGGTGGAAGCCACCTACACCCAGGAGCAATTCGACGTCGTCCTGCTGTAAGCCGCCATGTCATTCCGCCCGTTTCGTCTGGCGGCCCGGCTGCCGCGCCTGTTGTCCCGCGCGGCGCTGGGCCTGCTGGCCCTGATTGCGCTCTACCTGCTCGCCGCGCTGGCGCTTGGGCGGCTCCCGGTCAATCGCGACTGGCGGCAGAGCGACGCCGGCATTCCGGTTTTTCTGGACAGCAACGGCGTGCACGCCGGCCTGCTGCTGCCGCGCGGCGGCCCCGGCATGAACTGGGACGAGACCTTCTCCCCGCGGCATCCGCGGGCCGGGCCCAATCTGGACAAACTGCCCTATGTGGGCATAGGCTGGGGCAGCCGCAGCTTTTTCCTGGAAACGCGGGACTGGTCGGATCTCACCCCGGGCAAAGCGCTTTACGCCCTGTCCGGGCTGGACGGCGCCGTACTACATATTGAATATCTGCCGATGCCGCGCGAAGGCGCCGCCACCCGGCGCCTGACGCTTGCGCCGGAACAATACCGGCGGCTGGCCAGCTTCATCCAGGCCTCCGTCGCCCGCGACGCAACCGGAAAAGCCCTCTGGATGCGGGACTATCATTATCATGAACAGGATGCGTTTTATCAGGCCAACGGCCGCTATAGCCCGTTGACCACCTGCAACCAGTGGGTGCGCGACGCGCTGGCCGCCAGCGGCGTGCGCACCGCCTGGTGGTCCCCATTCGACCACGCGCTATTCTGGCAATTGAAAGACCGCTGAGACGATCGCCTCAGCGCAAGGGAGTTTCGCAAAATGAATGAAGCAAACGGCGATCCGCTCTGGTTCGCCATCCGGCAGGAAGCCGAACAAGCCGCGCAAGACGAGCCCATGCTGGCCAGTTTCCTGCACATGACCGTGCTGCGCCACAACACCCTGGAAGACGTGCTGGCCTTTCACCTGTCCAGCAAGCTCGCCAGCCCGGTGATGGACGCCCGCGCGCTAATGGAACTGTTCCGCGAAGCGCTGGACGCCGACCCGGCCATCAGCGCCGCCACGCGCGCCGACATCAGCGCCTGCTTCGACCGCGACCCGGCCTGCGACAACTACTCCACTCCGCTGCTGTATTTCAAAGGCTTCCACGCCATCCAGTGCCAGCGCATCACCCACTGGCTGTGGCGGGAGGAGCGCAAAACCCTGGCGCTGTTCCTGCAAAACCGTATTTCCGAAGTCACCGGCGCCGACATCCACCCGGCCGCCCGCATCGGCCAGGGCGTGATGCTGGACCACGGCACCGGCGTCGTAGTGGGCGAAACCGCCGTCATCGGCGACAACGTCTCGATGCTGCAGGGCGTCACCCTGGGCGGCACCGGCAAGGAACACGGCGACCGCCACCCCAAGATCGCCGACGGCGTGCTGATCGGCGCCAACACCTCCATCCTCGGCAACATCCAGGTGGGCGCCTGCGCCAAGATAGGCGCCGGCAGCGTAGTGCTGGAAGACGTGCCGGCCCACACCACCGTGGTAGGCGTGCCCGCCCGCGTGGTGGCCCGCGCCTGCGAAGGCACCCCGGCGCTGGATATGGATCAGCGCGTATGAGCGCTGAGCGGGTCCACCTCGCCGTCGGCGACTCCGCCGCCGGCATGCTGAACGCGCTGCGGCGCGACGGCCTGCTCGACGGCGAAGTCCTGCCCCTCATTGAAGACCTGAGCGCCGGCCCGTTGTTGGACACCGACGCCATCGACCAGGGCCTGCGTCTGGCCTGGCACCAGCAGCTGCTTCAGGCTGAGTCTCGGCTACCGGAATACGAGGACGACTGGCTGCGCCGGCATCAGGCCGGCCGCAAGGCTTTGCTGAGGCTGCTGGAGCGGCCCCGGCCGCTCACCGTCTGGCAAGGCCTCAACGCCGGCGACCAGCTCACGCTGGCGCTGCTGGCCGAGCAACTGCCGGCGGACTGCCCGCTGGCGGTCGTCCCGGTCCCGGAGCCGCACTGGCCGCAAGGCGAAAGCCTGGCGGAATGGAGCGTGGCCATGCTGCCGCTGGAGCGGCTGGCTTCCTGCCGGCGGCTGGAGCGCCCGCTGGCGGCCAGCGAGCGCCAGGCGCTGGCGGAGCAATGGCGCTACTGGCGCGAACATGGCCAAGGCCTGCGCCGCCTGCAAGGCCAAGACATCGTCGAAGCGCCGCTGGACCGCTACGACGCGCTGCTGTTGAAGCTGGCTGCCGCTCAAGCGCGGTCGATCCCACGCCTGGTCGGCGACGCCCTCGTCGGCGTCCGAGAAGCGCTGCTGTCCTCCGGCCTGCTGTTTTGGCGCGTCCAGCAATTGCTGCGCGCGGGCCGCCTCCGCGCCGAGCCCCCGACTGACGACAACGCCTACCCGCTTGTTCGCACCGTCGACTAAGACCCTCTAAGAACCTGTTTACGATCTGCTGCGCGTCAACGATACGGCGTTGAAACCGGCTTCGAAATGCTCATGTACCGTGTGTACATTCCGCTTTCTCAGCCGTTTTCGTCTTGTCTCGCCTTAGCTCGCAAGATCGTAAACACGTTCTAAGAACGGGCTCCGAGGCGACGTTGCCGCGACGCGACACCCGCCCCTAAGGACGACGGCTCGCGCTTGGTGATGCCGGAAGGCGCGGGTAGAATCCCAGCCCTCGGCGCCTGCCCCGCCATTGAATGGCAGCGTCCTGCAATCCTCAGGAACCCCACCCCATGAATGTCAGAGTTGTCGACTACCACGCGCCGGACGCGGCGGAACAATTCACCCGCTCGCTGCACGAAACCGGCTTCGGCGTGCTGGTCAATCATCCGGTACCCCAGGACCTGGTCGAAAAAATCTACGCGGACTGGCTCGCCTTCTTCAACAGCCAGGCCAAATACGACTATGCCTTCTCCATGGAGCGACAGGACGGCTGGTTCTCGCCGGAAGTGTCGGAAACCGCCAAGGGCGCAACGCTGAAGGACATCAAGGAATACTTCCACATCTACCCCTGGGGCCGCGTGCCGCCGCAGCTCAAGGCCGACACCGACCGCTACTACGCCATCGCCAACCAGCTGGCGCAGGAACTACTGTCCTGGGTGCAGCAATACACCCCGGCCCACATCGCCGCCCACTATACCGAGCCGCTATCGCACATGATCGCGGACAGCCAGAAAACCCTGCTGCGCGTGCTGCGCTACCCGCCGCTGACCGGCCGGGAACCCGCCGGCTCTTTGCGTGCCGCCGCCCACGGCGACATCAACCTGCTAACCATCCTGCCCGCCGCCAACGAGCCCGGCCTGCAAGTGCAGGACAAGCAAGGCGAATGGCTGGACGTGCCCTGTGATTTCGGCACTCTGGTGGTCAATATCGGCGACATGCTGCAAGAAGCCTCGGACGGCTACTACCCGTCCACCCAACACCGCGTGGTCAACCCCAGCGGCGAAGGCGCGGCCAAGAGCCGCATCTCGCTGCCGCTGTTCCTGCATCCGCGACCAGAAGTGGTGCTGTCCGAACGCTACACCGCGGACAGCTACCTGAACGAGCGCCTGCGCGAATTAGGCGTCAAACAGTAAGCCCCCGTCGGCGGCAGCCTCCGCGCTGCCGCTGCCCACCTATCACAATCAAGACAACCAACTCATTAGCATCACGCTATCGTCCTGAGCGAAAGAATCAACTGGCACACATAAATGATAATGACTATCATTCAATAAATTCTCATCGTGGAGCCCAGCCATGCTCAAGACCATCACCTTCGCCATCTGCCATTTCACCGTCGCTTTCAGCGTGGCCTATCTACTGACCGGCAATATCGGCGTTTCCAGCCTGCTGGCCCTGGTGGAGCCACTGGTCAACACCGTGGCTTATTACTTCCACGAAAAAGTCTGGGACCGCATCCGCGGCCGCAAGGCCCAAGCCGCCGAAACCAGCGCCGCCGGACACAACGCCCTGTTCCATCAGCACTGACTTCTTCAACACCGTGCTCGCTCTCCGGGCACGGCGCTTTCCTTGCCGCTCCCTCTCGCTATCATGCCAATGAATTTCTGTATTGACAGAAATTTCGGAAACAAATATTGTTAAGCCCATGGAACTGACACCCGTATCTCAACGTTTCGTGCTGCACTGGGGCGAAATGGGCACCCGCTGGGGCGTGAACCGCACCGTTGCGCAAATACACGCGCTGCTGTTCATCACCGGCCGCCCGCTGAACGCCGAGGAACTGGCCGACACCCTCACTGTGGCCCGCTCCAACATCAGCAACAGCCTGAAAGAACTGCAGAACTGGCAACTGATCCGCACCGTGCATGTGTTGGGCGACCGCCGCGACCACTTCGAAACCTCCGGCGACGTCTGGGAACTGTTCCGCATCATCGTGGCGGAGCGACAGCGCCGCGAAATCGAACCCACGCTGCTGGTGCTGAAGGAATGCATGGACAGCCCTGACTTCCAGCAGGAGAGCCCGCTGGCGCAGGAGCGTATTCGCAGCACTTGGCAGTTCATGGACACCCTCACCTCTTGGACTCGGGAAATGCTGCGCTTGTCCACCGCCACGCTGAGCCGGGTGCTGAAGATGGGCGCCAGCATTCAGAAGCTGTTGGGGCGGGATAAATAAGTTCGCCGCGCACGCGGGCGGCGCCGGGCGGGCTTGCGCCGCCGGAAACCCCGCGAATTTTTTTTGCCATTACATTTCTGTTTTGACAGAAATTTCAGAAACAAAGGAGAACACCATGAGCGGATTCATCATCAGCATGATCATCGTCCCCCTGCTGTGCAGCCTGCTGTGCAGCCTGCTGTGCTGGTGGCTGCTGGCCGGCCCCTTGCGGCAAGTGACCCAGGCGCTTTGCGAACACGGCGCAGGCGGCCCGTTTTGGCAACGCGCCTTCTTGATCCTGATCCTGGCCGGACCGCTGCTGGCCGTGCTGCTGTTCGCGCCGGATGCCCCTTCCACCTCTCTATGGCTGGACATCCGCGGCATCCTGATGTGGGCGCTGCTGGGTGTGGTGGCCCAGTTGCTGGTGCTGCTGCGCCTGGTCTGGCGGCAGGTGGCGCCGCGCCCCATCGCGCAGCAGGCCCAGTCCTTGCCTGCCACACCCCCGGGGGCCGCGCAATGAAGATCCTGCTCTTGGGCGGCAGCGGTTTCATCGGTCGGCCGTTGCGTCAGCGCCTGGAACGAGACGGTCACCACGTTAGCGCGCCAAGCCGCCGCCAGTTGGACCTGCGCCAGCCGCGCGCCGATTGGCGTCACTGGCTGGAAAACGTCGACGTGGTGGTCAACGCCGCCGGCCAACTACTGGACCAGCCGGCCGGCGCGCTGGAAGCCATTCATCACCTGGGACCACTGCAGCTGGCCAGTATGGCCTATCAGGCCGATGTGCGCCGCTGGGTGCAGTTGTCGGCCCTCGGCGCGGATCCGCAAGCGGACACTCTGTTCCTGGCCGGCAAGGGCCGCGGCGACGCCGCCCTGCTGGCCAGCGGCCTGGAGGCGCGCATCGCGCGCCCCTCGCTGATCTACGGTCCACAAGGCGCCAGCAGCCGTCTGCTGCTGCAACTGGCGCGGCTGCCGCTGTGGCTGCTGCCCGATGGCGGCAGCCAATGGGTGCAGCCGGTAGCGCGCGACGACGTGATCGACGGCCTGGCGAGGCTGGCCGCAGCCAACGAAGCGCCGGAGGGCGTCGTCGATTTCGTCGGCTCTGAGGCGCTGACGCTGGCCGACTATCTGCGCCAGCTGCGCCAACTGCAAGGCCTGTCCTCGCCCGCCTACATCCTCAACCTGCCGTCTCAAGCCAGCCGGGCGCTGGCGACGCTGGCCGAACGCTGGCCGACCAGCCTGATCAGCCGCGATACCCTGGCCATGCTGAACCGAGGCAGCTGCGGCGACCCGGCCGCCCTCGGCGCGCTGCTGCAACGCGCCCCGCTGGCCAGCGGCCAATTCCGGGAAGCGCCATGACACCCTCCACGCGCAACATCGAATACGCGCTGGCGGCGCTGTGGCTGTGGAGCGGCCTACAACCGCCGCTCAGCGCCTGGGACGCGTCCATCGTCATGCTGCAACGCTTGCCGCTACCCGCCGGCTGGGCCGCGCCGCTCTTCCTCGCCGCCTGCGGCCTGGACCTCGCCTTCGGTCTACTGACCCTACTACGCCCCTGCCGCGCCTTGTGGCGGACCCAGGCCGCCGTGGTCGCCGGTTACAGCCTGACGCTGGCGATCTGGCTGCCGGAAAACTGGCTGCATCCGTTCGCCCCCTTAGTGAAAAATCTGCCCATCCTGGCCATGCTGCTGTGGCTGGGCGCTCGCCGGGAGACTTCCTCATGAACGCCTATCTCGTGGTCAAAACCCTGCACATCCTATCCGCCACCCTGATGGTGGGCACTGGCTTCGGCTCCGCCTTCTATCTGTTCTTCGCCAACCGCGGCCGCCAGAGCGCGGCCCAGGCCGAAGTGGCGCGGCTGGTGGTGCGCGCCGACTGGTGGTTCACCACGCCGGCGGGGATTTTTCAGCCGCTGTCCGGCCTGTGGCTGGCGCGGCAGGCCGGTTGGCCTCTCGCCAGCGGCTGGCTGCTCGCCTCCATCGGCCTGTTCCTGTTCGCCGGCCTGTGCTGGCTGCCGGTACTGCGGCTGCAAACCCGCATGGCGGCGATGGCGCACGCCGCCGTCGCCGCCGGCCAGCCGCTGCCGGCGCGCTACTGGCGCTACGCCCGCTATTGGGAATGCCTGGGCTATCCGGCGTTTTGCGCGATGCTGGCGGTGTATTTCCTAATGGTGCTGAAGCCGACGATGTAAGCAACGGCGCGCCAAAACCGCCACGCCGCACGCCTAGTGTAAAATGGCGTTTTGCCTGAACCAGATAGACACCTCGCCATGACAGATCTCCTCGCCGGCCTCAATCCAGAACAACTGCGCGCCGTCACCTGGCCCGACAAGAGCGCGCTGGTGCTGGCCGGCGCGGGCAGCGGCAAGACCCGGGTGCTGACCACCCGCATCGCCTGGCTGTTGTCCACCGGGCAAACCAGCCCCAGCGGCGTTCTGGCAGTGACCTTCACCAACAAGGCCGCGCGCGAGATGCAGACCCGGCTGGCGAGCATGGTGCCGGTCAACGTGCGCACCATGTGGATAGGCACCTTCCACGGCCTGTGCAACCGCTTCCTGCGCTCCCACTACCGCGACGCCGGCCTGCCGCAGACCTTCCAGATACTGGACTCTGCCGACCAACAGGCGGCGATCAAGCGCCTGCTGAAAAGCCTGGAACTGTCCGACGAGAAATTCCCGCCGCGCGCGGTGCAAAGCTTCATCAACGGCAGCAAGGAAGCCGGCCTGCGCGCCGACAAGCTGCCGCCGGCGCTCAATCCCTACGAAGCCAAGCTGGTGGAGCTGTACGCCGCCTACGACGCCCAATGCCGCCGCGAAGGCGTGGTGGACTTCGCCGAGCTACTGTTGCGCAGTTACGAACTGCTGAGCGCCAACCAGGCGCTGCGCCAGCACTATTGCAGCCGCTTCCGCCACATCCTGGTGGACGAGTTCCAGGACACCAACCGCCTGCAATACGCCTGGCTCAAGCTCTTGGCCGGCGACGGCGGCTCCTTGTTCGCCGTCGGCGACGACGACCAGAGCATCTACGCCTTCCGCGGCGCGGAAGTGGGCAATATGCGCTCCCTGCTGAACGATTTCTCGGTCAGCGAGCCGGTGCGCCTGGAGCAGAACTACCGCTCAATGGGCAACATCCTCAACGCCGCCAACGCGCTGATCGAGCAGAACGACGGCCGGCTGGGCAAGAATCTGTGGACCGACGCCGGCGAGGGCGAAAAGATCCGCCTGTTCGAAGCCTATTCCGACGGCGAGGAAGCCGAATTCATCAGCGACGAGGTGCGCAGCCTCAAGCGGGACGGCTTCAACCTGTCCGACATGGCCATTCTCTACCGCTCCAACGCCCAGTCGCGCTTGCTGGAGCATGTGCTGGTCAACGCCCAGATTCCCTACCGCATCTACGGCGGCCTGCGCTTCTTCGAACGCCAGGAAGTCAAGCACGCGCTGGCTTATCTGCGCCTGATCGCCAACCCGGAAGACGACAACGCGCTGCTGCGCGTGATCAATGTGCCGGCGCGCGGCATCGGCGCGCGCACGGTGGAAGGCCTGCAAGCGGTCAGCCGCGAGCAGGGCGTCACCCTGTGGCAGGCCGCCTGCGCCTCCGGCGGCGGCCGCACCGCGGCCAAACTGGGCGAGTTCGTGCTGCTGGTGGAACGCATGCGCGAACGGGGCCGCGAGCTGCCGCTGGCCGAAGCCGTCAGCCTGGCCATAGACGACTCCGGCCTGCGCGCGATGTACGAGCAGGACAAGAAAGAAGGCGAAGAGCGGCTGGCCAACCTGGACGAATTGATCAACGCCGCCGCCGGCTTCATGCCGGACGAGCCGGCGCAAGCGCTGACCGAATTCCTCAGCGCCGCCAGCCTGGAAGCCGGCGAACACCAGGCCGAAGCCGGCAGCGACGCGCTGCAACTGATGACGGTGCACGCCGCCAAGGGCCTGGAATTCGACGCCGTCTTCGTCTCCGGCCTGGAAGAAGGCCTGTTCCCGCACGAAAACAGCATGAACGACGGCAAGGGTCTGCAGGAGGAACGCCGGCTGATGTACGTGGCCATCACCCGCGCGCGTCAGCGGCTCTATCTGTCCAACGCGCAAAGCCGCATGCTGCACGGCCAGAGCCGCTATCCGATACGCTCGCGCTTCGTCGACGAAATCCCGACGGAGCTCACCCACGACCTATCTGCTAAAGTGAAAGCGCCGGCCAAGACAAATGCATCGGCAAACGCATCCTGGCGCACGGTCCCCAAGGTGGGCCGCGTGGCCGCAGACAACAGCCAGGGCTTCCGCATCGGCCAATCCGTCGAGCACGCCAAGTTCGGCAGCGGCGTGGTGATCAACGCCGAAGGCGGCGGCGAGGATGTGCGCCTGCAAATCAACTTCGCCGAACACGGCGTGAAGTGGCTGGATCTGCGCTACGCCAAGCTGAGCGCCGGCTAAGCCTCTCGCCGCGGCGACGGCCGCTTGAGCGATTTTTGTAAGTCGCACTGATGACAGTTTGCGGAGAATCGTCAAAGATAGCGAGATGAGCACAGCCAACACCAACTCGACCACCTTCCAAAGCGTTGCCGCCGCCAAAACCGGCGCCTCGCCGCGGAAGAACTACGACGACCCGTACAGCAAGCGCCTGTTCCTGATCATCGACAGCCTGCCGGAAATGCAGCGCGCGCTGGCGATGACTCTATCCTCCTTCGGCGCCGACAAGGTGGAGTACGCCAGCAAGGCCGGCGACGCACTGGCCAAGATGGGCAAATACGAGTTCGACGTAGTGCTGTGCGACTACGATCTGGGCAACGGCTACGACGGCCTCTACCTGTTCGAGGAAGTCAAAGAACGCAATCTGATCAAGCAATCCTGCGTGTTCATGATCGTCACCGGCGAGCGCCGTTCCCAGCGCGTGATCTCCGCCGCGGAGCTGGGGCCGGACGACTACCTGCTCAAACCCTTCACCGGCGAAGTGTTGCGCGAGCGGCTGGAGAAGGCGATGCGCCGCCGCGAAGCCTTCCGCCTCGTGGACGAGGCCATCATGCGC
Source organism: Chromobacterium fluminis (assembly GCF_011602385.1). Lineage (NCBI taxonomy): Bacteria > Pseudomonadati > Pseudomonadota > Betaproteobacteria > Neisseriales > Chromobacteriaceae > Chromobacterium > Chromobacterium fluminis. Next base: position 4,801 of record NZ_JAAOMA010000005.1, on the reverse strand, counting down.
CACGAATACCTGAGCGCCATCGAAGTCTGCTCGCGTCTGATCAGCGAGCGCGGCGAGTTCACGCTGGACTTCATGAAACTCAAGGGCTCGCTGGCGCTGAAGATAGGCGACTTCGACAGCGCGCGTTCCTTGTACATGGACGTGTTGCGCATCAAGCCAGTGCCCTGGGCCAAAATGGGCCTGGCCAAATCGCTGACCGGCCTGAAAGCCTATGACGAGGCGCGGCTGCTGTTCGAAGAAGTCCTCACCGACAACGACCGGGTGATGGAAGCCTACGACTGGCTGGCCAAACTCTACCGCAGCAACCACAACCTGGACGAAGCCCAGGCCACCTTGAAGCAAGCCACCGACATCTCCCCGGTAGTTTTCCGCCGTCAGCAACAGCTGGCGGAAGTGGCCCTGCTCAACAATCAGTTGGAGGTGGCGGAAAACGCCTGCCAAACCACGCTGGACATCGCCAAATACACCTGGCACCGCAGCCCCACTCACTACGCCGCGCTGGCGCGGGTGCAACTGGCGCGCGGCGACACCGCCAACGTCGGCCGCACCCTGTCCAATCTGCGCCGCGACTATCGCTACAACGAAGAAGGCGAGTGGATGGCTTCCGTGGTGGACAGCCAGCTGCAAAGCAAGAAAGGCAACCGCGACAAGGCACGCCAGTTATTTGGCGACGCCGAAGCCAAGTTCCGCCAGCTGGCGCCCAAGCTCAGCAGCGACGCGCAGATGGAGTTCGCCCGTGCCTGCTACGCTCAGGGCCACAAGGACGCCGGCAACAACGTGATGCGCGATCTGGTGCGCAACCATCACGACGACGAGGAACTGCTCGCGCGCTTTGGGGACATGTTCGAAGAAGTGGGCCTGGGCGAAGACGGCCGCCAGCTGATCGCGGACAACGTGCAATCGGTGCTGGAGCTCAACAACCAGGCGGTGCGCGAAGCCCAGGCCGGGCAATTCGACTCCGCCATCGAACGCTTCGTCAAAGCCCACGAGGAAATGCCGCAAAACATCCAGGTCATGCTCAACCTGATCAACGCCACCATGGCCTACGTCCACCGTCAGGGCTGGCATGAAAGCCATATGCGCCGCGCCCACGACATGCTGAGCAAGGTGCGCGACATCGCCCCCACCAACAACAAGTTCCAGAAAATCCTTCAAGCCTGGCGCATGCTGGTGGAGAAGCTGGGCAAACCGCAATGGGTGCTGTAAACCCCTGGCAAGACTGGCGCGCGCTGGTGGTGGACGACGAGCCGCTGGCCTGTGAACGACTGCGCCAGCTCTTGCGCGAACAGGGGCTGCAACACGTCTACTGCCTGACCGATAGCCGCCAGGCCATGGCCTGGCTGACGCAGAACCTGGCCGACATCGTACTGGCCGACATCTCCATGCCCGGCGTTTCCGGCCTGGAACTGGCCCAGCAGCTGCGCCGCCAGCCGTTGGCGCCGCAGCTGATCTTCACCACCGCCCATGAACAGTACGCGGTCAACGCCTTTGAACTGGAAGCCATAGACTACCTGCTCAAACCGGTGCGCCGCGAACGGCTGCGCCAGGCGCTGGAGCGCGCCTGCCGCCAGCGCGGCGATGCGCCGCAGCCGGAAGCCAGCTTCACCGTGCGCCAACGCGACCGCCTGCTGCCCATCCCTTTCTCCCAAGCCCGTTATCTCAAAGCCGAACTCAAATACGTCACTCTGGTGACCCCGGACGCGGAATACCTGCTGGACGAAACCCTGATCGCACTGGAACAACGCCTGGGTAACGCCGCCGTGCGCATCCACCGCAATTGCCTGGTGATGCGTCACGCGCTGCGCGAACTGTTCCGCGCCAACATCGACGGCGAGGAACAATGGCAAGTACGCTTGGCCGACATCGGCCAGCCGCTGCCGGTCAGCCGGCGGCAGCTGGCCGGCATCAAGCAATGCCTGCACCAGCAGGACTAGGCTCGCCCTCCCCACCCCGCGCGCCGTCGCCATATATACAGATCACAAAACCAAAGCATCTGTAATCATTGATGGCAGAAAGCTGCGTTCTGATTTTCAATCGCATCAAGCTTGACTTTAGTCATTTGTCATTGTCAGAACTAAAACTATCATCCTCGCCCATGCGCACGGTTCGCGCGGCAGCGTCCCGCCGCCGGCCATGCATTCATTTTTGGGCAAGGAGCGGTCATGCGGTCATTGAAAATCATCTTGTTGTCGTCGGCGTTCAACGGTCTCACCCAACGCGCCTGGCTGGAATTGCGCCAGTCCGGCCACCAAGTCAGCGTGCAGCTATTCACCAACGAGCAGGAAGTCGGCGCCAACATCCAGCAATCCGGCGCCGATCTCGTCATCTGCCCCTTCCTCAAGGACCGGGTGCCGGAAACCCTGTGGCGCGACGCCAGCCGGCCGGTGGTCATCATCCATCCCGGCATCGTCGGCGACCGCGGCGCCTCGGCGCTGGATTGGGCCATCACCCTGCGAGCAAAACGCTGGGGCGTCACCGCGCTGCAAGCGGTGGAGGAAATGGACGCCGGCCCGATCTGGTCCAGCTGCGAATTCGACATGCCGCCGGACGTGCGCAAATCCGAGCTCTACAACGGCCCGGTCAGCGACGCCGCCATGTATTGCATCCGCGACGTGGTGGAGAAGTTCGGCACCGGCTTCGCGCCCGCGCCGCTGGACTACGGCCAAGCGCATGTGCGCGGCCGGCTACAGCCCAATATGAAACAAAGCGACCGCGCCTTCCTGTGGCAACAGCCCGCCGTAGAGATCAAGCGCCGCATCGACGCCGCCGACGGCCAGCCCGGCGTGCTGACGCAACTGGCCGGCGGAGACTACTACGTCTACGACGCCCATCTGGACTATCGCGCCGGCCAGCCGGGGCAGCTGCTGGCAGTGCACGACGACGCCGTGCTGGTGGGTGCCGGCGAGCACAGCCTGTGGCTGGGCGCGCTGCGCCGCAAACCGGAGGCCGGCGAGGAAACCTTCAAGCGCCCGGCGCGACATGTGCTGGCCGGCTTGCTGGACGGCGTGCCGCGGCTGGACTGGTCCATCAACACCCACCCGCACTGCGAAGAAAGCTACCAGCCTATCCGCTACCGCGAATACGGTCGCGTCGGCGAACTCACCTTCGAGTTCTACAACGGCGCGATGAGTACCGAACAATGCCAACGGCTGAGCGAGGCGCTGCGCTGGGCCAAAGCTCAGGACACCAGCGTGCTGCTGGTGCGCGGTGGCCGCGGCAGCTTCAGCAACGGCGTCCACCTCAACGTGATCCAGGCCGCGCCGGAGCCGGGTTTGGAGGCATGGGCCAATATCCAGGCCATCGACGACGTCTGCCAGGAAATGCTGACCGCGCGCCAACTGGTGGTGTCAGGCTTGACCGGCAACGCCGGCGCCGGCGGCGTGATGCTGGCCTTGGCCGCCGATCTGGTCTTCGCCCGCGGCGGCGTGGTGCTTAACCCTCACTACAAGACCATGGGCCTGTACGGCTCGGAATACTGGACCTACAGCCTGCCGCGCGCGGTGGGCGAAGAACAGGCCCGGCAGCTAACCAACGCCTGCCTGCCGCTGAGCGCGCGCGAAGCCTGGCGTCTGGGCATGGTTCACGACATCGGCCCGCACGACCCGCACGACTTCGGCGTCTGGTTGCGGCAAGCCGCCGGGCTGGCGCTGAATGACGACCGTTTCCGCCCGCAGCGCGCGCGCAAGGCTGAGCTGGACTTGGAGCGGATGGAGCGCTGCCGCCAGGCCGAGCTGCTGGAGATGCGCCAGGACATGGTGGAAAACCGCGGCCAGTTTTTGGAGAGATGCCGCAATTTTGTGTTCAAGCGCAAAGCCTGCGGTACGCCGCAACGCTTGGTCGCCGATTGGGCTCAAGCCCGCTAAGAACCTGCCACACTGTTCTCTTCCTCAAAACGGCCCGCCTTCGCGGGCCGTTTGATTTCAATTTCATGACGAAAAACAACAGTATTGTTTTACGTACAACTACTTAAAACCCGCTTTTTCATCAGCCAAAGCTAAAAAATAACCGCGCCTTCTTATAAAATCTAACATCTCCTCTTTCCCCCTTCCTACGGTTGCTACATGCGGACACGGCTGGTATATGCAGGGTGCATCGCGATATGGCTGGTGCTGAGTGCGCTAGTCGCCCTGTCGATCGCCAGTCACGCCCTGCTGGGCGCCGAGCAACAATTCAATCGCGACGCCCTGCTGCTCTCCGAACAGCTCAATCAAAAGCTGCAAAGCCATGAAACCGTGCTGGACAGCTACGCCACCTTCAGCGCGCTGGACCGCCACAGCGATCTGCCGTCCGAAAAAAGGCTGGCCCGACAACTGCTGCGCCGCTATCCGCAAATCCAGTGGCTGGGTCATATCGAACGCATCAGCCCAGATCAGTTGCCGATATTCGGCCAACGCCTGAAGCAACTGTACGGCCAAGCGCTGCCCATGCCCGCCGCCAGCGGCGACGGCTGGGGAGGCCGCTTTGGCCTATTCCCTCTCGTCTTCATCGAACCCATGCCCCAGTCCAGCCTGCTGGCCGCGGACCTGGGCCGGCTGCAAGCCGCGCGCCAAGCTCTGCAGAATGCGCTGGAAAGCGGCCGGATGGAAATCTCCAGTCAGATCAAACTGCCCGGTCTCCCGGCCGGCTACCTGCTCATCCGCGCCATGGACGACATGCTGAGCAAACCGCTGGCCGCCACCCTGGCGCCGGCGCACTTCGCCGCCATGGCGATACGCAGCGACAGCCTGCTGCCCAGCCCGCTGTCGCTGCGGGAAGGCGTGGAAGTTCGCCTGTTCCACCGCAACGATCCCCCGCCCGGCCC
>NZ_JAAOMA010000059.1:0-25087 GCF_011602385.1 Chromobacterium fluminis | reverse complement strand
ACCTTGAATATCTGGTCCTGCTTGGAGTCAGCCATGCCCTTCCACCGCCAGCGCCGCCGCGCCTTCGGCACTTTGGTGGCCATGGCGTTGACGAACTTGTTGCGCGACATTTCTTTCTCACCGGATCTGGCGCACCAGACGTGATAAACCGCCACCAGGTCGTCGGCCATACAACTCAAGAAGGGTACGGGAAGATCGCCACGCAGCCACTCACTATAGAACAGCTCCCAGCCCGACAGCCCGTAGCGGATCAAGCGTGACTTCTCCGGCGTCATCATCGGCTGCGTGTGCGGATCGAACTTCTCAATCCCGTCCGGCTCGCGCCCGGCCGCCAGCGTCAACGGCACCGACATCAGGAAGCCATAGAACGCCTCGAGGCCGCCATTGCCCAGCTCATAGCTCACCGCTGTTTTCAATTCGTCCGGCAACTTCTCGCCCGGCCACAGCACCATATAGCGCCGGTCGTGCGCTTCCACATGGAACGGCTGGATGGCGTTGGATAGGAATACCGCATTGAGGTGGTTTTCTTCCTCCCAGGAATCGACGAACTTTTTCTCGATCGTCTGGGTCTTGCCGGTGATCATGTGCTTGAGCACCCCCGTGTGACTGTACTTCTGGTTCGAGGCAAACACCTCCTCGAACAGAATGAACAGCCGGCGGCTGCGGCTGGAGGTGTACTGGCTCTCAAGCTGGTGCTGTCCGAGCGTGGTGCCGTACTCGCCGTACAACGGCTTGACGCAGAGCTCCCAGAACATGGACTTGCCAGAGCCATGGATATCGCCATGCATCAGAATCGCCGAGTCCATCTTGGCGCCGATATTCTGTAGGGGATAGGCGATCCAGTTGATCATCCACTCGACCACTTCGGAGCGCCAGTTGCACAGGTGATGCAGCAGCACAATGATGTTTTCGCAAGCGGGGAACAGCGGCACCAGCGCCCACAAATCCCGCGGCAATTCTCCAGCCGGCCGCTCCGGAACGAGCGGAAGGCCACGATACAAGTTGATGTAGTCCGGCCCGAGATCGCGGCCGGGCTCGAAGCGGATGGCATCAAACGGCAGCTTTCTCCGGTTCGGGTCATCCAGCCACACCTTGAAATAGCTCCCCATCGCCAGCTTGGCCGACGCCTGATCGATTACCCTGCGCAGCTGCTCATCCCAGATGTTGCTCGATCCATCGAGGTAGATATATCGCTTCAGGTTCTCAATCAGCTCGATATCCGTGCGCCGCTCCTTCTGCTCGCGCATCCGCTTCATGGCCGATACTTCGGCCTGCGTCATCAGCAGCTTATTGTCACGAGCCAGCCAAGCCTCCACGGCATCCTTGCCGTAGCGGTCTTTGAGCGCGGCCTTGCTGTATTCCACCCAGCTTCGTTTGTCGATCGCCCGCGTCTTGCCCTCAACCAGGGCGAAGTACTTATAGAGCTCGGCTTCAATATCAGCCTGCGCCGGCCCCTCACCCCCCTCTGGGTTGTCGACGACAGTCGCCGCCGAATCGCCGTTCGGCACCTCCTCAAGTGGGGGCGGGGAGAGCTGCGCGTTGATTGCAGCGCGAATCTGTGCGCGCGCCACCTCAATTCCTTCGGCGTCGTGCAAGTCGTTGAAGTCGGTCAACTTCGGCAATGATTCATCGTCATCGCTCGCCCGTCGAGCCACCGAGAAACGTGGTAGCACAAACGCGGCGTTGCCGACTTCCAGCACGGCCTGCTGCGCTTTCTTCTCGCCAGCGTGGTTTGGTTCGCCCGATTTCTTCGGCAAGTAGTCGTCATCAGCCAGGAACAACAGAGGGCTATTCGGATACTTCGCCCGCAGGATGCGCGCCACGTGTGGCAGATTGCCGCTATCGAGGGCCATGAATACCGGGTAATCATATTCAACCGCCTCCCGCCCGCTGGTGGCCGTGGCGTAACCCTCGGCAACCAGGAGCAAATCGCCATCAATCGGCTCATCGCCCAAGCGGCACGCGGCGCCGTTCTTTTCGAAGCCCTTGGTGAAGCGCTTGTCGACGCCATCCGCCGGCTTTTCCGGCGCGATCTTCTGCACCCCGACCAGCCGCGATTGGTCGTAACGGATCAGCGGAATGATCAGCCAGTTTTCCCAGCCATGATCGGTCATATAGCGCGCACTCTCGGCCCGCGCTATCTGCTTACGCACACAGTAGGCGGATTCGCCGTCCTTTACCGATCGCTCCCACTGTGCACGCGCCCGGTTGGACGCCAGCTCGTACACTCGCCGCTGCCGCGCCTGGTATTCCCGCTCCTTACGCTCGAATTCACGCTGAGCGGCTTCCCGTTCTTCGGGCGTCATGACCTCGCCATCAGCCTGGTGTTCGATCTTCCACCACTCATCCTTGTGACCGAATACCCCACTCAACCAGACCTTACCGGTCTTGGGCGAGTGGTATTCGTTCAGACGATACCAAGCCTTTTTCTTCGGACCATAGACGTGCTTTTTATCGTCAGCCCGCAGATCTGTAATGCCAATGTCAGGCATTCCCCGCTCGCGAAACTGATCCAGCACGCTGTCTAGTAACGCCCCCATTTTCGCCTCCGAATTGTTTCTGCTTTAAACTGCCGGTATCACTTGGAGCAATACCGTGGACAACAAAGAAATCGAATCTCGTCTCAACCAGCTCACCGGCAACCTAATGGGTGTGCAGACACTGCTGCTATCGGTCGTTGCCACCAGTGGCCGCCGCGCTGAAATCGCCAACCATTTCCGCGAAGAGTCGGCCAGGATGCTCGCCACGATGAATGCGGAATCCAACCTGTCGGACGAAACACTGTCTTACCTCGACCACTGGTGCACTACCACACTCAGCATGCTGCTCAGCGACGAGGATTTGTAACCGGAACCAGAAGACCGTAGAACGCAGCCTTGTGCGGCCCAAACGGCCGCGCCAGCGTTTCTTCGCTCACCACCGTCTTGCGCTGCTTCTCTGCCGGTTTGCCATACTGGGTCACCAGCAGCTCTGCCAATTTGCTTTTCATTGGGTATCCCTTGCGGCCCAAAGCCTTGCCAGCGCTGCTTCCATCCGTTTTCGCGCCGGCGCGCCGCTCTGCGCCTCGATATCTTTCAATACCCTGCGGCGTTCAGTGAGGCTACGAATGCCGGCTATCCGGCGCAGCTCCTTCTGAAAACCGATGTCCCACGCATTCACATAGCAAGACGGCCCGTCGAACACCTGACCAGCCAGGCCCACCGTGCGTCAGGTCACTTCAACAGCCCAAGCTTCACCCGCTTCAAAATGCGGGCGATCTTGCGCCGCCGCATCGCCGTATATGCCGGGTCGGCGCGCCGCTCGGCCGCTCGCGCCGCGCGCTCAGCCGCCAATGCTTCGGCACGCTGCGCGCTCGCCTCCCGGGCGGCCACTTCATCAAACGTTGGATCGCGATACGTTTGTGCCATCGCTCAACTTGTCCAGGTAATTCTTGATCTCGCTCAGCAGGCTCTTGCCGGCTTGCTGCCGCTGATCAGGCGGCAACTTTCGAATCTGCCACGCTCGCACTTTCAGCCTTCGCAGATGGAAAGGGCGGGGTGTCAACATCACACATCCATCAACCAAATGGCTGCGGGGCCGTAGTCCAGTCTAGCCAGAGCACCAGTCGCGTGTTGCATTTGCATACCCCGCTGTGCATTCCGCACCTTCCGGCGCGCGGCGGCTTACCGCCCACCCCAGCCGAATGGCTGAAGGCATGAATAAAAAAAGCCGGCTACACCCGGCAAACTGCCGCTCAAGGGTTAGAAGAAGCAGCAGAGGAGGAAATCGGCGCGACTGACGAGCCGCGGAGCACAGACCACTCGACATCAGAGCGCATTTGTTCGCAGCGGCGCTTGCCACCGGAAAGGCGCTCCAGGCTGGGGCAATGGTCTGCGGGAATCTGACCGCGAGCGATCCAGTTGTAGACCGCAGACTCATTGATGCCGCGGTCGATCGCGACCGCCTTGGTGCCCCCGGCGTCTTGGATGATGTCCTTGATGAGCTCTGTATTCATGCGCCGATGATAATCACGTTTTGTTATTCAGTAAACGCGAAAATCACAAAAAGAGATTTTTTTGCAGCGCGACATGTGATTTCAATTAATCACAGGATGTGATAACTTTCGAGGCAGGAGGAAAACAAAGTGCTACACATCGGCAAACGTCTGAAAGAACTGCGCGAGAAAGCCGGGCTTAAACAGCCGGAACTTGCTGAGCTGTGCGGGTGGGGCAGCCAGTCGCGCATCAGCCAGTACGAGAACGATAAGCGCGAGCCCAGCCTGAGCGATCTGGAAGCGATCGCTCAGGCTCTGCGCGTCAGCGTCAAGGAAATCCTGTTCGGCGAAGAAGAGTCTCCCACCGCAACCGGCCTCATCGTGTCGTACGAAGCGACGGATGAACTGGATGCCGAGGACTATATCTTTGTCGAGCGGCATGACCTTAGGCTGTCGGCAGGCTGCGGCAATCTTGCCTGGGTCGTTCACGAGAAAGACCCCCTGGCTTTTCGCCGCAGATTCATTAACGCCCGGCGTCTGGACCCCAAGAGCCTCAAAGCTTTATACGTGCGCGGGGACTCAATGCAGCCCTACCTGGCGGATGGGGACACGGTCATGATCGACACAGGCGACACAGCCCCGAAAGACGGCGAGGTCTACGCTGTGTGCTTCGATGACGAGTGGTTCATCAAGCGTATTTTCAAGCAGCCCGGCGGCACCCTAATCCTGCACTCGGACAACGAGCGGTACCGCGACATCGAAATTTCCGCCGAACAGGCCGAGTTCATTAGGATATTTGGGCGCGTGGTGTGGCGCGGTGGCTAATCTAGCGCGCAAGCGCCCGCAGCACCCTTCCTCGCCACATCGCTGTTCAAGTCAGCCCGCCTAGCAATTCCACACAACAAGTTACCCATGCTAAGCGCAGGCCGAGTGCCGCGCGCTCAGCGGCACCACCTAATTGACGCGCTCTAATTGCGTCCATCCCTCACGCCCAGCAAGCTCAACATCACAAAAACCGGCCCACAGCCGGTTTTTTGTTGCCCTCCCGCCACAAAAATCACAAATACGAATTCACATCACAAAAACGGTTGACCCATGCATCACATTGCGTGATTATTTGTACATCACAAATCGTGATGTTTAGGAGATGGTATGGCAGCCCTGGATATCCCCTCTCAGTTCCTAACGGACGAGTGCGCACGCCAACTGCGCGCTGATGGTTGGGTCATCAAAAGCCCGTTTTTCGTAAATGGCAACGCCGTGTTCCCTGCGATCAAGAAGGGCTAACCATGGCGACCCGTCACTACCCCCAACCCGACTATCTGGAACGCCGCGCCATTCAGCGCAGCAAAGAGCTTGGCGGCCCGCTTCCGCCGGCGCTCACCCAAGCGGACAAGCGCCGCGCAGCAGCCCGCCGCGCGATCGAAGACCGCCGAATCGAGCGCGAGGCGCTCCAGTGACCCGCACCTTGCACTCCACCTGGAATCTGGCCTGCGCACTCATCTTCGGCACCCTTCGCGGAACCATTGCGACCGGGCTGTTTTTCGCGGCGTGCAAGCTCGCTGATTACGTGGCCGGCGCCTAGTGCGGCGGCCTACCCCGACCCTCACAAGGAGAAATCCATGCCCAAAGTCCTGCTGATCACCGGCGGCCATGCGAGTGATAAAGCCCGCGTGGCGAATGTCGCCAAGCAGATCGCCGAGCAGCACCACAACGCCGCCACCAAGGTTCACGGCCTCGATCCGGCTGCAGCCGCTCCCGGCCTGCTGACACCGGCCCCGGGGCTCGGCAAGCAGCTGCTGGTGGTGGTGAAGAAGTCGGGCCAGCACCAGAACGTGCGCGCCTTCCGCGTCATCAATCTCGATCGTTTTGCCCGCTTCCCGCGCGGCAAGGCGGTCACCTTTGCCATCCGCGAGGCGGTCGACGCCTGCCTGGCGGCCAGCTAACCCAGCACCACCCCGGAGAACCCACGATGTCGATTCGCCCCATTACTGACACCCTGCGCAGCCTTGGCCACGGCACGTTCATTGACGATGCCAGCGATGCGCTCAACAAGCTGGTCACCGCCGTCGACGAAACCGGCCGCGCCGGCAAGCTAACGCTGACCCTGTCCATCAAGAAAGCCACCCGCGGCAGCGGCGCCATGGTGGTGCAGGACGAGATCAAGCTCTCGCTGCCGAAACCGGACTCGCGCGAAACGATGCTGTTTGCCACCCCAGAAGGGAACCTGGTGACCGAAGACCCGCGCCAGCAGACGCTCGAGTTGCGCACCGTGCCGAGCGCCACCGCCGATTCCGGCCCCGAACTCAAAACCGTCGCGGACGACCGCGGCGCCCTCAAAACCGCTTGATGTAATCCGTAACCCTGTAAGGACATACCCATGAACGAAATGATCCAAGGCGAAGCCCTGAAAGCCTTCGACAACATCCAGACCATCCTCGATGCCGCTGCCAAGCCGCACCTCGGTTCTGTGGCCATCAAAACCCTGTCCGGCGGCGAACTGCCGGTGATGATGGTCCCGAACGGCTATCAGGCCAAAGTGCTGACCGACCTGAAGCTGCAGGATCTGGAAAAGCATCTGGACGCACCGCTGCGCAAACGCGGCAAGGTAGTGCTGCATGACGCCGCCAGCTTCATCCACTACATCAACCTGCACAAGGCCGATGGAGTCACCAGCATCTACTGCGACGCCGACTACCAGGCCAGCAAGGTGGACTTGATCGCCATCTTCAACGACCAGGGCACCGACAAAACCGGCTGGCGCGATCACACCGCGGCGTACTCCCCGCTGCAATCCGTCGAATGGAAACGCTGGATCGGCCAGAACCGCAAGACGTTCACCCAGGTGGAGTTCGCGCTGTTCATCGAAGACAACCTGCAGGACATCGCCAGCGTGGAAGGCATGCCGACCGGCACCCAGATGCTGGAAATGGCGATGAATCTGGAAGCCAACCAGGACAGCCGCTTCAAGTCGAACATCCGCCTGCAATCCGGCGGCACCGAACTGGCGTTCGTCCAGAAAGAGGACGATGCCACCCTCGAAAAAATGCGCCTGTTCGAGCGCTTCAGCATCGGAATCCCGCCGTTCTTCAATGGCAGCAGCTTCCGCATCGACGCCCGTCTGCGCTACCGCGTACGCGACGGCAAGCTGACGTTCTGGTTTGAGCTGATCCGGGAGGACAAGGTGCTGCAGGCCGCGGCGGAGGAAGAGATCGGCAAGATCGCCGAGGCCACCGGACTAACCATCCTGCAGGGCAATCCGCGCCTGGGTCAGGCGGCGTAACGCAGCCCGGCCCATCCGGGCCGGCTTCCTCAAGCCGCTGCAGGGCAACAGCGCGGCGGCTTCGGGAAGCTCAACAGCCGGAAGCAAACATGAAAACCCGACAAATCATCATCGACAACGAAACACTGGACATCGCGCCCAGTGCCGTATTGCTCACCATTGGTGCAGTAGCGGTGGAGATCGAGAACGGCAAGGCGACGCCGCTGGCCAGATGGTACCGCCGCCTGCAGTGGGATACCGGCCATCGTCAGCCAGGCCGTACTGTCAGCCAATCAACTGTGGACTGGTGGCTTGAACAGTCTGACGAAGCCTTCTCTGAGGCATTCGAAGACGACGGCCAGCGCCTGCCGATCTGGCTTGCCATGCACTCCCTACAAACCTGGCTGCAGCTCAACCCGTACCCGATCTGGGGCAACGGCTCGGATTTCGACAACGCTCAGCTACAGCATGCCTTTACCCAGCATGGCCTGCGCTGGCCGTTCTGGCGCAACCGCTGCCTGCGCAGCCAGCGCGGCCTGGTGCTGGACCTCTACCCGGAAACCAAGCTGCCCGAGTTCCCGGCGGACAAGATCAAGCATCACGCCTTACACGACGCAGAACACGAAACGGACGTACTGGCCGCACTTCTGCGCACCCTGACGCTTTCAAGCATCGCCTGCATCACGCTGGATATTCCAGGCCAGCAACTCAGCGAAACCGGTATGCAAGCCCTCATTGAGTCGCTGCGCCACGTTAAAACCACCACGGAAGGAGTGCTGGCATGAGCTGGATTCTCACCCACAGCGGCACCGCGTTCGACCCGATAAACCCGAACCCGGCCGCCATCAACATCAACGACATCGCACACGCGCTCTCACATATCTGCCGCTTCAACGGCCACACCCGCGAGTTTTACAGCGTGGCGCAGCACAGCTGCATCGTCAGCAATATTGTTCCCACCGAGCTGGCGCTGGCCGCCCTGCTGCACGACGCGAGCGAGGCTTTCATCTGCGACGTAGCCAGCCCAGTCAAGCCGCACCTGGAAGGCTACGTCTGCATTGAGCACCGCATCATGCTCGCCGTCGCCCACGCGTTCGACATCGACCCGGCCCTGTTCCGCCACCCCGAGATCAAGCGCGCTGACCTGGTCGCTCTGGCCACCGAGAAACGCGACCTGATGCCGGCCCACCACGCACCGTGGCCGTGTCTTGCCGGTTTGAGCCCCCTACCGAACACCATTGAAGCGGCTAGCAGCCACCGTGCCAAGGAAATGTTCCTGACCACCTTTGAGCACCTGACTGGGGAAAGGGCCGCAGCGTGAGTCAGTACCAAGCCTACACCTGCCACCACATCACCCCGCGCTCAGCGCTGCCGGCGGACGAGTGCGAAACGATGCGCCTGCCGCGCGCGGAATGCGGATGCCCGAGCTGCTGCGAGTCGCGCTACCCGGCTGACTTGGTTGAGAGCGACGGCGGCGAAGTATGACGAACAGTCTTGAGCACACCCAGAGCGGCCTCGCCGCAAAACCGTTGAACCCCCTGCATTCTGAGAATGCAATTTTTGGAGAGCAGCACATGGACATGACTACCAATACCACTCCCGCCGACATTGGCACCCCCTTCGAGGGCGGCTTTTTTGCCGGTCGCTTCCGTATCGGCACTGACGAATTTGCACTGATCGTTGCGCCCAAGGCCGAAGGCGAGACCACCGGCAAGTGGGGCGAATACGGCGCGGACATTGAAGGGGCGCGCAGTTGCTTTGATGGCAAGGCCAATACCCAAGCCATGACCGAGGCCGGTAGCGATCTGGCCAAGTGGGCGCTGGGCCTGACCATCGGCGGCTTTGCCGACTGGTACCTGCCGAGCCGCGACGAGCTGGAGATGTGTTACCGCTACCTGAAACCGACCACGGATGAGAACTACTGCTCGTTCCGCGATGGCGACAACGCCAGCAGCGTGCCGCCGGGGTTTCCGTACACCGAACAGTCACCAGCGCAGACCGCCGTGGAGGCCTTCCAGGATGGCCAGCCTGAGGCTTTCGACGCCCGCTGGTATTGGGCATCTACGCAGTTTTCGCCCGACCTCGCATGGGTTCAGGTCTTCAATGATGGCTACCAGGGCAGCTACCACGAGTTCAACGAGTTCCGCGCGCGGGCAGTCCGCAAGATTCGCATCAGCAATTAATCCATTCAGCCATTTAGCCGGGCGCGCAGCGCTCGGCTATTAATCCCCAGGAGGGAACCATGCAACAACAGACCATCAGCTTCACTTTGACCGTGCCGGCCGAAGACGCGGCACGCATCCTGATCGACAGCTTCGTGCATGCCAAGGCACCGGCGCCGGCGGCTCAGAAAACCCCGCGCATTGGCGAATACCTCCCAGCCCAGGGCGGCGTCTATGCCGGCCTGATGCGCGGCGAGTACGGCCAGCCCGACTACCACCTGATCGTCGCCAAGGGCGATGACGGCTTTGTGCGGGAAATCGCTTGGGGCGGCTACGAGGAGGATGAGTCAGGCGCCAAGAGCGAATGGGATGGCCGGGCCAATACCCTGGCGCTGGCGCGCTCTGAGCATGATCACCCGGCGGCCGAATGGGCGGCAGGACTGGAGATCGACGGTCACGCCGACTGGTATCTGCCGGCCCGCCGCGAATCTGCCCTGTGCTATGCCAACGTGCCGGAACTATTCGAGAAGGACTGGTATTGGGCCAGCACGCAGTTTTCGCCCAACTACGCGTGGGGTCAGTACTTCGGTGTTGGCACCCAGTACGGCACCCACAAGGACTTCGAGTTCCGCGCGCGGGCAGTCCGCAGAACCTTATCCATTTAGCCCTTTAACCATTTAAGCGCGGGCGCGAGCCCGCGCTCGAATCCAGCATGGCACTGCATACACAACTCCCGATCTACAAGGTCACCTACGACCTGCTGGCCCTGATTACCAAACTGACGGCCAGCATGCCGAGGGACTTCAAACGCTCACTGGGCGACGACCTGCGCAAAGAGTGCGTCACGCTCTCGATCCTGGTCTATCGCGCCAACGCGGCACGCAACAAGGTGCCGCACCTGGTGGAGCTATTGGAGCACTTGCAGGTAGTCGAATTAACCCTGCGGCTCTCCGTCGACATGCGGCTGATCTCTCACGGCCAGTACGCCGCGGCGATTGAGTTGACTGACAAGGTCGGGAAACAAGCACAAGGCTGGCGCAAGCATGCCGCAGCATCACCTGCTGCCTGACCGTCAAGGCGGCCAGGCCCGTGTGATTTTGAATCTGGTCGTACCGCTGGCTCATGAGGCCACCGACATGCGCTCTAGGGATACCGCCGGCAGCAGCCGGGCAGGTCTGGCGCAGTTTCACTGCTGATCGGCACCGCCTTCGGCAGTGCGACGTAGATCGTACGAAAAGACGCAGTTTTCGCCCAACAACGCATGGAATCAGAACTTCAATGATGGCAACCAGAACAACAACCACAAGAACAACGAGTTCCGCGCGCGGGCAGTCCGCAGATTCAAGTGCAGTGCGCGCTGGGTTTTCCTTCCGCGACTTGGTAGAGGCCTATTTCGATTGCCGGCGCACGAAGCGGAACAGCCGCAGCGCGCTGGCATTCGAGGCCAACCTGGAACGCAACCTGGTCGGTCTATTCGACGAGCTGCAGGTCGGCACCTACAAGCCCGGCCGGTCGATTTGTTTCGTCGTCACCCGACCGAAACCGCGCGAAGTGTGGGCGGCCGACTTCCGGGACCGCATCGTACATCACCTGCTTTACAACCGGATTTCGCCCCGCTTTCACGCCGCGTTCATCGCCGATAGCTGCGCCTGCATCCCGGGGCGAGGCACACTGTACGCCGCCGAACGACTGGAAGCCAAGATCCGGAGCATTACGGAGAACTGGAGCAAGCCGGCCTACTACCTGAAGCTGGATCTGGCCAACTTCTTTGTGAGCATCGACAAAGACGTGCTGCGCCACCAGTTGGCCGCGCGCATGCGCGAGCCCTGGTGGATGGCGCTGGCCGAGCTGATCCTGTTCCACGATCCGCGCAGCGACTTTGAATTCCGCGGGCGACCGGAGCTGATGGCCCTCGTCCCGACGCACAAATGGCTGATGAACCAGCCGGCCCACTTGGGCCTGCCGATCGGCAACCTGTCGTCGCAGTTCTTCGCCAATGTCTACTTGAATGCGCTGGATCAGTTTGCCAAGCACAAGATCGGCGCCAAGCACTACATCCGCTATGTGGACGATTTCATCCTGCTGCACGAATCGGCGCAGTGGCTGAATCAGGCCAAGGCGCAGATCGAAGTGTTCCTGCAGGAGCGGCTGCACGTTCGAATCAACCCCAAGAAAACCATTCTGCAACCGGTATCGCGCGGTGTCGATTTCGTCGGCCAGGTCATCAAGCCATGGTCTCGAACCACCCGCCGCCGCAGCTACCGCCAAGCCATCGAGCGCTGCGCCCACATGGGTGAAGAGACTCTGTTCGAAGCCGCAAACAGCTACTTTGGCCTGCTCGGCCAAGCAACCAACAGTCATCACGACCGCGCTCGGCTGGCCAATGTACTGCGCCGACGTGGCCACACCATCAATCACGCCATCAATAAAACATTTCGGAGAGTCAGCCATGATTCGTGATCAATTCTTACTCGGCATGGACAACGAGATCATCGTCGACCTGTTCGCCGGCGGTGGCGGCATGTCCACCGCCATCGAGCAAGCCCTTGGACGACACTCCGACGTGTCGGTTAACCACGACGAGGACGCGGTGTCGATGCACACCGCCAATCACCCACAGACCGAGCACTACCGGGCCGACGTGTTTGAGGTCTGCCCGTATGAAGCGACCCGCGGCCGCGCCATCGGTTTGCTGCACCTCTCGCCGGATTGCACCCACCACAGCCAGGCCGCCGGCGGCCAGCCACGCGACCGGAAAATCCGGGCGCTGGCGTGGGTCGGAAAACGCTGGGCAGGCATGGGCAAACGCCGCGCCAAAGGTCGGCACCCGCGCGTCATCACCCTGGAAAACGTCAAGCAAATCCTGCAATGGGGGCCGCTGGTGGCCAAGCGATGCAAGCACACCGGCCGGGCGATGAAGCTGGACGGCACCGTCGCCGCCCCGGGCGAGCGCGTACCGGTGCATGAGCAATACCTGGTGCCGGACCCGAAACGGGCAGGGCAGACGTGGCGCCGCTTCGTGCGCGATCTGGAATCGCTGGGCTATGCAGTGGAATGGAACACGATGATCTCGGCCGACTATGGCGACGCCACCACCCGAGAGCGCCTTTTCATGTGTGCCCGCCGCGACGGGCATCCCATCGTCCTGCCGGAACCGACCCACCACAAGAACCCATCCAAGGGGCAAAAGGCATGGCGGCCGGCGGCGGATCACATCGATTTCACCGACCTCGGCCAATCCATCTTCAACCGCAAGCGTCCACTGGCGCCGGCGACCATGCGCCGGATCGCCAAGGGCATGAAAAAGTTCGTACTGGACAGCGCCAACCCGTTCATCGTACCGATCGCGCACTATAACGGCAGCGAGCCGGTGCACGACATCACCGAACCACTGCGCACGATCACCGCGCACCCGAAGGGCGGCAGCTTCGCGGTGGCTACGCCGCACCTGGTGAAATTCCGAGGTGACAGCATCGGCCATGCGATCGACGAGCCGTGCCCGACCATCACCAGCGGAGGCGCCGCGAAACGTCCGGCCGGGGCTGCCCATGCGCTGGGCTTGGCCGCTGCGACCATGGTTCAACTCGGCTACGGCGAGCGCCCGGGCCAAGCGCCGCGCGCGCTGGACATCCATCAGCCACTCGGCACCGTGGTAGCAGGAGGTGGCAAGCACGGACTGACCACCGCTTACTTGATGCAAGCCAATGGCGAATTCAACACTACGCCAGGGCATGACCCGCGCAAGCCATCCAGCACGATCACCAGCACGGGTAGCCAGCAGCAGTTGGTGACAGCCCACCTGGCGCACCTGCGCCAGAACTGTGATGGCCGGGATCTGAATGAACCGCTCCGCACGCTCAGCGCCGGCGGCGAACACCACGGGCTTGTTACTGCGCACCTGACCACGCTGCGACAAGGCTGCGACGGCCGCAGCGTCAACGAACCGCTGCCGACCGTGACCGCCGGTGCTGACCAGATCGCCCTGACGCAATACACCCTATCGAAGGAGCACGAGGAAGGCGCGCTGCGCTGCGCCTCATTCCTGGTCAGCTACTACGGCACCGACAACATGCGCGGGCTGGACGAACCGCTGGCTACGATCACCACCCGCGACCGCCTCGCGTTGGTCACCGTCTGGATCAAGGGCGAACCGTGGGTGATCGTCGACATCTGTCTGCGCATGCTCAAGCCGCGTGAACTGTACGGCTGCCAGGGATTCCCGGCCAGCTACATCATCGACTGCGGCCACGACGGGCGCGTGTTCTCCAAATCCGCCCAGGTGCGCATGGTGGGCAACAGCGTCAGCCCCGGCCCGGCCCGTGCGCTGATCTGGGCGAACTGCAGCGACATGGCGGCCTGGACGCTGGCCGAGCTGAAACAACGGGAGCGAGTTGCGGCATGACGCAATACCGCTATTCGCTACGGGTGAATGGCAAGGAGGTCTACGTCGGCCCGCAGCGGCCGACGCACCAACCCGGAGCCACCTGCACTCGGCAAAAATGGATACCCGGTACCAATGACTGGAAGAAGGGCGACTGGGGAGAGAAAGAGAGGGTCTTTTGATGAGAGGCAGCAAACACAACATGGACCGGCGCGAATGGCAGTCCACCGGCGCCCGGCTCTATGCCAAGCACGGCACCGAGCTGCCGCAGGCCAAGGCGGACGAAGCGGTGGTGGCCAGAATTCGCCGTCTTCACGCCCGCAAGCAGAGGCTGATAGAGCGGCTCAACCGCGACTACAGCGCCGCCGGCTTGGCCCGGCGCTTTGGGCTCCACGTGAGAACTGTCGAGAAGATGCTGCGCCGCGAGAGCTGGGCGCATGTGAGATAAGGGGATAACAATGAAAACCGCATTCTTGCTCATGGCCCAATACGAGCGGCCCGTGCTGAAGCTGGATGATATCTGCGAGGAATATTTCGGGCTCAGTCCGGCAGAGGCCCGCCGGCGCGCCAACCTGAATACCTTGCCGGTGCCCACCATGCGCCTGGCTGAAAGCCAGAAGGCGCCAGTCATGGTCCATATTGACGATCTGGCACAGTTCATAGACAAGCAGAGGCAGTCGGCCAAAGAAAGCTGGGAACGAAGCCAACTCTAACCGTCTCTTGAATCGGCTCCAGGTGACGGCATATGCAATATGCTGATCAACTGACGAGAGAGCCGATGTCCGTACTGAATTTCATCAAAATAGCCCGCCGCCGCAACGAGACCCCCGAGTGCAATCTTGAACAGATGCAGCGGGACTTGTCGCGGCGCAAGGGAACCAGCCTTGTGCTTGACACCAATGTAGTGCTCGACATCGCACGGCATGTCAAAGTAACAAAAGGCGCTCCAAATCAGCAACTCCTGGCAAAGAGTAGCCTCGGCGAACTGGTCAAACTGGTGAGCCAGGCCACCGCCAACCATATCCCCATCTCGATCAGCCCAGGCTTTGTGCTGCCAGAACTGGAACCGGCTGCATTCGACAATATCGTCAGGCAGTACCATGAATTCTGGGCCATGTATGCCCCGGGCCTAATCGACGATCCGCACGACCCAAATGGCGAGCGCCGCGAACGCACCCCTACCATCGGCTGCATCGAATGCATGCCAGAAGACGAAGCCATGGTCCGGCGCATGCCCTACCTGCTGCTGCTATGCATGTTGATCGCCGCCAACGACCAGGCGCTGACCACGCCCATGGAGCGGTACAACCGGTTTTTATCGTTGATGCGCAAGTGGGTAGACTGCTTCAGCGCCAAGGAAATGCTGATTGCCAGGATTGTGCTCGGCGATCTGGAGGCCCGGGCAAAGAGAAGCGGCTGGCGACTCAACGCCCAGGAACGAGCCTACTGCAACCGCCTGATCGACAATTTTGCCCCGTTCGTCCGAGACAAGATCAGCGTTTCGGGCCGAGAGCTGCAGCGCCTGGCGCACAACGGCGCCTGCGACATCAGCTTCCTCAACATGGTA
Organism: Chromobacterium fluminis; assembly: GCF_011602385.1. Taxonomy (NCBI): domain Bacteria; kingdom Pseudomonadati; phylum Pseudomonadota; class Betaproteobacteria; order Neisseriales; family Chromobacteriaceae; genus Chromobacterium; species Chromobacterium fluminis. The sequence goes on along the minus strand of NZ_JAAOMA010000059.1, from coordinate 9,742 downwards.
CTCAGAAGCGAAACGCTCGACATCGGCGGCGGAGCCTATACCGTGTGGTTCGCCAGCTTTGACGGCAAGCTGGCGCGCTTCGTGGAGTCTATCTTCTACGAGGATCTGGCCGGGGAGCTTGGGCAGCACGCTTCTATTGTCCTACCAGGGAAACTCGCTGCCCATCCTGATCTGATAATGCTGGAAGCGATCGAGATCTCCCACAGGGTTAGTCGCACATATAACTTCACCCCACCCACCGACCCGATCTGGAAAGAGCGGGTGCATCAACTCAACCGCGAGGTGGAAAAGCTTTACCCCGAGCTTGAATTCGCTACGATTTGACTGTCTTGGCCAGACGCGGGATACTGGAGGCCTCTCAAAATCCATGGCGGTCCTCACGCCCCCGTAAGTTTGGCGCTTTTTTTGTGCCTGCGCGCGTCTGCGCGTCGGGCGCGTACGCCTCAATGGCCGGGTCAGAGACACGCTATAGCAGACTCGAAAGAGGAAGGCGTGACGCGGTTCCCATGGATCCGAGAGTGCCCCCGGCCACCATTTTTGGTGGTCACCCAACTCTAAATTCCATGGAGGTCACATGACCACTTCCCAGTCTCTTACCTTCCAAGACACCCCGTTTGATGTTGTCTGCCGAAGCGGCCAACCGTGGCTCCGCTCGGGCGACATTGCACGCGCCCTCGGCTATGCCCGCGAGGACTCTGTTGCCCGTATCTACGAGCGCAACAAGGACGAATTCACCGACAACATGACCTTGACCGTCAATTTGACGGTCAAGGGTTTCGGCAACGGCGAATCCGAGAAAGAGGTCCGCATTTTCTCGCTTCGCGGCACCCACCTCATCGCCATGTTTGCTCGCACGCCGGTCGCAAAAGCGTTCCGGCGCTGGGTGCTCGATGTACTCGACCAAGTCAGCCACGACTTGGCGCAGGCGGCGCCAGCCGACAGCGCGCGGATGTTCTCCGTCACCCGCGAGGCGATCGTCAAACGCCTCGGCTTTGTACATGACATGCTGATCGGTCAATATCGCAGCGAATTCTGGACCCTGATTGAGGAAGAAGTATGCCGCGAGTTCAGCGTGGCATCGCTGGACGAAATGACCGAAGGTCAGGGAAAGCGTGCGCTCGAGTGGGTCAGCCGCATCGGTACCAACGAACTTTCTCGCCGCGTGGAGGCCCGGCTCGAAAGCAAGCGAACCCAGCTAGCCCGGCAAGGCGACTGCCTGCCGGCCACGCCCACCCAATCCGAGCGGCTGGCCAACCTGCCCGAGGGGCGCTACCTGGTAGTGGTCGGCCGGGACGGCAAGCTGATTGGCGCGCAGAACATTGAGAGCTGCAATGTGGTGGACGCAAACGTCGTTGAGCTGGTCTGCAGGGACTCCCAGGCCGCGGCCGACCTGCTGAACGAGATGGCACGCCGGCTCCGCGTGCTCGATGGCGCCGAGTCTGTGCGCCGGCTTGACCAGCCGCTGATTCCGCAGCTTTGATCTGTCACCACAGGAGAACAAGATGGGATTTTTTGACCAGCTCTCGGCTTATCTCTGGGCCTTCTTCGGCACCGGCTTCTTGATCGCCTTTATCATCGCCTTCGGGGCGCTGGTGGCCGATATGATGGGGCGCAGCATCCTCTACGCTTTTCTGGCGGCCGGCGTTGTACTAGCCGGCGTGCTACTGCTCAAGGAGGGCGGCGATCTGCTATGGGCTGCGGTCAGCGATGAAAAGCAGATCGCACTGCTGGCCAGCGGCGTGAAGGAGGAGCTCTTGGCCTCGATTGTGAAAACCCGCCTGGTCGGCGCTGTGTTCGGGGCGGTGTTTGGTATGGGGTTGTGGATGAAGTACGGCGAGAGCGCCTAAAGTAAGAAGCCGGCCAGGATGGCCGGCTTTTTCACTGCTTAGCAGACTTAGACTGTGCCAATGGGGCACTCGCATCGGCTGCCTGTGTTTGAGTCATGTTCTGAATTGCTTCACGCATCAACTTCTCCGGCCCCTTTGCAGCAAGCCAGATCAGACCGGTACCAGCCAGGGTTACGAGCGAGGCGACAATTCCTGCGGCGACATTTTCCCAAACAACCTTATAGAAAGGTTTCTTTATGGCCTGCAGGACATCACTCTGGTGATTCTGCTGACCTTGAAGAACCTTTCCTTCCGACGCCAAGACCGCTTGAACCAGCGCATCCTGCTGCATGTTCTGCCTGAGCTGCTCAACTTTGTCGCTGAGAGCGTAGTCCAGAAACTCATCCAACAGTGCGATTGCCTGCTCGCGATAAGCCGCAACCTGTGACGCCATATTACTGACACAATGAAATTGTTTCAGCTCTTCCGGCGTGGGCTCGCGGCCGTCATTTTCTTTCTGAAAATGCTCAACCCACTCGATTTTTTGCTTTTTGTATAAAGCATACGCAACCATCCCCACGAAGTCCGAAGAATCCGGGGGGACTAGCTGACGGAAGATGTGGTTATATTGACTGGCCATGCCGCGAGAATAGCATGCAGCATGGAACAATGCATCTAGATGGCCTTAGCCAGACTACGTTGAGCGGCATCGAACGCCTGGTTGAGTTCTGCGGCAGTCGAACGGGTATCACCAAGGACACGGCTGACAACAGGCGCGCTTTTTTGGAGGGTGCTTGTGTCACCGCGGTTCATGGCTTCGTTCGCACGCAACACCTGATCTCGGGTGAAGTTGTGTTTCACAAACGGTTTCATGATCCTGTCCGTTACGAAAAATCGAACGATTCTACTCTACATATCATAGGGCGACAAGAAATCCAGCCAAGTGGCTGGAGCTAAAAGTCATGAGAGTGAGAACCAATGATTGTTCTCGTAGTTCCCTGCACCGCAGGGAGTGATTGTTTTGTACACCAAATTTTTGCGGTTAGTAAAGCAGCATTTTTATTGGATGTGTTTTTTTGATGCCGAAATTGCAGTGCAAAACTCATGGTCGATCTTACCGCACACTCACCACGGAATTCAGCTGACCGGCATCAGCACCCGCAAGAGCTCACCGGCACCACCCTCCTCTTCCAGCGCGTCTTGCGCCTCAGCCGCGGTCGGCCAGCCCCATGCATCGCTCTCCGCTTCAACATACCCCATGCCATCCTCCAGAGGATGCAGGTAGCCATCAGGCGTTTTGACGACCCAGAGCTTTCGCTTAACCGTAGACGCTTTCCGAGACTCCTGCTTTGGCATAACGTCAGCCCCTGCCAGATTGGCGGCGGCCGGCTTGTGATGAAGTGAAGCCGGGCGAAGTTGGGTGTACCGGCGCAGCATGTTCCAGTTCTTGTGCCCAGTAACTAAGGCCACCTCTTCAATGCTGTACCCAGCCTCAAAAAGCAGCGACGCGCCCTCGTGGCGAAGGTCATGGAAGCGCAAGTCCCCGAGGCCGAGCGCCTCCGCCCCGCGCTGAAATACCGCACTCACAGTAATCGGATCATACGGAAAAATCAGATCATCAGAATGGGACTCAAGTTGCTCCAGGACAATCGCCCAGGACTCACCCAGCAGTGGGATCACCTGGTCATTACCTGCCTTGTTTCGAGGGTCCTTCCGATCACGAACGATGACGGTCCTAGCCTCATGGTCAACATCGGCGCGCCGGATCCGGCAAATCTCCTCGCGGCGCATGGCAATGGCCACGGCAAACCGGAACACCGGCGCCATCTTGATCGCTTTGGCCCGGCTCTCGTCGTAAACCTGAAACCAAGCAAGCAACCTCTGGTATTCATCGCCAACCAGACGCCGATCGCGCGAACCACCCTGCCCGACTAAACCAAGATGGCGGAGCATGGGCTTTGCATCATCGACGGCAACCGTCGACACCATCACACCCCAGGCCGTGCGCGCCAGCTCCAGCACTTGGCGCAGGTAGCCCACATACTGAGTGAGCGTGGCAGGGCCGTTGCCATAGAGTTGCTGGCGCTCGCGGCAGTATTCCAACACGTCTTGAGCCGACAACTCGCCGGCCGGGCGCTTGCCTAGCTTCGAGTCACGGAGAGTTTCCAGCACATTGCGCTTGGTCGCCCCCAGCGGTTTCACCGGCTCAACGTACTGGAAATATCGCTCGATCAGATCGCTTACCAATACCCCCCGCAACGAATCGCGTTCCTTGAACCGCAACAGACCTGCGTCGTCCTGGACGTCGACCTCCAGCCTTTTCGCCCAGTCCTCAGCCAACTTTTTGGAAGCGAATGTCCGGGATTTATTGAGGATCAGCTTGCCGTCTACCTTCTTGCGAACAGTAGCGCGCCACTTCCCGTTGACGGGTATAATCGTTGCCATGGTGCTACACCGAGTATCACTTGAGTGCTTTTCGTAGCACTAGCGTATCACCTGACAGCCAAAAACGCACAGAAAAGCCCAAAAAAGCACGACAATAACACCATTGCCGAGGCTTCAAAAAGCCTTGAAAAACCAAGGAACCTAGCAAAATCAGGCCGTAGCAAGAGATACAGCAACCCGATAGTTAAATGGATATAACGGCCCCCTCCTAAGGGGCAGTTACAGGTTCGATTCCTGTCGGGGGCGCCACTTACACTTCCAAAGCAGTCCGAGAAATTCCAAAAACCCGCGCCAAATAAGGCTCTGCGGGTTTTTTTACGTCCAAAGCAGTCCGAGAGCATCCAAGCAAAGCCGGGGGTACGTGGGGGTATGTTTGGTGGTATCTTGTGTACCCCCAGATTTCGATACCCCCAAAGCGAGGAGTACCCCCATGCCCCTAACCGACGCCGCCATCAAAAACGCCAAGCCCCGCGAGGATGGCAAGCATCTCAAGCTCACCGATGGGCAGGGGCTGTCTCTATGGGTCATGCCGACAGGCGCGAAGTATTGGCGGCTGAAATATCGTATCAATGGCAAAGAGAAGCTGCTGGCGCTGGGCGTCTACCCGGAAGTCAGCCTGAAGGAAGCCAGGCTGAAACGCGATGATGCTCGCAAGCAGATCGCCGATGGCGAAGACCCGGCATCAATTCGAAAGATGGATAAGGTGATAAAGCTGGCCGCCGCCGCCAACACATTTGAAGCCATCGCGCTGGAGTGGCATGAAAGGGAAAGCCACGAATGGTCCGCCGCCCACAGTGAGCGCGTCCTGTCTGCCATGAAGTCTCACATCTTCCCTTATATCGGCGACAAGCCCATCAACGACATCCGCCCACTTGAATTGCTGGAGGTGCTGCGCAAGGTGGAAAGCGCCGGCAACATCGACACTACCAAACGCCTGCGGCAACGCTGCTCTGCCATCTTTCGCTTGGCCATCCTGACAGGCCGCTGTGACAGCGATCCAGCCGCGCCGCTAACCGATGCCCTCAAGTGCCAGCAATCAACCCCGCGCAAGGCGCTGATGCGCGAGGACATCCCCGCCTTCCTCGATGCGCTGGAGAAGTACGACGGCAGCGTGCAAACCAAGCTGATGATGAGGCTGATGCTACTGACCTTCACCCGCGTAGGAGAAATGGCCATGGCCAGATGGGAAGAAATCGACTTCGACAAGGCGCTTTGGACCATTCCGCCGGAACATCGCAAGCTGCCGGAGAAATCCAAGAAAACCGCGCCGCCTCACCATGTACCCCTATCCCAACAAGCCCTAGATGTGCTAGAACATTTGCATATAATAACTGGGGGACGTGAGCATTTGTTCCCGAATAGAAACAATCCTCGTCGGTCCATGTCGCCAGAAACCTTGCGTCGAGCACTGCACAGCATGGGGTTCAAGGGTAAAGCTGATGTACATGGTTTCCGTTCAACCGCATCTACCATCCTTAATGAACAAGGTTTTAACCCAGATGCCATTGAGCGACAGCTATCCCATATTGAGAAAAACAAGGTGCGGTCAGCCTACAATCGTGCCGAGTATATGAGTGACAGAAAAAAAATGATGCAGTGGTGGGCAGATTTTATTTATCAAGAACATCACCAACAATTCTTACAGAACCATATTCCCAAACACAACCAAATCACCCCCCCCAAATACAACAGAGAATAAAATGAAAGAACTAAACAGAATAGAAATTACCAAGCTCCCAAAAACAAAACTATATCTAGACGACCTATATGAACTAGAAAGGCTATTTCAAAAAGAATGCCAATCGGTATCCTTTCAAACAAAAAATCATAAATTTGACAACGTGGCAGATATTCAAAACTCACCTGACGAAATCGTAAGTGAACTCACTATCACAGGAGAAAACCCAAGAATACAATTATGCTTCAAAAGCTACACATCCGACATATCGTATAGTCTAAACAATTATGTCGCGCAAGGGCTATCCAAAGACATTATTAGTTATGTAAGAAAAAAAAGACGATGGGCCCACAGCCTTTTTTTCAACATAGGCACAACAAGCATTGCTGCAGCTGCCATAGCAAATCTCATATTCTATATTATTAATCACCACTCCTCATTCAAAGAAATCATTACACCACTATGTATCGCAATATCATTAACGATTTTCATCATCATTGGCACACGTAGTACTTTTAAAAAATTTAACTCAATACACCTTAAAAAGACCAAAGCAGAAAGCCATTTTTTTCACAGAAAAAAAGATGACATGCTAGCCAACCTTATGCCTCAAATTCTGTCTACAATCCTCGCCTTTCTTTTAGGCATAGCCGCCACTATATTTTTAAAAAAATGACACCAACCAAATAAACCCACTTGAAAAATAAACCGAGCACCAAACAAGCCAATTTAAAAATTTACAAGAAAATATTTCCAAATAGAACATTAAATTTCTGCCAGCACATATACTCCCCCACACAAAGGAATTAAGCTAGGCTCAACTCCAGCCAAGAAAGCTTGACAAAGAGCTAACCATGCCCTTACTAAATTAACACCAAAGTTTTAACTACTTAGGCATATACCAACTCCTAGCCCCAGCGCGCGCTATCGAAGCCCCGCCTCGCCCCCGCACTTCATAGGCCGCTAATCATGCAGCTGCACGAACCCGTGCCAGGCCCGCACCGTCAGGCCGGACGCGCCCTTGTCCCCCCGCCCGGATTCATGCGTTTTCATGCACGCTATGCATGCAGTCGCCCTGTTCGCTGACCGTCCCCGCTTCGCGTTTTCCTGCTGCCCCCCGTTTCCTTGCCGCTGAGTTCGTCCTAGCCCGTCCACCGCCATCCGATGCCGTTCCATGGCGAGCCATATTGCGCCCGCGTTCCTGTTTCTCCTCCCATCGTCAAGAGCAAATTCCGCGTTTTTTTGGCATTTCAAATTTTTTTGTTGTGTGGGAGCGCGGCACAACCCAACCCCAAAACCCCGTTTGTAATTTCCGCAATACTGCGTTCGCTGATCGGCGTATCCGATGCCATCCACTGATATCCACCTCCACCGACAAGGACGCTTCATGACCGCTGTTGCCACTTCGCCCTCTTCTCAACCGCTGCGCTTTCTGCGCTTGCCGGAAGTCATCGCCACTTGCGGCCTGTCCCGCTCGTCGGTGTACGACGCCATCAAGCAGGGCCGTTTCCCGGCTCCGGTGCCGTTGGGCGGCAAGAGCGTGGCCTGGCTGTCCTCTGAAATCGAGAGCTGGATGGCGGCACGCATCGCGGCCCGCCGCGCCTAACCCCACAACTTCCCGGACTCAGACCATGCATATCCAGAACCCCACCACCCAAACCCGCCTCGCCGCGGCCGTGGCCGAACTGGCCGAACGTCAGACCGCTTTCGAACACGCGCTCGACGCCTGGCGGCAGTTGACCAGCCAGACCACGCGCCGCGAGCACACCGCCGCCGCGCTGCGCATGGAGGCCGAGCAGGCACGCAAGGACTGCCGTCAGGCGATGCGCTCGACCTTGGGCATTCCCACCAAGGCGGTGCGTGAGTTGAAGCACAAGGAGATGGCCAACCTGGAATTGGCCGAGGAAACGCTCAAGATCGCCGAGGAAGAGAAGATTCAAGCCGAGATCCAGCATGAAGCGCTGTTCGAGCAGCGCAAGGCGCTGGCCGAGGCGCGCGACGCGCTGCAGCGCCAGTACTGGGACGCAGTGCTCGACGATCACCTGCCCCAATGGGGAGAGCAACTGCCGGTGCTGACGCTGCTGCTGACCCAAGCGCCGCCTGCCTGCATCGAGCGCGTGTTCGGCAGCGCCGACTGGTACCGCGAGGAAGAGCAAGTCCAGGCCGTGCTCAAGCCCGGCGCGCTGCAGCAGACGCTATGCAGCGCTTCGCCGGCGGCCCCGGACGACCTGCTCGCCCGCTTGAACCAGCCGCTGCCGCCGTTGGCCACCCCGCCGCTGCAGCAACACAACGTGATTGCCCGACAGCGATACCAAGCCCAGCGCGACGCGCAGTACCAAGCCCTGATCAACCGCTAACCGAGACGAAACATGCAGAACCCCACCCGCCACGCGCTGAACCAGTTCATCAACCGCTATTACCACGAGTTGGAGCAGTACCACGCCCAGGACAGCCTGTTCGCCACCCCCACGCCCCAAGCGGCGCAAACCCGCCTCAACGCGCTGAAGGCCCGCAGCCGGCTGCTGTCCGCCATCAACCTGCTCGGCGTCTCAGAGATCCGGGGAAAGGCCAAGCACTTCGATCTCGCCGGCACCTTGGCCGCCACCGTCGACACCCAGCGCCATGAACGCCAGCCGGCCGGCAAGACCTGGCGGCCGGCGCAATACCACTGCCAGCAAACCAACTTCGACGCCGCCTTCAGTTACGACACGCTAGACGCCTGGTGGAGCGAAACCCAGACGCCGGCCGGCTTTGAAGCCCGTGCGCGTCAGGCGCTGGAACGCCGCATCTTGCTGGACCGCATCATGATCGGCTTCCACGGTCTGCAGCGCGCGCCGAACTCGAACCGGGCCAGCCATCCGCTGTTGGAAGACGTCAATATCGGCTGGCTGCAGCAGATCCGCGAGCAAGCCCCGCAACACTGGATCGAGGGTGCCCGCATCGGCGAGAGCGAACGCTTCCGCTCGCTGCATCGCCTGGTGCGCTATGCGCTCAAGCAGCGGCTGGCGCCGGCGTGGCGCGATGATCCCGGCCTGGTGGTGCTGGTGGGCGCGGACTTGCTGCCGGATGCGGTCTGCGACGCCAACCCACAAGCCGAGGGCGACGACCTGGTGTTTCACAAACAGCGCCTGGGCGGGCTGCAAGCGGCGACGGCCGCCTTCTTCCCCAGCGACAGCATCTTGATTACCCGGCTGGACAACCTGTCGCTGTACTTCAATCAGCACGCCAGCCGCTACCACTACCACGAGGAGCCGTCGCTAAACCGAGTGGAGTTCTATCACGCCAGCCACGACGCCTACGTCGTCGAAAACCTCGCCGCTTGCGTGTTGATTGACGCCGTTGAAATCGTTGACTGAGGAGACTGCATCATGGCCTTCCCTTGCCCCTTGTGCGGCGCGGTGTCGCGGGTGCGGACCAGCCGCATGCTCAGCGCCGCGACCAAGGAGAATTACTACAACTGCAGCAACGATGACTGCTGCCACCAGTTCAAGACGCTGGAAGGCGAGCCAATCACCCTGGCCCAGCCCATCCACGGCGGCGCGCGGATTCCGCCGGAGCGGCTGCGCACCTTGCCGGGCCTGTCGCCCTCGCCTCGGCAAGCCCTGATCGTGACGCCCGGCCGCCTACGTCACCGCGTCCTGGGCTAAGCGCCATGGCTCGCCGGCCGGCGGGCCATGCCCCCCTGAAATCGACCTTGAATAGCGTCGGCTGAAATGGATTTAATTCACTTATTTAATATTGAATGGCGGTTTTATTGATATGCCCGCTAAAACCCGGCCCCATTCCCGATGAC
>NZ_JAAOMA010000058.1:0-25852 GCF_011602385.1 Chromobacterium fluminis | reverse complement strand
GCCATGCACAACGCCCCCGCCCTCATCATCATCGACATGCAACAAGGCATGAGCCGCCCCGAAGCCGGCCCGCGCAACAACCCCCAGGCCGAAGCCAATATCGCCCAACTGCTGAACGCCTGGCGCCAGGCCGGCGCGCCGCTGGTCCACGTCCGCCACATCTCCCGCACCCCCGGCTCGCCGTTCTGGCCCGGACAGCCCGGCGTCGAATTCCAACCGGCGCTGGCCCCGCTGGCGAGCGAACACGTGATGGAAAAGAACGTGCCGGACGCCTTCGCCCACAGCAGCCTGGAACGCTGGCTGCGCGTGCGCGGCATCGAACAACTGCTCATCGTCGGCGTCAGCACCAACAACTCGGTGGAAGCCACCGCCCGCAGCGCCGGCAACCTCGGCTTCCGCACCCTGGTGGCCGCCGACGCCTGCTTCGCCTTCGACAAAGTGGACTACGCCGGCACACCCCGCAGCGCAGATGAAGTGCACGCCATGGCACTGGCCAATCTGGACGGCGAGTACGCCCATATCGTTCAATGCGCCGATATGTTGCGGCAGCTGCAATAAACCCTGATCAGGAGCCCAACCATGCAATTCGCCTACACCATTCTCTATGTCTCCGACGTCGCCGCCTCGCTGGCCTTCTTTGAAAACGCCTTCGGCCTGAAGCGCCGCTTCTTGCATGAATCCGGCGATTACGGCGAGCTGGACACCGGCGCCACCGCGCTGGCTTTCGCCGCCCATCCGCTGGGCCGGATGAATCTGCCGGAAGGCTATGTGGCGGCGGACGCCTCGCCGTTGCCCCTGGGCATGGAGATCGCGCTGGTGACCGACGACGTGGCCGCCGCCCACGCCCAGGCCTTGCGCCACGGCGGCGTTGAACTGCAAGCGCCGTCGCTCAAGCCCTGGGGCCAGACGGTGTCCCATTTGCGTTGTCCGGATGGCTTGCTGGTGGAGTTGTGCTCGCCCATTTCCACCTAAGAACCTGTTCACGATCTTTGTTAAGTACGTTGAGGCGTTGCGTAGATACGCTGGAAACCTCGTATTCGACGCGCCCCCACTCCCTTCAAGCCTGCCGACGGGTGGCAGGCCCGAGGTCTTAAGCGGCTGCCTGTTCGAGCAGCGCGACGTTAGCGCGCTGCGAGTTCAGCCGCGCCTCGGGCCTGACGGGTCCCGGAGGGAAGCCGCAGGCCAGGCTTGCAGGGCGGCCTTTGGGGTGAAGGGGAATTTGGCCGAGCAAATTCCCCTTCCTGCCCGGCGGGCAGCCCCGGTAATCAAAATCATCATCCGCGCAGCGGATTCAATGCTTTGGCCAATACTTCAAATCAGAAAAGATCATGAACCGGCTCTAAAACGCCAGCCCAGTCCCAACAGCAGCACCGCCCCGGTCAGCGTGGCCAGCGCCAGTTGCGGCCACGGGCTGGAGCCCCGCAGCGGGAACAGCAGCAGGCCGGCGACGGCCAGCGGTACGGACGCCGCCAGGCCCTGACGCGCCAGTCTTGGCAACAGGCCCTGTCCCAAGCGGGCGGCGAGCAGGCCGCCGGTCAGCCACACCCCCGCCAAGGCGGCCAGCGCCAGGCCCGGCAAGCCCAGCCAGCGCGGCAGCGTCAGCAGCAGCGCCGCGCTCAGCGCGCTGCCCGCCAGTTCCAGCAGCATCGGCCCGCGGGTATCGCCGCCGGCGTAGCAATAGCGCGCCAACAAGGCGTTCCAGGCGCCGAACACAATGCCCGGCGCGTACAGCGCCAGCAGCAGCGGCAGGCTGCTCGCCGCCAGCCCGGCCGGCAGCAACAAGGCCACCAGCGCCGGCGCGGCGCCGATCAAACCGGCCGCCGCCGGCAGGGTCAACAGGGTGCAGGCGGCCAGGCCGCTGTCCAGCATCCGCAGCCGGTCCGCGCCCAGCGCCCCGCTCATCTTGCTCAACAGCACTTGGTTCAAACTCATCAGCGCGATCAGCGGCAGATTGATCAGCTTGCGCGCCAGGTTGAGCAGGGTAATCGTCCCCTCGCCCAGCAGCGAAGCGGCCACGCGCTCCAGCAGGCCCAGGCCCTGGCTGGCGGCGCCGCTGGCCAGCAAGGGCCACAGCAGCCGCCAGACCTGGCCGGCTTCGCCGCGGCCGGCGCGCAGCCAGGGCCGCCAGCCCAGCCGCCAGTTGCCGGGCAGCAGCGCCGCCGCCATCAACAGGCTGCCGACAAGAAAGCATTGCGCCAGCGTGGCCGCCTCCGCGGCCGGCCCGGCCCAGTACAGGTATGACACCGCAGGCAGATTGAACAGCAGCGACCCCAAGCCGGCCAACAGGAAGCGGCCCTGAGCTTGCAGCGGCGCCGCCAGCGCCGCCTGGGCCAACAGGCCGGGCGCCAGCCAGGCCAGCCAGCGCAGCGCGGCGGCGGCCTGCGCCGCGTAAGCGGCGTCGACGCCGGGCGCCAGCGCGCGCGTCAGCCACGGCGCGGCCAGGCTCAAGAGCGCGGCCAGGCCCAGGCCAAGGCCTAGCCAGTGGCGCAGTTGGCCGGCCAGCCAGGCGCCGCGCCGCGCCGGCGTCTGCGCTTGCCACAAAGGCAGCAAAGCGGCGGACAGCAAGCCGCCCGCCAGCAGAGTGCGCAGCGCTTCCGGCAGGAACATCGCCACCAGAAAGGCGTCGCTGCGCCCGCCGGCCCCCCAGGCGGCCACCAACAGCCACTCGCGGGCGAAACCGGCCAGCAGGCCGGCCAGCGTGGCCAGGGTCAATAAGGCGGCGGGACCGAACATGGGCTCAATGTCATTAGTGGAACAGGGTGAACAGCCCTTTGCCGCCCACCTTGTAGTTGAGATCGCGCGGCCGTTCGCCCATGGGCTTGGCGCCGCTGCCGCCGACGATCTTGTACGGCGCCACTTCCTTGCCCACCACGGTGTTGGCGGTGACCACCGCGCCGCGGCCGATCCGCGCGCCGTGGCCGATCAGCGCGCCGGTGGCGATCCAGGCGTAGTCGTCGATATACACTGGCGCCGACACCGACCAGAATTCCGGCGCGCTCAGGTCGTGGCTGCCGGCGATGATTTTGGCGTAGGAGGCAATGGCGACGTGATCGCCAATGATCAGCCCGGCGCGGGCGTCCAGCAGGCAATGCCAGGCCACGCAGCTGTCCGCACCTATCACCAGATTGTTGACCCCCAGCACCTCAGTGGTGCGCCACACGCTGGAGCCCTTGCCGATGCGCGCGCCGCCCAGGCGCAGCCAGGCCAGCCGCAGATGATGGGACGGCAGCTTGTTGATCAGGATGTTGTAGCACTGCTCCCAGGCGCGCAGCCAACGATCCTTGAAAGTGGGCCAGTTGAGGCCGTAGCGCGGCACCAGCTGGGTGGGCACTTCGTCGCGCAACAGCGCGTAGAAGCGGCTCGCCAAGGGGTGCGGGATGCGGCTTTCCATATCCACGGAGACGATGGAGACGCGCGGTTCGGCGGCGTCGCCCTCTTCGAAAGCCACGTTGTTGGCCAGCATCCAGTCGTAGGCGGCGGCCAGTTCCGCCGCCGGAGCGCCGAGGCGCGCGGCGTAACCGTCCAGGCGCTCGCGCAGCGCGCTGCTGTGATAGATGCGGTGACGTAGCGTCAGCGCCGGCGGCTCGGGGGGAAGATCGGTCGGGTTCATCGCGGTTTCGCTTTCGGATCAAGAGGCGCCGGGCCTGTCGGCGCGGCGGGAGTCAACAGCGAGTCGCCGCGGCCGGCCAGCCGACGCGCCGCTTGCAGATTGACGCCCATCAGCAGCCAGAACAGACCGATCAGCACCATGGTGAAGCTGTAATAGTGGTCGAACAGGCCGGTGAGCAGCGCCGCCAGCAAACCGGACAGGGTGCCGAGCCAGATGGCGCGCTCCGGGTCCAACTCGGACAAGGGGCCGCGCGGCCGCGCCTCGCGCCACCAGGCGACGGTGACGGCGACGAACAGCAACATGCCGGGCACGCCCAGCTTGTAGACGAAGTTGAGCCACAGATTGGAGATGCCGAGCAGGCCGCTGTCCGGCGGCGGCGGATCCACCTTGAAGCCCAGGCCCAGCGGGTAAGCGCGCACCGCGTCGGGGAAGCGACGGTATTCGTCCATGCGCACCTCGGTGCTGGCGTTGCTGGCGGAAAACGTGGTGGCCAGGCGTTCCTGCAAGGGCGGATAGAACAAGACCAGGGCCAGGCCCAGCGCCGCGGCCAGGCCGATGATGCGGCCGGCGTGCGGCGCGCGCCGCCAGCTCAGCCAAAGCAAGACCAGCGCCAGGCTGACGATGGCCCCGCGCGAGATGCTGAACAACAGGCCGGCCGCGCCCAGCAGCGCCACCGTCAGCCCCAGCAAGCGCCGCCAGCCGCGCTGCGTCAGACCGTAGAAGAAAGCCAGCGGCAGGAAGAGCGCCAGCGCGCCGCCGGTGAGATTGGGATGCACCCAGGGCGAGGCCATGCGGGTGTAGTTGGCGGAGAAGATGTCGCGCACCGCTTCCGGGTGGGCGTAGCGCAGCTTCTCCAGCACCGGGATGAAACTGTTGGCGTCGCGGTCCTTGAGGAAGTAGCCGATGGACAGCAGCAGCATGGCCAGCGTGCCCAGCAGCAGCATCACGATCAGACGGTCGCGGCTGCGCTCGTCCGGCAGCAACAGCGGGGCCAGGAACAAGGCGGACAGATTGAGCAGCCAGCGCGCCCAGTTGACCGGGCCGTTGCCGTCGGCCTGCACCATCAGCTGTCCCGCCAAAAACGGCAGCAGGCTGAAGGCCATCAGCCACAGCAAGCGCCGTTCGACGCGGCCGCTCGGCCATTGCAGGAGGCCGACGGCCAAGCGCGGCAGCGCGCCCAGCCAGGCCAGGCCCAACAGCGCCTCGGATACAGTGACGCGCACGCCCAGTTGCACCGTGGAATAGGGCGTCAGGGTGGCGGCGAAGCCGAACAAAACCAGGCCCAGCAGCGGCGCGCGCAGCACGGCGACCCCGGCGCAGGCGGCGGCCAGCGCCAGCGCGGCGGCGGCCGGGCTGAAGGTCAGCAAGCCGCCGAACAATAGCCCGCAGGCCAGGGCGAGCGCGCGGTTCAGCGGCGTCATGCCAGCAGCCGGTCCAATAGCTGATCCACGCGGCGGCGATAGGCGTCCATATCGTAGCGGCGCGCCCAGGCGCGGTTGGCGTCGACGGAATCGCCCGGCCCGGCGGCGGCCAGCTTAAGCATCAAGGCTTGCAGTTCGCCTGCGTCGTTGGGGGCGAAGCGCGCCGCTTGCGGCGGCGCGACCTCGTCCAGCGCCGAGCCGGTGGCCACCGCCACCGGCGTGCCTTGCGCCAGCGCCTCGATCACCGGCAGGCCGAAGCCTTCCGCGTAGGACGGTTGCCACAGCCGCTCCGCCGCCGCGTACACCGCGCTCAGCATGGCGTCGTCCAGATCGCTGAGCCAGATCAGGCCGTCCAGCCGCCGCAGCTCCGCCGGCAGGTCTTCCGGCCGCGCCACCAGCGCCAGCGCCGGCAGGTCCGGCTGGCGCTGGCGCGCCTTGCGCCATTGCTCAACGAACCAGGGCATGTTCTTGCGCGGCTCGCGCGCGCCCACCGCCAGCCAGTAGCGCGCCGGCAGCGAGACCGGCAGCGCCGCGGCCGGCGCGGCCGGCTGCGGCACCGCGTTGGGCAGCAGCGCCAGCTTGGCGCGCTGGCGCGGGAACAACCGCGCGGCGGCGTCGGCGGTGAATTGCGACGGCGTCCATATCGCGTCGGCGCGCTGCAAGGAGCGCGCGGTGCCGGCCCAATCGATCACGCGGTAAGCCAGCGCGCGCAGCAGACTGACGTGGTAGTTGTCCAGGGTCAGCTGGAACACATCGTGCAGCAGCATGGCGTAGCGCACGTCGCCGGGCGCGCGCCAGGGCGGCAGGCCGGTGTTGGCGGTGGCGATGTAAAGGTCCAGCCGGCGAGCGCGGATGGCCCGCGGCAAAAAACGGCATTCGAAGTGCCAGCGCTCGCGCGGGCGGTGCAGTCCGTCCGTCGGGCTGGGCCGGGCCGGGCATTCGGCCAGCCGCCGGTGGGGATGGTCTGCCGGACAGGCGGTGAAGCGCAGCACTTCCACGTTCGGCCGCGCCGCCAACGCGGCTTCCAGCGCCAACACTTGCCGCGCGATGCCGGAGCGCGGCGCGGCGGTGACCGGACGGTAATCAATTCCGATGCGCATGTCTCAGCTCCCGGTACAAGGTTTCCAGCTGGTCGGCGGCGATGGCCCAGTCGTGCCGTCTCCTCACGTATTCCCGCCCGGCCGCGCCCAGGCTGGCGGCGCGCTCCGGCCGGCTCAGCAGCGCGGCGGCGGCCTCGGCCAGTTGCTCGGCGTCGTCGCCCCGCAGGTAATCGCTGTCGGGCCGCAGGTCCAGCCCGGACGCGCCCTGCGGCGTGCTCAGCAGCGCCAGGCCGGCGGCCAGCGCCTCCAGCACTTTGAGCTTGGAGCCTCCGCCCTGGCGCAGCCCGGCGATGAAGGCGGCGGCGCGGCGCTGCTGCGTCGACAGCTCCGGCACAAAGCCCAGCCACTCTAGCCGCTCGTCCGCCCAGCGCTGCGCCCAGTCTTCCGGCATCGCATAACCGCATATCGCCAGCCGCGCTCGCGGCAGCCGCCGCCACAGCCTCGGCATCACTTCCTCCGCCAGCCAGACGACGGCGTCGCGGTTAGGCGGGTATTCGAAATTGCCGACGAAGAGCAGGCGCTGGCTGGCGTAATCCGGACGCACTTCGGCGAAGGCGTCGGCGTCCACCCCGTTGATCACCACGTCCACCAGCCGGCCGCTGTGCTGGGCCATCGCCGCGGCGTCCTCCCAGGTGACGGCGGCGACGCGCTCGGCGGCGTTCAGCGCCAGGGCCGCCCAGCGCCGGTAACGCCAGCGGTCCCACCATACAAAGGGCGCGCACCAGCGCGGCAGGTGCTGATAGGTGGCCGCGCCCAGCTCGGATTCGACATTGTGCTCGGTCAGCAGGAAAGGCTGGCCGCGGCGGCCCAACGCTTCCAGAAAGGGCTGCAAGCCGTAACTGTGCTCGATTTGCACCACGTCCCAAGGTTGGCGCAGCAGACCGTCGAAGGTCCGGCTCAAGTCCGGCGACAGGCCGTTGACGCTGGCCAGCAGCGGATACGGGCCCAGCGCGGCGGCCAGCAGCGTCAGCGGGTGTTTCAGCGGCCGGCGCGGCAGCACGATCAGCCGTTCGACGATGCCTTCCAGCTGGCGGCGACAGGCGTCGCTGGCCGGTTCCTTGCTTTGCACCAGCAGGGTGATGCGATGGCCGCGCGCCGCCAGCGCGCGCAGCAGCTGGAACTGACGCAGCTTGCCCCCGCTGGTGGTGGGCCAGGGCAGATAAGGCAGGGTCCACAGAATGCGCAACGGCGGGCAGCCCCCAAGAGAAAGGGAGGCCGGCTTCATTCTCGCCACTCCAGGATTTGCAGCTGCGGCTTCACCGCCACGCTCAGGCTGTCTCCGGCGGCGCTCAACGTGGCACTGCTTCCGTTCAGCGGCTGGCTCAGCGTGGCGCGGGCGATGCCGGGCAAGCGCGCCGCGCCGCCGCTCGCGCTCCAGAACATCCACAAATGCGCGCCGTCCGGCTTGCGCCAGGCGATGCTGTACAAGCCGTCCGGCGCGGCGTCCAGACGCGGCGGCGGTGTCGGCTCCAGCCGCGGGCCGGTAATGGCGAGGAAGCGCGCCAGGGCCTTGTAGGCGGGCTTGGGCTTGCCGTCGAGATCCAGCAAGCCGTAGCCGCGGTCGCGCGCGCTGGCGCGCTGGTCCAGATCGGACAAGGCGAACAGGAAGACGCGGTCGTAATCCAGCGCGCTCATCAAGGCCAGCCGTCGCAATAGATAATCCGCCTGGCCGTCGCGGCCGATGATGTCCTGCTCCTCCTTGGGCCCGACGTAGCTGGACCAGCCCCATTCGGTGGCCCAGATCCCCGGCGCTTTGACCTGACGAAGCCGGGCGTTGATCTGTTGCGCGCGCAGCACGAAGTCCCGCGTTTTAGGATCGTCGCCCTCCGGCTGCTGGCTGTACGGGTGGTAGGCGACGATGGTTTTCAGGTTCAGGCTTCCCTTCTTGCCCAGCTCCTCCAGCATCAGCCCGCCGCGCACCGGCATCTGGCTGTAATAGGCCATGCCGGCCATCACCACCGGTTTGCCCGGCGCAGCGGCGCGCAGCGCTTCGGCGCTGGCCTGCAACAAGCGGCCGTAACCTTCCGGGCTGGGCAGCGGCCGCCAGAAGCCAGGCAGATTGGGTTCGTTCCACACCTGCCAGGCGTCCACCGACGGATAGCGCCGCGCCAACATGGCCATGCGCTTGGCGAACACCTTGTCGTCCTTGGGCGGGTACTGGTCGCTGGAACCAAGCAGCGGCGGCACGCTGCTGGCGAAGGGCGCCGACCCCACCAAGTAAAATACCGATTTGAGCTTCTGCGTCTTCAGCGTGTCCACCAGTTGATCCAACGGCGCGAACACAAATTGGTTTTCCTTGGGCTCGTGGCGATCCCAATGCAGGTCCACGCGCACCCAGTTCAGGCCCAGCGACTTGAGCTGCTGCATCTGGCGCTGGTATTGCGGCGGCGTGAACCACAGGAAATGCGCGTTGACGCCAAGGAAATCGCGCCACACCACCGGCCGGCCGGCGGTCAGCTCGGTGGTTTCGGCGCGCGGGCCGGCCGCGGCCAAACCCAGGACCGCCGCCAGAACCCACATCCGCCGCGCCGCGCCGCCGCGCGCGCTAGCCATGCGCTCTCTCCCGCAGCACGGTCTGAAACAATTGCAGAAATTGCGTCGCCACACGGGGCCAAGCGCGTTCCCGCCCCAAGCTCCGCGCCTGCTCGCTGTGCTGGCGCAAACGCTCCGGCTGACGCAGCAGGCCGCTCAAGGTCCGGGCCAGCGCCGCGCTGTCGCCCCGGGCGTACACCGCGCCGTTGCCAAAGGAAACCTCCTCGGCCAGGGCGCGCGCGTCGGAACAGACCACGCCGCGGCCACAGGCCACCGCCCAGGACAGCGCGCCGCTGGCGCCGCACATCCGACCCAGCAAGGCCAGCTTCCACGATTCCCGATACGGCAGCACCATGGCGTGATTGGCCTGGATCAGGCCGGGAATCTCGGGCGCCGGCAGGTCCGGCCGCCATTCCAACATATCCCGGTGCAGCCCCAGCAGGATGGCTTGCTGGCGCAGGGATTCCAGATAAGAACCGGAGCGGCCGAAGGCGACGTCCGGCGCCACGCCGCCCGCCAGGGTCAGCCTCACCCGGTCGCGGGTGTCCGGTTCTTGCTGCAGCAGCGCCAGCGCGTCCAGCACATCCTCAATGCCCTTGCCCTGGTAGATGTAGCCGAAGTACAGCAAGCGCAGCGGCCCTTGCGGCGGCAGGGCCGGCAAAGGCTGGGCGGCGATTTCGCAATTGCCGTGCGCGATGTGGAACACCCGCCCGTCCGGCAGCCGCATCCGCCGGGCCAGGCGCTCCGCGCCGATGGTCGTCAGCGTCACCAACCGGGTCAAGCGCCGGGCCAGCCGCCGCTCTCGCGCCAGCGTCAGCGGCGTGGCCAGCAAGGCGGCGGCCTGGCCAAGCGGCCGCGGCAAGCGCCGCGACAAGCCGGGCGGCCGCCAGACCAGGCGTTCCGGGTCATGAACGGTGGCGGTCAGCCTCAGCTCCGGCCGATGGCGCGCCAGCCACTCCAGCGCCATGAACTCGCCGCAGCGGCCGCCTCCCAGCTCCGCGTGCACCAAGTCGAAATCGCGCCAATTCACGTTCTGCATCTGCCAGGACAGTTCCAGAGCGTTGCGCGCCAGCGGCTGCCCGCCCAGCGGGGAGACGACGCTGACGCCTTCGTTTTCCAAAGCCCGGCGCCAGGCGTCGGCATAGTCGGCAATGCCGTTCTGCTCCGACGGCAGCGGGGCCAACAGGGCGATCTTCATCGGCCTTCTCCTTTCCAGCGCGCCGCGCGTTTCAGCACGGCGGCGGGGATTTCAAAACGGCGGCGGTTGAGCACGATGCCGTCCACCTGTCCAAACGCGGCGCCGAGGATGGCCAGCGCGTTTTCCACCACCGGCGCCGTGGAGGCGCGCGCCTCCACCACCAGCAGGATCAGATCGGCGCGCTTCAACTGCACGAAGGCCTGTTGATTGTCGAGCAGCGCCGGCGCCTCGATCAGCGCCACTTCGCCGGGGCCGACACGCGCGTCGCCGGCGGCCAGCCGCGCCGGCACGCCTCGCTCGGCCAACACGCGCAGGAACTGGCTGGCGATGAAGCTGACGCCCTCTCCGCGCCGCGACGACGCCAGACCGATGACCAGGCCGTCCCGCGCCATCTTGTCGGCCGGCAGTTGGCTGTAAAGGCGATAGACGCTGGCTTCGAAGGCCGGAGGCGGGGTTTGGCCCGGCTCCAATTCCATCAGCGTGCTCCACAGCGGCACGCCGAAACGGCGCTCAACGCCCCCGCCGTCGTGAATGCGCTGGTCCAGCAGGTAGCACAGGTAGAGCGCGAACAGGCCCACCGCCAAGCCGGCCGGCACCGCGGCCAACAGAATGGCCAGGCTCTTGGGAAACACGCGCGCCGGGCTAAAGGTGGCTTGCTCGATCACCGCGATATTGCTGATGCGGCTGTTGTCCAGCTCGCGGTCGATGCGCGCTTTTTCCAGACTGTCGCGGTAGAGCAGGTAGTTCTTTTCCGCCACCGCCAGATTGCGCTCCAACCGCGACAGTTCCGGCTCCACGCTCAGAATGCGCGCGCGCTCGTCCTTCAGCGCGGCGATGGCCTTGTCGTAAGCCGCCACCTTGGCCTTTAGCTCGCCGGCGCGCATGCCGCGCTCCAGCTTGCCGCGCTCCAGCAGGTTGACGAGGTCGCTGGGCACGCGGTTTTCCGAGCGCTGCACCGTGTTTTTTTCGCGCGCGATCAAGGCCTTGAGCGCGGCGATGTTTTCGTCCAGTTCGCGGATGGGCGGCGCGTCCGGCAGATAAGTCTTGAGCTTGTCCAGCCGCTCCAGCTCCAGGCCGTTGAGCTTGAGCTTGAGATCCTGCTGCGCCGGATTCAGGCTCAGTTCGCGCTCCTTGGTGATTTCGCGCGGCAGCTTGCCGCCGCTGGCCTGGGCATTGGCGATGCCGCCCTGCGCCGCCATCCAGTCCGCCTGGTCGGCGCTGCGCGCCGCCTCCAGCTTGTTGAGCTGGTCGGTGAGGCTGTCCAGCCTCTCCTTGGAACTGATACCGTCGATCTGGCGCAATTGCTGGCCGATGCGCTCCTTGTAGCCGGCGATCTGCTCGGCCAGCTTGCCGCTCTCGGTTTCGTAAAACGCGTACAGGCTTTTGCGGCCCAGCGCGCGGCTGCGCTCGTCGATGTACAAGGACAGCCACTTGGCCAGCACTTGCTGCGCCACCGCCGGATCGTCCCAGCTGAAAGCGATTTCCATCACCGCGGAGCCGCTCTGATGGCTGACGCTGAACTGTTTTTCCAGTCTGGCGGCCAGCCGCTCTTGCGGGGTCTGCGTTTCCACCACCCCGATCAGGGCCAGCGCGTCGCGCACCCCGTCCAACACCGTGGCGGCGGCCTGCTTCGCCTGATACTTGAAGGTTTGCCACCAGCCTTGCGGCGGCTGAGAGCGCATTTCGTTCAGGTAGTAGTCGGCGACTTGGTGAATGATGGGACGGCCGGTCAGCAGCTTTTCCTCATCCACGATGGGATCGCGCTGGGTGCTGGGCGCCACCAGCGTTTGGCGGTCGGCGTATTCGATCGGCAGCGTGCTGGTGTCGCGGCCGGGCTTGACCAGCAGCCGCGCTTCGGATTCGTAGCGGGCCGGCAGCAAGAACGCGCCCAGCACCGCCACCAGCACGGTGGCGGCGAACGCCCATTTGAACTCCCGCCGGAAGATGAAGAACAGGCGGGCCAGATCGCGGAAGGAGCGGATTTCTATCATGTCGCTATCGTCGGTGCGGACCAGGGGCTAACCGCCGGCCTTGATGGTGGGGTTGTTCTGGATGTTGACGTTGTTGCTGCCTTTGCCGCCCAGGTCGTAATTCAGGCCAATGCCTATCGCCTTGGAGAAGGGCAGCAGCTGATTGACGTACATGTCCACGCCTTCCACCGCCTTGCCGATGGCGGATTTGGGCACGAACACGATGTCGCCGCGTTGCAGCATGACGCCGCGCCGTCCGGCGGCAGGGTCCAGCATCCGCGCCAGATCGGTGAAATAGATCTGATACAGGCCGGTCTCGTCCATGCGCAGCAGCGCCACGTGCTCGCTGTCGGCGGACGGCAGCACGCCGCCGGCGCCGATCACCGCTTGTTCTATGCTGGCGGCGGCGCTCAGCTCAAAGGCGGACGGATTGCGCACCGCGCCGCCGACGAAGACGCGGTTGCCCGGCGCGATGGCGATGTTGACGGTGACTTGCGGCTGGCGGTACAGCGCGGACAGCCGGTCGGTGATCTCCGCCCCTATCTCCTCCGGCGTGCGGCCTCCGCCGCGGACCAGGCCGGCGTGGGGATAGGAAAAACTGCCGTCCGGACGCACGAAGAACAGCGCCATCTCGTCTTTTTCCGCCGGGGATTGCGCGTCGCGGACAATGCGCAGGGTGTCGCCGTTCATCACCCGGGTGACCGGCGGCGGCAATTGGCTGATGTCGCGCAGCGCCAGCTGCCGCGCTTCAACGGTCTTGGCGTCCGGCAGCGCGATGGTGCTGGGGGTGGAACAGGCCGTCAGTCCGCCCAGAACGGCAAACAACAGGACGGCGGCGAGTTTGACGGTGGTCATCGCATTCATTTCCAATAAGCGGGGAACATGCTGAGGCGGCGCTTGAGCGCGCGCGGCAGCCAACGTTCGACATGGCCCAGCCGATAGCCGGCCAGCTTGAGCGCGCAGCGCAGCAGCACTTCGGACTGCCGCCAGGGCTGGCCGGCGCGGCGAACCGTCTCCAGCTCCGAACGCACAAAGCGCCGCCCTTCCGCGCCGGCGCGGCCGAAGCGCTCGGCGATCCAGCGCTCGCGGCCGTAAAACACGCCGATGTCGAAATAGCGGCGCATTTCTTCCAACAGCCCGTAATCGTGCGAATGGTGGACGCAGGCGGCGGCCTCGTAGCGCACCGCCCAGCCGGCCAGCAGCATGCGGCCGGCGACGTGAGCGTCCTCGGAACCGATCACGTCCACGGGGAAACCGCCCACCTCGCGCAAGGCCTCGCGGCGATAGGCGGCGAAGGAGTCCGAACTGAAACAGGTCTTGATGCCCAGTTCGGCGGCGTCGGCCAGCCGCTTGGTGCGGCTGAACGGCGGGTAATTGAAGCGGCGCGCATGCGCGCCCAACAGGCCGGCGTCCGGCTGCGGCAGCTGGCGGCCGTAGGCGACGCCGATGTCGTCGTCCGCCAGCAGCGCGTCGCGCAAGCGGCGCAAGGCGTCGGGCCCGGCCGGGATGGCGTCCTGGGTCAGATAGATCAACACCTTGGCGTCGGTCAGCTCGCTGGCCAGCCGGCGCGTGCCGCCGTGATTGAAGTCCGCTGCGCGCACCGACACCACGCTGGCGCCGGCGGCCAACAGGCGCGCCCGGCTGCCGTCGCTGGACTCGCTGTCCAGCGCCAGCCATTCGTCCGGACGCAGGCTTTGCGCCGCCAGCGCCGGCAGCAGCCGGTCCAGATGGCGGCCGGCGTTGCGCACCGGCAGGATCAAGGCGGTGCGGCTCACGGCGCGGCCTCCGAGCGGCCGTAGTCGTCGGCGAAGCGCACAATGTCGTCCTCGCCCAGATATTCGCCGCTCTGCACCTCGATCAACACCAGGTCGATCAAGCCGGGGTTGCTCAATCTATGCGTTTCGCCGGCGGGAATGAAGGTGGATTCATTGGTATGCAGCAAGCGCTCTTCTTGGCCGTGGGTCACCATCGCGGTGCCGCTGACCACGATCCAGTGCTCGCTGCGGTGGTGGTGCATCTGCAAGGACAGCGACGCGCCCGGCTTCACCACGATGCGCTTGATCTTGTAGCGTTCGCTGTCCGCCAGCACGGTGTAATGGCCCCAGGGCCGCTGCGAGCTCAGATGCAGCCGCCAGGCAGGATGATTCTGGTCCTGCAGCCGCCGCGCCAGCTCGCGCACTTCCTGGCTGCGTCCGCGGTCGGCCACCAACAGGGCGTCCGGGGTGTCCACCACCGCCAGATTGTCCACGCCCAGCATCGCGATCAAGCGGCCGCGGCTCTGGATGAAGCAATCATGGCTGTCCCGCAGCAAGGCGTCGCCGCTGACGCGGTTGCCGTCCGCGTCGGCCGGAAACTGCTCGGCCAGGCTGTCCCAGTTGCCGATATCGCTCCAGCCCAATTCGCAGCGCACCACCGCCGCGGCGCGGGTGCGCTCCATGACCGCGTAATCGATGGAAATGTCCGGGCAGCGGCCAAAACGCTCGCGCTCCAGCGCCCGCAAGCGGTGGTCCGCGCTCTGGGACGCCGGGCTGTGCGCCAGGCAATCCCGCACCGCCGCCAACACGTCGGGCGCGTGTTCGGCCAGTTCCTCGCACAAAGCCGCGGCGGAAAAGCAGAACATGCCGCTGTTCCACAAATGACGGCCGCCGGCCAGATAGCCTTCGGCGGCGGCGAGGTCCGGCTTTTCCACGAAGCGAGCCACTTCCTGCCCGTCGACGCCGATCGCCGCGCCGGCCTCGATGTAGCCGAAACCGGTTTCCGCACGGCTGGGCGTCAAGCCGAAAACGACAATGCGTCCGTCGCCGGCCAGCCGCGCGGCTTTCTCCACCGCGGCGGCGAAGGCGGCTTCGTCGGCGATCAGATGATCCGCCGGCAGCGCCAACAGCAAGGGATTGGCCGCCGGTTCGCGCTCCAGCAGGTCCGCGGCGGCGGCCGCCAGCGCCGGCGCGGTGTTGCGCCCTTCCGGCTCCAACAGCAGCTCCAGCGCCAATCCGCCGGCGTTGACCGCCCGGCATTCGTCCAGGGTGCGCAGTTGCGCCTGTTGATTGGTGATGATCATCACCCGCCTCACCCCCGGCAGACGCGCGGCGCGCAGAAAGGCTTTTTGCAACAGGCTCTGATCGTCGGCCAAGCGGATGAAGGGTTTGGGGAACGCCTGCCGGGACACCGGCCACAGGCGGGTGCCGGCGCCGCCGGACACGATGCAGGGAATCAGTTCTGGAGTTTGGGCTTGCATGGCGGCCTCAATAGGCTTCGTCGGCCGACAACACGGCCGGCAGAGTGCGGATCAGAATGTAGGCGTCGAACCACAGCGACCAGTTCTCGATGTATTCGAGATCATGCGCCACCCGGCGCTCTATCTTGGCCAGCGTGTCGGTTTCGCCGCGGTAGCCGTTGACCTGGGCCCAGCCGGTAATGCCCGGCTTGACCCGGTGACGGGCGGAATACTCCGCCACCGCGTCTTCGAACAAGACGCCGGCGGCCTTGGTGGCGGTGGCGTGCGGACGCGGTCCCACCATGGACATGCTGCCGCCCAGCACATTGAGCAATTGCGGCAGCTCGTCCAGGCTGGTCTTGCGGATGAAACGACCGACGCGGGTCACGCGCGGGTCGCTGCGCGTGGTTTGCTCCTCGGCGTCGGCGTCGGTCCGCTCCACGTACATGGAGCGGAATTTGTAGACCTCGATCAGACGGTTGTTGTAGCCATAGCGCCTTTGCCGGAACAGCACCGGCCCCGGCGAATCCAGCTTGATCAACAGGGCGATCAGCAACATCAACGGCGCGGCCAGCGCCAGCGCGCAAACGGCGAGCAGCACATCCTCGCAGCGCTTGAGCAAGGGCGACCACCCCTTGAGGGGGCGCTCGGAAATATTGAACATCGGCAGCCCCGCCACCGCGGTCACTCTATGATGAGCGTGCCGCAAGCCCGCCATGTCCGGCGCCAGCAGCACCGTCACCGGCAAGCGCCGCAGCAAGCTGACCAAGTCCCCCATCCGTTTGACCGCCGCCCACGGCAACGCCACCAGGATTTGCTGCACCTCGCCCTCGCGCACCAGCGTCTCCAGCCGACGCATGCCGCCCAAATAAGGCAGACCGGCCATCGCGTGCTGCAAGCGGTCCGAGCGATCGTCCACAAAACCGATCACGCAGGCGCGGATGTCCGCGTTCTCTCTCAGAAAACCGGCCAGCAAATGCCCGCTGGCGGTACAGCCCAGAATCACCGTGCGTTGCAGGCCCACGCCACGGCGCACCAGCCGGCGACACCAAACGTGCACCAACAAACGCTGCGCCAGCAACAAGGCCAGCGTCGCCGTAAACCAGACCGGCCACAGCCGGTCCGGCAAGGCAGCCAAGGCCGGCGACAACCCGCGGGCCAGCCACAAGACCAAAAACAACATCACGCACGCCGCGGCCAAGGGCCGCAGGCGCAACTGACGCAAAAACATGCTTCCGCCGTAAACGCCCAGCGCCTGAAAAGACAGCAAAGCCAGCGCGCCGACCAGCAACAAGAGCTGTCCGGCCTGCCCGCGGGCGGCCGCGGCGGCCGGCTCAAGCAGCAGCAACACACAGCCGGGCGCCAGCACCATCGCCAGGTGCGTCAACCGGGCCAACAGCCGCAGATAGGTCAAGGTCTCGGGGTAGAACTGCACCAAGCCATCCACATTGCGAATTCGCATATTGCAAACCATTAAGTTTAATTTGATTAAACAAATCCACCTTTTCAGTTTAAAATTTTAATTTAATGTCTTTAAACCTTTTGCGCAATATCGCAGCAAAGCTCCCCCAGCGCAACCAGGATTTGCGCTGTACCTTGAAATCTGTTGTCAAAATGAATGTAAAGCGAAGTTGGCAGGCTGACTGCGCGGCGATTTATCGATTAAAATCACGACATCAGCCTTAGAAGGAACGATGCGATGTATCAGTCCGATTTCACCCAATTCATCAACGGCTTCCTGGAAGAACACCCGGAAGTGGACAGCCAGCGCCGCGAGCTGCGCCTGACCCTGTGGGACCGTCAATTGAACGCCGACGACCAGAAACGCTGGAAAGAATCCCGCGTTCCGCAACAGCCCTACGTTTACCAGCCGGAATAAACCCGGCTCCCCGCCTGACCCGACGCCCGCGCCGCGGGCGTTTCCGATTGCACTGCATACCCCATGACCAGCCGCACCCTGGCGCTAGACGGCGCCTTGCACGATTACCTGCTGAACATCAGCCTCAGCGAACATCCGGTGATGCGCGAGCTACGCGAATTCACCGCCACTCTCCGCCTGGCCAAGATGCAAATCGCGCCGGAACAAGGTCAGTTCATGGCCTGGCTGGCTCAACTGATAGGCGCGCGCCGCTATCTGGAGATCGGCGTGTTCACCGGCTACAGCTCGCTGGCGGTGACCTTGGCGATGCCGGCGGACAGCCGCACGCTGGCCTGCGACGTCAGCGAAACCTTCACCGCCGTCGCCCGCGACTACTGGACCCGCGCCGGCGTCGCCGATCGCATCGAACTGGTGCTGCAACCGGCGCTCGCCACCTTGCGCGAGCAACTGGCCGCCGGCCAGGCCGGCCAGTACGACCTGGCCTTCATCGACGCGGACAAGCCCGCCTACCGCGACTATTACGAGGCCTGCCTGCAACTGGTGCGCCCCGGCGGCGTGATCGCCATCGACAATATCTTCCTGTCCGGCCGCGTGGTGGAACCCAAGCCGGAAGACCCGCCCGGCGTGCACCTGATGCACGAATTCAACGCCAGCCTGAAGCACGACCCGCGCATCCGCATGTGCGTGCTGCCGGTGGGGGATGGGCTGACCCTGTGCACGCGGCTAGCCTGAGCGTCCCCAGGCCGGCGCCGCCATGAACTTTTCATGATCCGCCGCGGTCTGACCCGCTTACCCCGGACACCCGGCCGGAGCCCGGTGTATCATGACCGCTTGCCAACGCTAACAGACGCTCCATGCTCAATCGCCG
Organism: Chromobacterium fluminis; assembly: GCF_011602385.1. Taxonomy (NCBI): domain Bacteria; kingdom Pseudomonadati; phylum Pseudomonadota; class Betaproteobacteria; order Neisseriales; family Chromobacteriaceae; genus Chromobacterium; species Chromobacterium fluminis. The sequence continues at coordinate 8,060 of NZ_JAAOMA010000058.1, read as the reverse complement.
TCCCCGCCGCCAGATGAACCAGATGAACGTCGTGCCTTACATCGACGTGATGCTGGTGCTGCTGGTCATCTTCATGGTGACCGCGCCAATGTTCACGCCCGGCGTGATCGAAGTGCCCAGCGTGTCCCAAGCCACCAGCATCGACACCCGTCCTCTGGAAGTGACCGTGGACGCCCAGGGCAAGATTCAACTGATAGACAACGACCGCAAGACCGACGTCGCCTCCGTCGCCGATCTTGCGGTGCAAATCCAGGCCTTGGGCGCGGCCGAGCGCCCGGTGGCCATCTCCGCCGACGCCAACCTCAAATACGCCGAGGTGGTGCAGATCGCCGACAAACTCCACCAGGCCGGCGTCAAGCGCGTAGCGCTGACGGTCAAGCAGCAGAAGCAGGGATGATGGCCGCAGTGTCCACCTCCCCGCGCCCTTGGTCGCTGATTGTCTCGGTGCTGCTGCACGTCGCCGTGGTCGGCTTGCTGCTGTGGGGCGGCTTCCACTCCCAAACCTTGCAGGAACAAGCGCCGGTGGCGCTGGAGCTGTGGACCACCGCGCCGCCGCCCCCCGCACCGAGCGTCGTGGCCCAACCCAAGCCCACGCCGGTGGTGGAGCCGCCGCGCCCCGTCGTGGCGGAGCCGCCGGCCGACGTCAATCTGGGCCGCCACAAAAAACCGCCGGAGCCTCCCAAGCTCAAACCGGAGCCCAAGCTCGAGCCTAAGCCGGAACCCAAGCCCGAGCCTGCGAAGAAGCCCGAACCCAAAAAAACGGACAAACCGGCCGAGAAAAAACCGGAGGCCAAAGCGCCGCCGGCGCCGGCCGCCAAGCCGCAAGCCAAACCCAAGCCGTCCAAAACCTACAATCCGGAGGCCGACGACCTGCTGGCCAGCCTGGACAGCCCCCGCACCAGCGGCAAGGCCAATGCGCGCAGCGATCAGGCCGGTTCGCCCAACGGCGTGGCCGGCGGCGCGTCCAACGGCTCGTCGACGGCCAAGGCCGGCTGGATCAGCCGGGTCAAAGCCAAAGTCACTCCGCTGGTGCAGGTGCCGCCGGAACTGAGCGGCAATCCCAAGGTAGTGTTGCAGGTCAGCCTGCTGCCCTCGCTGGAAGTGAACCGGGTTCAACTGCTGCAAAGCAGCGGCAGCAAGGCCTACGACGACGCGGTGCAAAGGGCGATCTGGGAAGCGAAAACCTTTCCGGCGCTGCCGCCCGGCGCTAATTTCAACGACGGCTACCGGCAGTTCAAAATGGAATTCCGTCCCAGGTCATAAGACGGGTCAAGCACAAGCCATGATGGAACGGCAGCGGCGTCGCCTCATGCCGATAGACTGATTCGAGGGAACTAATGTCCAGCTTTAAAACTCTGTTGAATATGCTGCTCGTCACGCTGGGCCTGATGGCCGCAGGCGGCGCGCAAGCGGAAATGACCATTGAGATCGTCGGCGGCGGGGCTAATCGCCACGCCATCGCCATCGCTCCGTTCAAGGACGAGGCCAACGCCCAGGGCGGCCTGGGTCCGGTGATCAAGAACGATCTGACGATTTCCGGCGCCTTCCGCATGGTGGACGCCGCCGGCGTGGCCAATGTGCCGTTTGAGCCCGCCGACATCCGTTACCCGCTGTGGCAGGCCGCCGGCGCGCAATCCGTCGCCATCGGCAAAGTGGAGGCGGCGGGAGGCGGCCAGCTGAAAATCAGTTTCCGGCTGATGGACGTCGCGCAGAAAAAACAACTGACCGGCGGCGAATTCACCGTCACCCCGGACCGCACACGCCAAGTGGCTCACGCGATCGCCGACATGATTTACGAGGCGATCACCGGCCAGAAAGGCTTCTTCAACACTCGCATCGTTTACGTGCTGAAGACCGGCGGCAGCTATCTGCTGCAAGTGGCGGACGTGGACGGCGGACGCGCCCAGACCATTCTGCGCTCCAGGGAGCCCATCATCTCCCCGAGCTGGAGTCCGGACGGCGGACGCATCGCCTACGTGTCGTTTGAAAGCAAGAAGCCGGTAGTCTGGGTGCAGAGCCTGGCCACCGGCCAGCGTTTCGCCGCCGCCAACTTCAAGGGCAGCAACTCCGCCCCGGCCTGGAGCCCGGACGGCAGCAAGCTGGCGGTGGTGCTGACCACCAGCGGCAATTCGCAGATTTACGTGATCAACGCCAACGGCGGCGGCTCGCGCAGGCTGATGTACAACGGCGGCATCGACACCGAGCCCACATGGAGCCCGGACGGCGGCAGCCTGTACTTCGTCTCCGACCGCGCCGGCGGCCCGCAGATCTACCGCGTGTCCGCCGATGGCGGCAACGCCCAGCGCGTCACTTGGGAAGGACGCTACAACGTGTCGCCCAAGGTGTCGCCGGACGGCAAGACCCTGAGTTACATCCGTCGCGAGGGAGGCAACTTCCGCGTGATGGCGCAAGACCTGGCCACCAACGACAGCCGCGCGCTGTCGGACGGCGGCTACAACGAACGCCCAAGCTTCGCCCCCAACGGCCGCATGGTGCTGTACGCCAGCGACGCAGGCGGCAAGAGCGTGTTGTACGCCGCCACCACGGATGGCAACAGCAAAGTGAAATTGGCCGTGATCAACGGCGATGTACAGGACCCGGCTTGGGGCCCATTTAATCGTCCTTAATTGGAGCTATAGATATGAACTGGAAACAACTCGTCCTCGGCACCGCCACCGTAACCCTGCTGGCCGCCTGCGCCAGCACCAAACCGGCCGACACCACCGCCGGCACGCAACAGCCCACCACGCCGCAGACCACCGCGCCGGTGGACACCGGCAGCGGCAACCAGAATCAGGTGTCCGTGGATCCCTTGAACGATCCCAATAGCCCGCTGGCCAAGCGCAGCGTCTACTTCGGCTTCGACTCCTCCTCCGTCGACGCCAACGGCAAGCCGGTAGTGGAAACCCACTCCGCCTACCTGAAGCAGAACGCGGACAAAAAAGTCATCATTCAGGGCAACACCGACGCCCGCGGCAGCCGCGAATACAACCTGGCCCTGGGTCAGCGCCGCGCCGAGAGCGTGAAGAAGGCGATGGAAGTGCTGGGCGCCAAGGAAAGCCAGCTGGAAGCGGTCAGCTTCGGCAAGGAAAAACCGCGCGCCACCGGCAACACCGACGCGGACTTCGCAGAGAACCGTCGCGCCGACATCGTGTACCAAGGCCACTAAGCCCACTGGGTCTGTTTACGACGCCGGCCCTCTGGGCCGGCTTTTAGAGCCTGTGCAAAGTCTCGCGAGCTAGAGCGAGACAAGGCGAAAACCGCTGAGAAAGCGGAATGTACACGTGGTACATGAGCATTTCGAATGCGGTTTTCAACGCCGTATCGCCGACGCACGGCAGACTTTGAACAGGCTTTTACAGCCGGACATCGGGCGGATGCGCTTTATCGCGCTTGCCGTTAAGATATCCGGCTGTATTCATTGCCACCCAACTCACAAGCGTCGTCCCCTCCGGGGCGGACGGCGGGACATCCCGGGACAACCATGAAACGGCTCACCCTTTGCAGCGCGCTGCTGCTGGTCCTCACCGGCTGCGCCACCACCGGCGATCTGGAAGAAACCCGCCGCCAGCTGGATCAAGTCAACCGCCAGGCCTCCACCCGGCTCAATGAAGTGGAAAGCAAGCTTTCCAATGAAAAGCTACTGGAAATGGTAAGCCAGCTGGAAACGATGAAGGCCGAAGTGGCCAAACTCCGCGGCGACGTGGAAGTGCTGAACTACAATCTGCAAACCACCCAAAAGCGCCAGAACGATCTGTACAACGATCTGGACGGCCGGCTGGGCCATCTGGAGAACAGCGGCGCCAAGCCTATGCCCGCCACGCACGGCGACGCCTCGGGCTCCGCGGACGGCGGCGCGGCCACCAGCCCGGATTACGACAAGGCGCTGAACTTGCTGCGCGCTCGCGACTTCGCCAAAGCCGCCGACGCGCTGCGCGGCTTCATCGAACAAAACCCGCAGGCGCCGCAAGTGGCTGAAGCCACTTACTGGCTGGGCGTGTCTCACACCGCCTTGCGCCAATACGACGCCGCCATCGACATCCACCGCCGCTTCGTCGAGCAATTTCCGGACAATCACTTCGCGCCGGAGGCCCTGCGCAATATCGGCAACTGCCAGCGCGATCTGGGCCAGATGGATCAGGCCAAAACCACTTACAAACGCCTGATCAAACTGTATCCCAAGACCGATTCCGCCCAGAAAGCGCGCCAGCAACTGGCAAAAATGTAACACCCCGGCCGGCTCCCTTCCGGCCCTCATGCCCCATTTTGACGCCAGCCCGCCGCGGCTGGCTTTGTCTTACGCGCCATTTTCTCCCCCTGCAAATAGCTGATTTTTCAACAAAAAATTAAAACACAAATAATTATAACCACTGGTTATCGACACTCCGCACCAAAATAGCGCATTGCTTCCTCTTTTCCATCCGCTTTTCCTCCCGCTTCCTCTTGCCTTGTCCATGCGTTTTCTCTACCAAACATGCTTACCGCATGACAATATATTCATTCTGGGTTTAAACCCAGGATAAAAACACAAACGACAAGATATACAAAGGAGTGACCCGTGATGAGAACCACACAAGCAAGCGGAACCCAATGGTTCCGGCTTGGCGCTATCGCCGTGGGCGTAGCGCTGATCGGCGGCCTGTCCGGCTGCGAAGACGACGGCAGCGGCAGCCAGCCCGGCGACGGCTCCAGCCATCATGGCGGCAGCGGCCGCCTGGCGGTGGACATCTTCGGCAACCGCGGCGGCGTGCTGACCGCGGTGCCCAGCGGCCTGTGCCTGGGCCAGCCGCGCGTGCAGTGGAGCAATGGCGCCCGCGGCTTCAGCGCCGAAGACAGCGCGCCGGACCAGCCGCTGACCGCCACCGTCAGCTGCGCGCTGACCAGCGCCAGCCAGACCCTGGTGCCGCAGAACGTGTTCAGCGCGCCGTCGGTGTTCGCCGTGCTGAAGGCGGACCGCACGCTGGCGGTCTGGGGCAGCCGCCGCCTGGGCGGCGACACCTCCGCCCTGCCCGCCCAACCCAATGACGTAGTGGCGGTGGCCGGCAATGAACGCGCGATGGCCGCGCTGCAGGCCGACGGCACCGTCGTCGGCTGGGGCCGCGCCGGCTCCGGCGCCAGCTTCGCCGGCCCGGTGGGCATAGGCAGCGCCGACTCCACTTCGCCGGTGGCGCCGCTGAACAAAGTGTCCAAACTGTGGCCCACCAAACGCGGCTTCGTCGCCCTCAACGGCGACGGCAGCGCCACCAGCTGGGGCAATATCGAAACCACCTTCGACGGCAACGGCGGCTCCAAATCCATCTCCTCCTACTTCGACGCCGCCCGACTGGCCGCGCTGAAGGACGTCGCCAGCGTCAGCCACAACCTGGGCGCGGTGGCGCTGCTGAAGAAGGACGGCAGCGTGCTCGCCTTCGGCGACCCCAACTCCGGCGGCGACGCCTCGCCGCTGGCCGCCAAACTCAACAACGTGGCCAGCATCGCCGCCACGGACTACAACTTCGCCGCGCTGAAAAAAGACGGCAGCGTGGTGGTGTGGGGCCTGAACTGGGACGGCCAGACCAGCGACTACTACGACGGCAGCGAACCCATGCCCGCCGGCGTCAGCGCCGTGCAGACCAACCTCAACGTCTTCGCCGCGCTGAAGCAGGACGGCAGCGTCGCCACCATAGGCAGCGCCTACTTCGACCGCGGCGCCGACACCGGCCCGGTGGCCGGCAACCTGGCGGGCGTGGCCAAACTCTACGCCAGCAAGACCGCCTTCGCCGCCTTGCGCAAGGACGGCAGCGTGGTCACCTGGGGCGACAGCGCCCGCAACGACGCCAGCGGCGTGCAACACCAGCTCAACCGCGTGCGCGCCATCGCCTCCACCGAGCTGGCCTTCGCCGCGCTGCGTCAGGACGGCAGCGTTGTGACCTGGGGCGACGAACTGCGCGGCGGCGACAGCAGCGCCGTGCGGCACCGCCTGCGCGATGTGGTGGCCGTGTTCGCCAACGACTACGCCTTCGCCGCCTTGAAGGCCGACGGCAGCGTGGTCACCTGGGGCGCGCCCACCCACGGCGGCGACAGCTCCGCCGTCCGCTCGCGCCTGGTCAATATCCGCGCCATTTACAGCACCCCGCTCGGCGGCTTCCTCGCCGTGGCCAAGGACGGCAAGTTCGTCGCCTGGGGCAGCCCATCCGCCGGCGGCAATGCCCCGGCCGGCCTCGCCGCCATCCCCTACGTCAAGAACTAAGTCCCCGACGCACTGGAGCAACAGAATATGAACCGCAAAACCTCGCTGTCCCTGCTGACCGCCGCGCTGCTGGCCGGCGCCGGCGCTGAAATCGCGATGGCCGCGCCCTCCGCCGCCGGCATCACCGGCATCATCGTCAAATACCACAGCGTCTCCCAGCTGCAACTGACCCAGGCTCGCATCGCTAACGGCGGCCGCGCGCCGTCCAGCCGCCCGGCGGATTTCGCCTCCCGCACCCAACGCGTGCAGCAACTGAGCGGCAGCCCGCTGCAGTTCCATCACCAGATGGGCACCGGCGCCTACGTCTATCAAAGCGGCAAGGCGATGAGCGTGGCCGAAGCCCAAACCCTGGCGCGCAAAATCCAGCAAGACCCGGCGGTGGAATACGCCGAACCGGACTTCGTCATGAGCCCCAACTACCTGCCCAGCAGCCCGCTGTACGCCGGCAAGCAATGGGATATGCAGGCCAGCGCCGGCGAACCAGGCGCGATGAACCTGCCCTCCGCCTGGGACCTGTCGCTGGGCGCCGGCGTCACCGTGGCGGTGCTGGACACCGGCTACCGTCCGCACGCGGACCTCAAACCCAATCTGCTGGAGCCGGGCTACAACTTCATCTCCGACGCCAAGCGCGCGCGCCTGCCGGCGGTGGCGCAAACCAACGCCGACGGCAGCCCGCTCCTGGACAGCAACGGCCAGCCGGTGCAAAGCGCGCGCACCAATAACGGCCAGGATCAGGGCGATTACAGCGACGGCAGTCTGTGCCGCGCCGGCAACAGCAGCTGGCACGGCACTCACGTGGCCGGCACCATCGCCGCGGCCGCCGGCGACGCCAACGGCCTGACCGGCGTGGCGCCCAAGGCCAAGCTGCTGCCGCTGCGCGTGCTGGGACAGTGCGGCGGCGCCAGCTCGGACATCGCCGACGCCATGCTGTGGGCGGTGGGCGCCACCGTGCCCGGCGCGCCGATCAACGCCAATGTAGCGCGGGTGCTGAGCATGTCGCTGGGCGGCGCTCAGCCTTGCAGCCGCACCTATCGCGACGCCATCCAGCAGGTCAACGCCCGCAACGGCGTGGTGGTGGTGGCCGCCGGCAACGCGATGAAGAACGTGCGCAACACCAACCCGGCCAGCTGCCCCGGCGTGATCACCGTAGCCTCCAACGGCAAATCCGGCGGCATCGCCTCCTACTCCAACTACGGCGCGATCACCACCGTCACCGCGCCCGGCGGCGACCTCAACAGCGGCGACCCCGGCATCTATTCCACGCTGAACAGCGGTACTACCGTGCCGGGAGCGGACAGCTACGCCGCCTTCCAGGGCACCTCCATGGCCACGCCCCACGTGGCCGGCCTGGTGGCGCTGATGCTGTCCTCCAACCCCAGCCTCAACTGGAAAGCGGTGCGCAACATCCTGATCAAGACCGCGCGCCCACCGGCGGCGGATTGCGAAGGTTGCTCCGCCGGCATCACCGACGCCGCCGCCGCGGTGCGCGCGGCCAAAGCCAACTAAGCCCATCGGCGGTCCGCGCTTGTTTGCTGACCGCCGGTTCGCTTGCGGCTTCCTTTCCCTGCACACGGGAACCTGCCGCCGCGGCTCTGGCCCCAAGCCGGACGGCGGCGGCTTTTTTCCCAACGCTTTATTAAGGCGCGTTTACGATCTCGCGAACCAAGGCGAGACAAGGCGTTGCGGCTGAAAAAGCGGAATGTACGCGTGGTACATGAGCATTTCGAAGCCGTACTCCCCGTGCAACGCTCCACAACGCGCAGCAGATCGTAAACAGGTTCTTAGGTATCATTCAGTATCCAAACCCATCCCGCCGCGAGCCCCCATGTCC
>NZ_JAAOMA010000057.1:0-27249 GCF_011602385.1 Chromobacterium fluminis | reverse complement strand
GATGCGGCAGGCTACCCGGTGGCGCTGATTCCGCTGGACCATCCCAAAGTAACGGTCCTGAAAGGCGAGGACTTGCTGCCGTACTACCGGATTGGCAGCAACCCGGCGATGCCGATGCGGATGATTCATCACGTCCGCTGGTTCACCCTCAATGGCTACACCGGCGTGAGTCCGGTGCAACTGCACTGCGACACCATCGGGTTGGCCCTTGCAACGCAAGACCACGCCAGCCAGGTTTTTGCCAACGGCACCCATCTGGCCGGCGTGTTGGAGCGGCCGGCGGTGGTGGGGCAAACCACATTGGAGCCGTTGAAGAAAGACCGCGTTCAGGACATCAAAGATAGCTGGCGGGCGGAGTACGCCGGCACCAGCAACGCGATGAAGGTGGCGGTACTGCAAGACGGCATGTCGTTCCGGCCGCTGTCGATGACCAATGAGGATGCGCAGTTGATCGACAGCCGCAAGCTGTCGGCGCTGGAGATCGCTCAGATCTACAAGATGCCGCCGCACAAGGTGGGGCTGTTGGACCGGGCAACCAACAACAACATCGAGCACCAGGCGATTGAATTCGTCGTCTACTGCCTGCTGCCGTGGTTGCGCCGGCACGAGCAGGCCATGATGCGCGACCTGCTGCTGCCGAATGAACGTGACGAGTACTACATCGAGTTCAACGTGGGCGGCCTGCTGCGCGGCGACACGCAGACCCGCTATGCCGCGTATGCGGTGGGGCGGCAATGGGGCTGGCTCTCGGTCAACGACATCCGCCGGCTGGAGAATCTGCCGCCGATCCCGGGCGGCGATCAGTATTTAAGACCCCTTAATCATGAACCGGTAAGTGCTGAAACTGTTCAAAAAGAGGCTGGCTTGCCATAGCCTCGGCTGCTTTCTCTCGCTTTTCAATCATGTATGGAATGACTTGCTGGAGAAGAGAAAGTGCTGAGATCGATGTTAAACGCCAGTGGTAGACAGCCTTATTTCTTTTGACAATAGAATTTAAGGATGGTGCAACCGCAGTTATCGTTCCTGTTCCAGTTTTCTCAACCAACCAATGCATTAATGGCTCGTGAGAGTTTGTAATGCATACATAGACGGATGGCCTAGATGTCCTGGGGCGGCTTTCAGTTCTATCACTAATCGTGATTGAACCATCCCCATCAAGCATACCTGCGATGTAAGCCGCATCTTGAGGTGAAAGAGGGAGGCAAACCGGTTTTTTGGAATGCCAATATGCTTGACAGGATCGAGAACAAAAATTCTTCTTAGCACCAGCGCTTTCTTGGCTTTTGAATTGTTCTCCGCACCATTTGCAGGAGTTGACGGTCATCTCTCGCTTGACTAGCCTTTGCCCTTTTCGACTGATGTGAAAGCAGATTCTTGAGCAAAATTTATAGCCTCGATTTGCTTCTCTCACAAAGTTCGCGCCGCAGTGTTGGCAAGTATACGTTTGAGGTTTCATGTCTTGAGGGCACCCTGCCCATTGAGAGCAGGGTGCTTTGCTTTTTGTAAGTGGCGTTACTGTTTGGGTTGTTTGGGATGGCCTTTATCCGTCAGCCCCTTGTAGCAAGTCAGCATCAAATCTCGCTGAATGCCGTCCACGATCTGCCGTGGATACATCGAACGCCAGGTGTTGTGTAGCCGGAGCGTGTCTTCGTTGATCCCGTGGTCCAGCTCCTGCTGCATGATCACCTTGTAACTGCGCCACGCGTGCCAGTACAACTGCTGGACTCGTCCTTCGCTGAAGATCACCGCGTCGTCAGGGAGTAGGGTAGTGTCAGGGTGCTCTGGAGTAGTTGTGCAATCTAGAATATCCAGAACCCACTTGCGGAATGCTTTGGCTATTGCTGTGCGGGCGAACATTGCAAGGAGGTGAGCCCCCCTCAGGGAGAAGATGCGGGTTTCACGGCTCAAAATCCCGTTGTTTTGCGAGACACTCAAATTGAGGGTCTGGCACATTGCTGAGGTGAACTCGTCTGAATTGCGGTCGTAAATCTGGGTTACAGCATCTGCCTTTTTGTAGCCCAGCGCACGGGCAATGTCGGCAGCTTTGAGCCAGGGTTGACCGTAATGGTCAACTACATCGAATTGTGTGTCTTGGAACGATAAGGCTTTCATGGTCGTGCTCCGTTTCTACTCGGATTGACCGTCACGTTATGAGGCGGCCGGGAGGGTAGAAACTGTGCAAGACAGCGGGCAGCTTTCCCCTTGCGGGTATTGTATGGCTACCGCCCTCCCGGCCTAAACCTAGACCCACAGTCCAGGCGGACTATGGGCGTAAAAAAGCCACGGCTGACGGGCGTGGGAGTTTCCGCTTGCAAGAGTTTCTACGCTCTTGCCGCTCAATTTAGCCTAGACATTTATGGAAGTCAAATACGAGCAGGTGTTTCTCTAGCCAATATGCGCTCTTGCTTGTGGGTAAACCTAATACCAGTCAAGGAATGAATAGTGAAAAAGCATCTTTTCCTGCACCAGCTGTTCAACACGCCGCACATGGTGCTGCCGGACATGCTGCATGAAGCGGTGGCCTGGGCTGGCCAGCGCATGGGCGTCAACCTGCAGCAGGTCAACATCGGTTTGCCGATGACGGCCTGGAAGGATGACGGCGACCACGGCGCAGTGCAGGCAGTGTCCGCCGAGGACCGGCGCATGGAGGCCGCGCGCGGCAGCGGCGTGCTGGTGATGCCGGTCGCCGGCATCTTGGTGCCGCGGACCAACGATGTCGGGCTGTGCTCGAACCAGGCTAGCTATGAAGGCCTGCGCAGCCAGCTGAATGCCGGCCTCAACGACCCGAGCATTGAGCACATCGTTGTGGACCTGGCCACGCCCGGCGGCGCGGTGTCCGGCTGCTTCGAGTTCGTGGACGACATCCGCGCCGGTCGCGACGTCAAACCGATTACCGCGCTGGTTCACTACAGCGCGTTCAGCGCCGGCTACGCCATTGCCAGCGCCTGCAGCGACATCGTGCTGTCGAAGACTTCCGGCGTCGGCTCCATCGGCGTGATCATGAAGCACGCCGATTTCAGCCAGAAGCTGGAGAACGAAGGGGTGAAGGTAACGACCCTCTACCGCGGTGCTCGCAAAGACGACATGTCGCAGACCGGGCCGCTGAGCGAGGAGGCCATGGTTGCCGCCGACAGCATGCTGGACCACTACTACGAAATGTTCTGCGACACCGTCGCGCAGAACCGCGGCATGAAAGTGTCCGCCGTGAAGGACACCGAGGCAGGGCTGTTCTACGGTGGCAATGCAATTGAGGCCGGTCTGGCCGACGGCCTGGAGAGCCAGCAGCAGGCGGTGAACCGCATTGCCGCCAGCGTCGCCGCCAAGCGTGCCCGTGTGCCGAAAGCACGCGGCAGCACTCAGGCCATTGCCGCATCCATGGCCATGAGCCTGAATCTCAAACTCTGATCCAACGCGCCGCCGCACGGCGACGACAACCCAGCTCCGAAAGGAGCTTTTTTTATTTCTACCGCCGAGAGGCGGTTTTTTTTCGTCTGGAGAAAACCGAATGTCGAAGATCGTAGAACTGAAGCGCCGCCGTGCCGAACTGTCCGCCAAGGTGGCCGAGATGGCCGCCCTGGAGACTGCCGGCGAGGTGATGAGCGCCGAGCAGATCGAGCAGATCAATGCCATGCACGCCGAGTTCAACCAGCTCGGCGCGCAGCTGCAACGACTGGAAGCTGCTGAGCAGATGCAGGCGGCAGCTGCCGTTCAGGTGGAGAGCCTGAACGCTCAAGGCGCGCCGCCGGAGGACAAACTGTACGCCCAGCCTGCCGGCAAGAAGGTTGCCGGCGCCGGTGTCGCTCACCTGGCCATGGCCCTGATCGAGGCTCAAGGCAACTACCAAGCCGCCGCCAACATCGCCGACCAGCGCGGCTACGGCGCTGAGGTGGCTGCTGCCCTGAATACCGCCACGCCTTCGGCTGGTGGCGTGCTGGTGCCGACCAATCTGGCGAGCGAAGTGATCGAACTGCTGCGCCCGAAAACCGTGGTTCGCCGCCTGGGTGCCCGCTCGCTGCCGCTCAACAACGGCAACTTGACCATCCCGCGGCTGAAGGGCGGCGCACAGGTCGGTTACATCGGCACCGACACCGACGCTCCGGTCACTGGCGCTCAGTTCGACGACCTGAAGCTGTCGTCCAAGAAGATGGCCGCGCTGGTGCCGATCAGCAACGACCTGCTGGCCAACTCGGGCATCAGCCCCAACGTGGACCGCGTCGTGGTGGACGATCTGACCTCGGCCGTCGGCGCGCGCGAGGACAAGGCGTTCCTGCGCGATGACGGTAGCGGCAACCTGCCCAAAGGCCTGCGCAACTGGGTGCTGCCGGGCAATGTGTTCCCGGCGCCGGCGATTGCCGCCATCGACGCCGCGGCGCTGCAGGCCATCGAGTTGTTCCTGAATACGCTGATCCTGGCGCTGGAAGGCGTCGACGCCAATATGGTGCAGCCGGGCTGGGTGATGTCGCCGCGCACCTTCCGTTTTCTGGAAGGCCTGCGCGACATGAAGGGCAACAAGGTGTATCTGGAGCTGGGCCAGAAGCAGCTGAAAGGCTACCCGGTCGGGCTGACCACTCAAATCCCCAACAACCTGGGCGCCGGCGGCGATGAATCGGAGCTGTATTTTGCCGACTTCGCCGATTGCTTCATCGGCGAGGACCAGGCCTTGATGATCGACTTCTCCAAGGAGGCGACCTACAAGGACGGCGACGGCAACGTCATCAGCGCCTTCCAGCGCGATCAGACCCTGATCCGCGTGATCGCCAAACACGATTTCGGCCCGCGTCACCGCGAGTCGATCTCCATCGGCATCGGGGTGAAGTGGGGCAAGTAAGGCAGTAGCGGCCGGATATCCGGCCGCGAACAACTCAAGCTGGAGAGCGAGATGGACAAAATCGTAGTCAAGTTTTTGAAGCCGCATGGCATCTACACCCCTGGCGATATCGCCGGCTTCGATGAATCGCACGTGGAGCGGCTGGAGAAACTGTCCGAGTCCGATGTTGTTGAGCTGTATAAAGCCGACAAGGCGGACGAAGGCGGCGACGCTAACAAGCGGCAAGGCAACTCCGGCCGCCGCGGCGCAGCCGGCGAGGCCAGCTGATCATGGCCGCCGTGGTGACCCAGCGCAGCGCGGCGGCGGTGTTGACGCTGGGACAAATCAAACAGCAATGCAACGTCGATCTCGACATGACCGATGACGACGAGCTGCTGACGCTGATGGAGCGGGCAGCGGTGCGCGCATGCGAGGGGAAGCTCAAGGGGCCGTTGCTGACGGCGAGCTACCGCGAGACCTTCGGCCAGTGGCCGCTGATCCCTTCGTTGCTGCTGCAGACCGCGAATGCCAAGGCGGTGCAGTCTATCATGTTGCGGCAGGCCGGCCAGGTGGTGGAGTGGCGCGACTTCGTCGCACTGGAAGACGGGCCGCACCTGTTCATCCGGCCGCGGGCGGCGTGGCCGAAAATCGACGCCGCGCCGGATGCGATCCAGATCAACTACATGGCGGGATTCGGCGCCACTGGCGACTGTGTCCCGGAAGACATCCAACAGTGGCTGCTGTACCGAGTCGGCACGTTCTACGAGTTCCGCGAGCAGTTCATCGCCGGGACCATCGTGACCGACCTGCCTAAATCGTTCGTTGACGAGATGCTGACGCCTTACACCATGCAAGTGGTGGCGCTATGAGAGCCGGCCGCCTGCGACATTCGATCCAGATACTGCGCGAGGTGAAGCGCAAAAACGACCACGGCGAGAATGTCAGCGGCTGGGAGTTGGTCTGCAAGACCCGGGCAAACGTAGCCGACATCACCGGCCGCGACAGGATCGGCGATGTCACGCTGCACCAAATCGACGCCCGCGCCTTCCTGCGCTGGCGGCCAGGCATTGAGGCCGGCATGCGGCTGGTTCACGTCAAGGACGGCGTGACCAGAACCTACACAGTCAAAGCGCCGCCGATAGACCGCGACGGCCGGCGCCGCGACATGGAACTGATTTTGGAGTTTGACGATGGACGTCAGCCTCAAAGCCGATGACGCTCGGTCGCGGATTTTTGCCCGGCTGGAAGGGCTGGCCGGCGCGGTGGAAGAACGCCGCGAACTCAGCCGGCCGCTGCTGGCCGGCGTCAAAATCATCATGCGGCGCGCCAAGCAACTGGCGCCACGGGACAGTGGTTTCCTGCGCTCGCAGATCATCGCCTGGACCAACGTCCGCAAAACCGATGCTCCGCTGACCGGCTTTGTCACCGTGGCCACCAGGGCTAAGCGGAACCGCGCCGGCGAACTGAGCCGCGCCAAGTTGGCTGCCAAGGCCAGCAAGGGCCGCAAGACTGATCTGGTAACCGCCTACTACGGCCGGTTTATTGAACAAGGGACCAGCAAAATGGATCCGCATCCTTACCTGTCACGCGCGGTTGATGAAGTTGGGGATGAAGCGAAAGAGGCGGTGCTCGACGGCGCGCGTGGAGTGCTGCTCAAAATGGTGGAGGCCAGGCTGTGAAGGATTTCGATATTGCCCGCGCGGTATACCAGCGGCTGGAGCCGGCGCTTCCCGGCCGAGTAGCGCTTGGCGTGCTGGTGCTGGAGCCGGAGGACGTGGCCGAGCCGATGACGGTTATCCATCTCGATGACCACCAGCCAGACGATAAGAAGGGGCTGGCCGTGCGCAATGACCGGACCCAGCTGCGGCTGACGACGGTTGTCGATGCAATCCCCGGTCAGGTCTATTCGAGGTTGGAGCCGCACATGGGCGCGCTGCGCCAGGCGCTGTTTGCCGATCACAACCTTGGCGGCGTCCACCACATTCTGGAGCTGACCGAAACGGGCACGCGCTACGGCTTCAACCGCGATGAGATGACCTACGTCGTCGACCTGGCCATCGAGGTGAAATTCAGACGTAGGGCTGAGGAGCCCTGATCACCCAGCAACACAATTCATCACCGCCGCCCGGCGGTTTTTTTATGCCCATAGGAGACGGAAATGGCAGCGATTATCGAACACAGTTTCATCGGCAATGGCGTGGTGAAACTGCAGAAAGGCTCTGCGCCCGCGCGCGAGGTTGGCAACTGCTCGGCCCTGAGCATCAAATTCAGTACCGATGAAAAAAAGATTCAGGACTATACGCGCGGTGGCGGCGGTAATGCCAACAAACTCACCCGCATTAGTTCGGTTGATGTCGAAATGGACCTGCGCGAGCTGTCGCCGGACAACATCGCGCTTGCTATTCAGGGCGATGTATCGATTGACGCTACCAGTAAAGACGCGACTATCGAAGCGCTGACCCAGCTGGGCGCCGAGTACAAGTTGACCTTCGAAGGCATGAACGAAGCGCAGGGAGGCGCCAAGGTCAACGTCACCATTCATCGTTTCAAGCCGAGCCCGACCGAGGATCTGTCTTTGATCGGCGATGACTTCGCCACGTTGAAACTCAAGGGTGGCGTGCTGGTTGACCGAAGCAAACCCGTTGGCAAGTCC
The DNA here is from genome assembly GCF_011602385.1 of Chromobacterium fluminis. NCBI lineage: Bacteria > Pseudomonadati > Pseudomonadota > Betaproteobacteria > Neisseriales > Chromobacteriaceae > Chromobacterium > Chromobacterium fluminis. The sequence continues at coordinate 19,789 of NZ_JAAOMA010000057.1, read as the reverse complement.
ATGTACTTCCAGGTGGTGATGGCGACGCAGACGTCGTGATGCCTGGGCCCGGCAATGCCGCCGGGCAAAGAACGGAAATCCCACAAGAGGAAATCCTATGTCGTGATGCGGATAGTGAGCGCTAACGCTTACTCGAAGATCTCGACAATGAATTTCCTTTTCATGGTTTCCGTTCTTTCTCTGATCTTACTGGTTCAAAGGCTGAGCTTGCTGTCGTTCATCAAGCTTGTTGTTGTCCTTTGCCTGCTTTGCTTGCTTTCTTACCTGGTTCCGAAATGAAAAAAAGCAAAATCACCACGCTGGATATCGGCCGAGACGTGGTCTGCCGCGAACTGACGGTCGCCGAGATCCGCGCGTTGTTTGAGTACACGCCGGCGGATCAAGTCGATGCATTTCTCCTGCCGGGCATCTCGCTGACCGAATTGGCCGCAATGACCGATTTACCGCTGGCAGACATGGCGGAACTGCCGCCGTCGCAGCTTGAAAAAGTCCTGGCCGATTGCCGGGAGGTCAATTCGTATTTTTTCGACATGCAGGCCCGCCTCGAAAAGCTGCTCGCAGCGGCGAGGTCCTGAAGCAATTCGACATGCTGGTTTCGGCTCTGATCCGCCTGGGTCATAGCGAGGCCTGGCATTACACCCATTCCCAGTTCCAACACGCGATAGACGAAGCCGAGGCCGCCCATGGCAAACAATAACGACATGCTGATTCGGATGGTGATGGCAGGCGATGCGTCCCCGTTCCTGAAGGAAGTCGTAGCCGCCGAGCAGAAATTCGGCAGCGTGCTGCAGGGCATGTCGTCTACAGCCGCCAAGATTGAACTGTTCGGGAAAACTCAGGAGGGGGCGAAGAAGGCTTCTGCCGAGTTCTTCAAGCTGAAGACCGAAACCGAAGCGTATAAGCAAGCACTTGTTGCGGCAACTGGGCCATACCAAGCCTTCATTTCTGAAATGGGCAAGGCTGAAGGGGTGGCGCGCAGTAGCGCTTCTGCTCAGCGTTACCATGCCGAAAGACTGGCTGAGGTATCCGCAGCCCAGAAGGAGGCGGCAAAGGCATACGCTGCGATCAAGAAGGAATCGCTGTCCGCAAAGGGGTACGCCGAAGACTATGCCGGTGCCTTGGCTATGGCAAAGCGTGAGCTTGAAGCCTCGAATGTGGCTTTGGAAGGCCAGCAGCGTGTTTTCGCAAAAGCCAAGAAGGAATACGCCAACAGCAAACAAGCAGTAGCCGCGTATAAAGCCGAGATGACGTCGGCGCGTAAGCCTGTTGACGACTTGGAGAAACAGGTTGCCAGTTCGGCTAAGGCCCAAGAAAAAGCCGAGTCGGCTATGCGTAAGCAGCTCGAATCACTTCAGGGGCTGCGCAAAGAACTGAGCGCCGCGGGCGTTGACTCGCGAAATCTGGCTTCGGCCCAGGCGGACATGACCGCCAAAATTGCCGCGGCTACGAGCCGAGTAGTGCAAAGCCGCCGCATCAATGCGGCCAGGGATGTACTTGGCATTCGTTCAAATCTGGATATTGAACGGGAAATCACTCAAACCGAAGCTGCTTATGAGCGGCTGGCGAAGAGTGGAACCTTGTCGATGGCAGAGCAGGCACGGGCGGCACAGATAGCTCGCGCGCGTGTTTCTGAACTAAAAGCAGAGCTGAGTACCGTTCAGGCTGTGCCGCCCCAGTTGTTGCAGAACCGTCGTATGAATGCGGCGAGGGACGTTATTGGCATACGGTCAAACGTGGAGATTGAGCGGGAGATAACCCAAATCCAGGCCGCTTACGAGAGGCTTGCGAAAAGTGGGACTCTGACGATGTCAGAGCAAGCACGAGCGGCGCAAGTGGCGCGCGCCCGTGTCGCTGAATTGAAAGCCGAGTTGGGTACTGTGCAGGCAGTCCCGGCCAAGCTGCTCCAAAGCCGGCGAATGAATGCGGCCAAGGAGATATTGGGGCTCGGCAACGACGACGCCGGCCGCAGCCTGCAACTGGCGCAGGCCGCGTACAACCGGCTGATCAACAGCGGCCAGTTGAACTTCGGCGAACAGGTCGAAGCGGCACGGGCCTTCCAGGCGAAGGTCCGTGAAGTGCGCGGCGAGTTGGCGGCGCCGGCCGGCACTGGCTTCCTGTCCGGCGTCCGAGGCGAGATCATCGGCACCGTTGCCGCGCTGGGTTCGCTGACTGGCGCAGTCCAGGCAACCATGAGCGTCCTGAGTAAGACAGGGGCTTTTGAAACGCTGCAAGTCCAACTCAACAACGTTGAGAAATCATCTGTTCTTGGCGCTCACACCTTCAAGCAATTGAAGCAACTGGCGCTGGACACACCGTTCGGCGTGCAAGGCCTGACCCAGACCTACACCCAGTTGAAGAACTTCGGCCTCGACCCGATGGCCGGCTCACTCCAAGCAATTACCGACCAGTCAGCAAAACTGGGCGGAAGCCAGGAAACGCTGACACGGATTGCGCTGGCGCTGGGCCAGGCCTGGAGTAAACAAAAGCTGCAGGGCGAAGAGGTTTTACAGTTTGTTGATGCCGGCGTCCCTGTGTGGGATCTGCTCGGCAAGAAGTTGAACAAGACCACGGCCGAACTGCAGGACATGGGGAGCAAAGGGCTTCTGGGGCGTGACGTAATCCGCCAGTTGATCCAGGCTATGGAAGAGGAATCCAAAGGCGCCGCTTCATCGCAGGTTGGCACCTGGCAAGGCATGGTTTCCCAGTTACAAGATATTTGGGACCAGTTCCTGGCTGAGGTTGGCAACAATGGCCCGCTGGAAGCTGCAAAATCGCAGATCAAGTCCCTGATGGATGCCATCGCCCAGGCGATGGCCGATGGCTCCGCCGCCGACATGGGACGCAATCTTGCTGCGATCATCAGCACGCTGGGTGAAACCATCCGTGTGACCGTCGGTTTTGTTCGTGAACACGCTGACGCCATCAAGCTTCTGATCGGCAGCTATGTGGGCATGAAAGTGCTGGTGCAGGTCGCGCAGTGGGTAGGCGCGCTGTCCGCTGCGCTGAATACGCTGCGCGCGATTGGATCGACCAAGATCGCGATTGGGATGGCCGTCGATTCGTCCGGTATTGCCAAGGCTATAGGTGAAATCGCACTTCTCAAGACCGCGATTGGCGCAATCCCTCTTGCAGCCGTGGCGGGGTTTGCTGCTCTTGGCCTTGCCGCAGCGGCGGGGGTAAAGGTTGCGATTGATCAATTCGAAATCTGGAATGGTCAGCAGGAGCGCGCGCTTGAATTGAGCCGCGAAATTCTTAAGCAGTACCAGAGCGTAGGCGACCCGACGAAGTTCCAAACGATTGATACGCCTATTGTCGGTTCGGCAACCCTGAATGGTTATAGCCGTGAACAACTGGCGCTATATGACGATGCTCTGCAAAGGGCGTTGAAAACCAAGCAGCTGCTGCTCCAGCAGCGCGCAGAGTCAGTTGAGCGCGGCGGCGGCGACGCCACCCAGGACGCCGAGGCCCGGAGGCTGGCGCGCGAGGCTGCGGCATACAGCAAGGCCCTGGCCGACTACAAGGCCTACACCGAAAACCGCGTCAAAGAAGAGGAGCGCTTCGGCAAGAACGTCGACGCGGTGCGCAATGGCGCGCTGGCAGGCTTGGCTGAGAAACTGGCGAAGGAGCAGAAGCTTTACGACAAAGCCAACGATGCGCTCAAGACGGCGACCGAGGCCCGCAAAAAGCATCAAGAGGCCTGGTATGGCAACAAAGCCGTTGACCCGGCGAAGAAGGCCAAAGACCCGGCGACCATGGGCGTCACCGACTACTACGAGGGATTGTCGAAAGCGAATGCCCTCGGGCGGAAGGCGCAGGAGAGCCAAGCCAAGGCGGCCAAGACGGGGAAGGACGCCGATCTTCGGCAAGCCGCGCGCGACGCCACGGCGACGGAGAAGGCTTTCGAAAGCTTGATGGACACCATCAACAAGCTGCGCGAGGCCGGCAAGATCACAGAGGGGGAGTTCAACTTCTTCAATGACCAGGCCGGCCGGGCCCAAGACGGGTTTGATGAAAAGACCGTCAGCAAAGCCAAGGATCAGCTCCAGCAGGCGATGGAAAAGGTTGAAGCTCTTAAGCAAGCGGCCGAGAGTGTCAAGAAGCTGCAGATCGGCTTCGATGCAGCCAAGGGAATTGCAGACCTGGATAGCTTGCTATCTCAGTTCCAGGCAACGGCTCAGTCCAAGCCGGTGAAGGTGCCGGTTCAGTATGTCGGGCCAGATGGCAAGTATCTGAGTGATGCGCGCCAGGCCCTTGGCTTGCCGGAACGCCCACCACCAGGTGTTTCTGTCGGTGGAGGCACTTCGGACCCGCAAGCGGAGGCGGCCAGAGCCAGGCAACAGCAGGAGGCTCAGAACTTGGCGGAAGCGCGCCGCCAGGTTGGCTTACCAAGCGGCGACGCAGGGGCAAGCAAACTGCCGATTGGTTTCGACCAAGAGGCAGGAAAAGCGGACCTCAACAAATTGCTGACCGATTCGCAGCAACTGGCCCAGAACCAGCCGGTTCAAGTCCCAGTGAAATACGTCAGTGATGGCATGCCACCACCCGCCTCATTGGCAGAAGCTCGCCGGCAAGTTGGTTTGCCAGAGAAAGGGCCCGGCTTCTCCGGCGGCGGCTGGACCGGACCCGGCGGGAAGTATGAGCCGGCCGGCGTTGTCCATGGTGGCGAGTTCGTGCAAACGCAAGAGCGGATGCGCGAGCCCGGCGCGCTGGCTTTCATGTGGGACTTCCACCGCCGTGGCATGGGCGCGCTGCAGGATTGGCGCGGCTACGCCAACGGCGGGCTGGTCGGCGCCGCGCTGCCGACGTTCGCCGACCGCATCAGTCTGCCGGATGTTGGCGGGCTGGCGCAGCCGGCGGCCAAGGCTCTGGGCACGCTGATGCTGTCGCTGGGCGGCCAGCAACTGGCTGTATCGGCTGACCCAGGCGAGGCCAGCGACTTCATGGCCGGCGTCCGCCGGCTGCAACTCAAATCGTGAGGCGGTATGAACGCACCCATGTTCCAGATCGGCGGGCTGGTCTGCCCGCTGTTGTCGCATCTGGATTTCACCCAGAACTATGAGCAGCTGGCGTCGCGGGTCACGCTGCGCTCGGCCAGCGGCGCGGGCTTCCGGCAAACGCGCTGGACCCGGCTGAAAACCTCGCTCCAGGGCGGCGGCTGGCTGCCGGCCGGCCTGTCCGTGCTGGACCTGTCCCAGCCGTTGGAGCTGTGGTGCGCGTCGCCGCGCGCCATCGCCAGCCCTGCCGCCAGCATCGCTCTGCCGGCGCATCGTTCGGACATGGGCGTTTACGGTGTCGCGGTGCTGGCCGGTGGCGAGACGGTGGAAACCGTGGTGGAAGTATCCGGCGCGGTGGCCAATCTCGCGCCGGTGCCGGGCGCGGTCGGCTATCAGGTCAGCTACTGGCCTGTGCTGACCGTGTTCGCCGAGCTGACGGAAACCGGCGACCTGGCCGCCGGCAATTTTCAGTGGACGCTCAACTGCGAGGAGGTGTGATGGACATCTACTGGAACGACCTCAAGGCGGATTTGCCCACCGGCCTGTCCCCGATGCAGATGGGAAACCCGGACATGCTGATGCTGCGCGCGTTCGGCATCACGATGCAGCCGGCGGAGAAGCGCAACCGGCGGACGGTGGTGTGTTTTCGCGCAAACGACGGCAGCAAGGCCGAGCTGATGCACCTGGACTTTCAGGAGTTCTTTATCAACCGCGCCGCTGAGCCGGTGCGCGTCGGCGGAGAGATGCAGCAGCAGCAACACAACTGGGACGGCGTGGCCTGCCAAGCCTTCGTCACGCAGTCCGCGGCGTCGCTGAGCGCGCTGTTGAAACGACCGGCCCAGGCATTTGAAGCCGAAGCGATGCCGACGGCGCCGGCGGTGCTGTTCGATCTGAGCGGGCTGCCGGCCGGCACCGAGTGCTTTGTCTATGCACCAAACACCAAGGCGTTGGCCTGGCCGCGCTGCTCCTTCGTTGTCGCAAACAACAGCGGCAACGTGTTCACGCTGCAGAACGACGGCACGATCAAAAACAAGGACGGCTCGGCGGTTGTTCCGCCGCAGATGGGGCCGGGCCAGACCCGGTCGTGGTATTTGGATCTGGCGATGCACGTGCCCTCGATGTGGGGCGATACCAGCACGCCGCCGGCGGCATACGTTTTGAATGAGCTGAGACTCCCATGATTCTGACCCCCATTGCCGGCGCGCCGCTGGCAGCGCTGCCTGGCCCGAGCAAAAGCCCGGGCGAGCGCGGTGTTGTCAGCCTGCCGCTGGCGCTGTCAAAAGGCGCGGTGGCGCTGTCTTTGCCGCTGCACCTCGTGGCGCTGGGCAGCCCGCGGCACGCCGGGCAATGGGATGTGCGCGCGGTGCTGGAGCAGCAGGATGTCAGCGCCTGGCTGACCGGATCCGTTCGGATTGAAGCCGAGGAGGGGCTGGCGCGGATCTGCGAAATCCAGCTGCTGCCTGGCGCGCCGTACACGCTGGCCAGCGTCAGCGGAAAGCGGCTCATGGTGGACCTGCAATGCGAGCCCGGCGGCGCGTGGTATCGGCGATTCACGGGGCGCGTCGAAATGCCGGAGTTGAGCAGCGCCACCGGCGTGCTGACGCTGCACGCCACCGACGGCCGCCGCGATCTGCTGGCGCGCAAGCCGCGGGCGGATCTGGCGTCGCTGCTGGGGGGGCACTGGTCCGACTTGGTGTTCAGCCCGGACGCTGATTCGCTGCGCTACGCGGAGGACAGGCTGTCGACGGTACAGGCCTCGTTCGATCTGGACGTGTACGGAAACCCGCGGGTGACGCCGTGGCGCGTCGGGCTGCCGGCGTTTCGCTTCGACGCCGGGGTGATCCTGGATCAGACCTTGCAGCTTAAAACGAACCGGCTGGCGGAGCTGTTCAACACCGTGGAGGCGAAGTTCGAATTCCGCTTCCCGCGGCTGAACGAGTGCCGGCATCGGTTCACATGGGAGAACAGCCAGCGGCTGGCGGACTTCTTCCTTGGCAAATTCCGCTATCCGGAGAAATCAGCTGTCGCCGGCGCCGCCAGCGGTACGGGCTGGACGGTGGTGAACACGACTTATCTGCCCAGTCCGCCCCAGCAGTATTTTTCAGAAAACGGCGTGCTGTACTTTTGGAAGAACCCGTTCACCAGCACCCCGGAGGCAGACCCCTACTGCAGCCGGGCCGAAGTAGATCTCAAGTGGCGATGCGCCCAGCAGATCACGGAAGAAATCAAGGTGGTGGCGGTGGCGCCGGACTCAGTGGCCGCCTATGGCACCCGCAAGAAGGAAGGCAGCACCGGCCAGTTAGCGGTCGAGGTCGATACCAGCGGCTGGGAGAAAGGCGAAGCGACGTTTGAAGGGCCGATGCCGGATCTGGATTGGCTACCCGGCCAGGGCCGTGCGCAGGTCAATGTCGCGCTGCAATGCCTGTTGGCCGAGGCCGCTGCGCAGATCGCCGCGAGTCACCGCAATGCGACCCTGACGTTTCATGTGCCGGCGCATTCGGAGCTGGACGTGTGCCACACCGTGGCCGTCGAGCATCCGCAAGTCGACGCCGCCGGCAAAGTGCAGCGGGTGGTAACCACGCTCGATACCGGCAGCGGCCGTGCGGTCGACGAAATCACCATGGTGTTGTTCGGCGCGCTGGCCGTGGGGACGGTGCCGGTTGATCCTTTGCCGGCACCGAAAAAGCCTGAGATCCCGCAGCCGCCAATGAGCACCACCGGCAGCGGGCAAACGACGCTCGACGTCAGCAACACATCGACGGCAACGCATGACGGCTTCCTGGGCTTTTCGGACAAGCCGTCGACCGAGGATGCAACGCGAGCGTCAGAGTTCCGCATCACCGTGCCGGAGATACCGGCCAGCACACGCGACCCGCTGACCGCGCCGGCGACAGTGTCGTACCGAGTCGGCGTGCCGGCGGACATCATCACATTGAAGAGGGGTTAGGCATGGCGGTGACTTTGGGGTTTTACAGCGACGCGGCGCTGACCGTGAAGCTGGCCGGTCTGCCGCTGAGAATGGCGGCGGATGGCCAGCGCCTGGCTGCGCGGTTCTGGCTGGGATCGCCAGACCCCGGCACGTTCAACTCGGGCTCGCCGCCGCTGCAGCTGGCACCGCTCAGCGCCGGCAGCGGTGAGCCGATTGAGTCGATTCGACTGGCGAGGACCGAGGCCGCGCTGGAAACAGCACCGCCCGGCGGCGCGCTGGAGTTGCCGACACCGCTCCAGGGCGGAGCGGAGAACGCGCTCGAAATCTGGGTGCGCTGGGACCACTCTGGCAGCAACGGCGCTTGGTCGAATGTGAGTTTGACGCTAGGTGAGGTGATCCAGACATGAAGCAGTCCGACGCTAAGATGCTGGCGCAGACGCTGGAGCAGACGCGGCGTGCGGGCCAGGCCAAGGCCGCTTTGCCGAAGCTGCCCGCGCCGGGCGCACTGCCGGCGAAGACTGGCGCCGGCCATGGCACGGTAAGCGGGCAGACGGCGTCTACCGGCGCCATTGCCGGCCCGCTGGTTGAGAAAGACGCGAGCCTGCGGCAGTACCACGCAGAGACGAGCATGGCGACGAGCGACGGGCTGTTCGTGATTAAGGTGCAGCCCATCAAGCAGGTCACGCTGACTGACGCCAACGGTAAACCGGTGGTGATGGAGTACGCCGCGCCATGAAGCTGGATACCCGTTCGCCGCTGCCGATGGCCAGGCCGACCGCAGCCGGCCATCCATTCCATGGCCTCGTCAAGCAGGGACTGACGTTACCAAATGGCCGCGTTGTGCCCTACAGCGTGCTGGGGATTTCGACCCGGCTGAAAGTGCCGGGCTGGGAGGGGCAGGAGCAATACGACCCGGTCACGGGTTACCGCTGGCTGCCGTATGCGATTTACCAGCGGTACAAGAACTTTGACGGCTGTTATCTGTACGGCCGCTTGATTAACAACTGCGACTGGTTCGTTGCGTTCGGAGTGAACGACGTGTGGGCGGTTGGCATCACCGCCACCGGGCTTACGCTTAAATGCCTGAACCGGCCGGGCACCAAGTCGTTTCCCTTGAACTGGGGCGCGGTGGCGGATGCATTCAAGCCGAACACCGGCTGGAAATGGGGCCTCGCCGCGGTGTCGCCCAGCGGTAATGCCGCGGTGCTGTCGTTCATCGGGAAACTGAATATCTATGCGGTAACGCTGCAGCTTACACAAAATGGCGCAAGTATCACTATCTCCGAACACAGCGGATGGGGCGCTCAGTCCGGGCACATGTATGAGCGGAGGCTGGGTGTTGCTGGATTCGTGTACGGGGAGGGTGTTGCGCCTGCGATATGTGAGTCCGTGATCCTATCCTCATCAGTAGAGGAAATCCCCGAGGTGCCCGGTGTATCAGGTGCTAAAACGCGCTTCAAGGCATTGTTCGAGTGGAGAATAGGTTCGGTTAAGCTGGGCCAATTTTGGATTGAACAAGAAACATCGCCGATGGGGATGGTTACTACAGAGCTGCGACAGATTCAATCCGGGGTATTACAAGCCCCTGGGTTTGTGTGGGAATTTGAAATCGCGTTCAACAATATTGGCGATGGCCTGGTGATGGTTGGGAAATACGAGACATACGGCGTTGTCGATCTAGTCGCCGGCACCGGCACTTTGTGGCCTGCGGGAGCAACACACGTCGCCGTCCACCCGGTGACCAGGCAATTAGTTTTTGACGATGCGCCAATCTGCTTTGCCTGACCCGCCATACCGGCGGGTTTTTTTATGGAGTTCGAATGGATCATTTCAATGGTGATACCTGGCGTCGGCATGTCCGGCTGGAGTCCGGCCAGCTGTCGGCGCGGCCGGTGGCGGCGATTGACTCCAGCGGTGCGGCCGTCCGGTTGAGCGTGCCGGCGCATGGCCTGCCGCCCGCCTGGCGCGCTGCGGTGACCGGCGTCGCTCTGCCCGGGCTGACCGCGCGCAACCGGCCGCCGGCGGTGGATGACTTCTATCAGGTCATGGCCATTGATCAGAACACGCTGGAAGTGATCAACGTGTCCGGTGCTGGCTGGCCGCGCTACACCGGCGGCGCAGTGTTGCAGTTCGGCGCGCCGCTGGATCTGGCCGGCGTGAGCGCGCGGGCGACGTTTCGGCAACCGGGCGGCCAGCCGCTGCTCGTGCTGTCGCAAGCGCCGGCGCTGGTTGTGGAAACGGGCGGCGTCTGGATTACCGCTCCGCCAGCGGATACCGCGCGCTGGCCCTCTGGCCCGATGGTTTGCGCGTTGGAACTGACTTGGCCGGACGGCGCGGTGCGCACGGTTATCGCCGGCCGCTTCACAGTGAAGGAGCCGGGAGATGGATAAGCAGCCGCTAGCGGTGGTGCTGGACACCGACGCGGTGACGGTAGTCGTAGAACAGGCGCCTGAACTGCGGGTGATTGAGGGTGTGCCAGGGCCGGTCGGGCCGCATGGCAAAAACGCGGTGGACGATTTCGATTTGGACATCGCGCTGCTGTACCAGATAGCGAAACTTTGAGGAGAAGCCCATGAGCTTGCAGACACGAATTGCCGAGCTGGCCCAGGCCATCGGCACCGATATCAAAGCCCTGACCGCGGCGCAAGGCAGCCTTGCCGCGTTGAACACCACTCAGAAGTCCAGCCTGGTCGGCGCTATCAACGAACTCCAGGCACTGGCCGGCGGCGGCGCGGTGATCGACGACACGGCGGCGAGCGCTGGCAAAGCGTACTCGTCGGCCAAAGTTGTCCAGCTGCTGGCCGACCTCAAGGGGCAGATCCTGGGCGGCGCCAGCTCCGCTTACGACACACTGCTGGAGATCGAGCAGAAGCTCGGCTCCGATGGCTCCGCCATCGCCGGCCTGTTGGCCGCGGTCAATGCCCGGATCAGCTATGCCGACGCCCAGACGCTGACTGCCCAGCAGAAGGCTATGGCCTGCGCAAACATCGGCATCGGCGACCCTGATACGGATTTCGTTGCTGCCTACAACGCCGGCAAAGCCTGATGCTGGCCGCCAACATCGCCGCAGGTTTTGCTGCCGCCGGGCGGGATATAAAGGCGTTGGCGGCGGCCGGACAGATTGCTTACTTTGCTGGCCAGAATCCGCCGGCTGGCTGGCTGCGCGCAAATGGCGCGGCGCTGGCGCGCGATCACTACGCCGAACTGTATAGCCTGCTGGGCAGTGCCTTCGGTGATGGCGTCAGCACGTTCAACCTTCCTGCAGTGCCGGCGCCGGCCGGGCTGATGGCCTGCATCCGAACCGACGGCCAGGCAGTGCAGCCGCCCAGGTCCGTTGAAGTGCATGCCTTCCAACCGTCGACGGGCGAATACCTGGGCGCGCGGCTGGCGGACCTCTCGCCGAACGAGCCGGGCGACGTGGTGCTGCTGCCGCCTTTCTGCACCACCTCAGCGCCGCCGGCCGCCGGCGCGAACCAGGCGGCAGTATTCGATAGTGGCCAGTGGCGGCTGGTGCCGGACTACCGCGCGGCCAGGCTCTGGAGCACCGCGACGGCGTTGAAGGTGACGGCCCAGCTTGGGCAGTCGCTGGCTGACCTGGGTGCCACGGAACTGCCGCCACCGTTCTTCGGAGTGTGGGATGGGCAGGCCTGGCAGGTGGACGAAGCGGCGCGCGCGGCCGCCGATGCCGCCGCGGCACAGCCCGAGTTCCGCTATCTCGACGACTCGACGCGACGCAATGCGCTGATCCAGCAGGCGCAGCAGGACGCGCGGCAACTGCTGCTGCAGGCGTATGTGGCGCGCAAGCCGCTGGAAGTCGTGGCACTGGCCGGCACCGCAACGCAGGCCGAGCAGGATCTGCTCGCGGCGTGGAAACGCTATTGCAATGCGTTGGCGAAGTTGTCCCAGCAACCAGGCTACCCAGCCACAATCGCATGGCCGGTGCCGCCGGCCTAATGCACGCAAACGAATAGATTTACCACCTGGGCCTCCGGCCCATTTTTTATTTCTGGGAGGGGAAATGCGGGATATGGGCAAAGCGGGGGAGTTCGCATCGGAAGCGGTCAAGGCTGCGCCGCCGGTGACGATTAGCGCGGTCAGCTTGTACGGCATCAGCGTGGCGGACTGGGTCAGCATCCTGACCATCGCCTACCTGTTGATGTTGTTCTTCACGTCGGGGCCGAAGGTGGTCGCGGCGGCGCGCCGCTATGCGGCCGAATTCAGGGAATGGAGGACAGGGAAATGAGCAAGGCGAAATTCATCGTGAGCGGAGCGCTGGCGCTGGGCCTGGCCATCGTGTCGCAGTTCGAAGGACTGAGGACCAAGGCCTACCTCGACCCGGTGGGCATCCCGACGATCTGCTACGGCAGCACGGCCGGGGTGAAGCTGGGGCAGACGCGGACGGTGGAGGAGTGCAAGGAACTGCTGGCGGGAGAGTTGGGTAAATCGATGGCCGCAGTTGACCGGCTGGTCAAGGCGCCGCTGCCGGACACGCGCAAGGCGGCGCTGGGCTCGTTCGTCTACAACGTCGGCGAAACGGCGTTCTCGCGCTCCAGCATGCTGCGCAAGTTGAACGCCGGCGACTGGCGTGGCGCGTGCAATGAGCTGCCGCGCTGGAGCTACGCGAAGGGCGTGCAACTGCCGGGCCTGGTTAAGCGGCGCGCCGCGGAAAGGGAGCTATGTTTGCGCAATTGAAACTGCTGGCTGGGGTGGTGCTGGTGGCGGCCGTGGCCGCCGCCGGCTGGCACTACCGCCAGGTGCTGGCCGAGCGCGATGTCGCGGCCCAGCGCGCCGAGGCGGCGGAGCGGGTGGCGGCCGGCGAGAAGGCGGCCAGGGCGAAGGAACAGGCAACCGCTCGCAGTGACAACGCGGCAGCTGCCGCATACCAGAAGGAACTGGAGAATGGGAAAATTGAACAGCAGGGGGCTGTTGCTCGTCTGCGTGCTGCTCTCCGGCTGCGCGACCAGCGCGCTGCCGGTGCCGGAAGTCTGCCCGAAGCTTCCGCCGGCACCGGCCAGCGTGATGGAGAAGCAAGCGCCGAATTTTCTGATGCGCAGCGAGAAAAACTTGCAGAGGCTCTTGAGCGATTTGGGATTGAGCAGTACGCCATTGCCGGCGACTCCGACAAAGCCGCCAAGGGACTCGGCGCCTGTCAGGTGATACTCAGCTCGGATCGCGCTCGGTAGTGCTATCTTGAGAGCGAAAAAAAAACCAGCCAAATAATGGCTGGGGGTCATGGTCGATACAGGATGCTAACATTGTTATGCCAGCTTTCTAATTGTACTGGAACATCAAAGCTATATAGCTGGCCGTAGGATCAGAAACGGCACTTAGAGTCTACCGGAAATTTCTCTACAACTTAAATGCAAGTGTCGTCTGCTGCAACCGTTCCGCAACAACCGCCAATTCTCGAGTAGCTTGCGAAAACACTTCTACGGCTATGCCGTTTTCCTTGGACATCTGGGCGATGGCCTCCACGCGGGTGGCCAGTTCGGTGCTGGCCTGACGCTGTTCCTGCATCGCCATGGCGATGTCGCTGATGGCGCCTACCACGCCTTCCGCGCTCTGTTCCACCGAGCTGATGGTGGTGGATACGTGTTCCGAGGATTCCACTACCTGGCTGACGATGTGGCGGCTGCTGCGCATGCTGTCCACCGCCTCCTTGGCCCCGGCCTGGATCTTGGCGATCATCTGGGTGATTTCGGTGGCGGAGCCGGTGGTGCGCTCGGCCAGCTTGCGCACTTCGTCGGCCACCACGGCAAAGCCGCGGCCCTGTTCGCCGGCGCGCGCGGCCTCAATGGCGGCGTTGAGCGCCAGCAGGTTGGTCTGATCGGCCACTTCCTTGATGACGGTGGCGATGCTGCTGATCATCTGCGCTTGCTCGGACAAGGATTCCAGGTTGTTGGCGGAGGCGGCCACGCTGTCGTTGACCTTGCGCACCTGATGGGTGGAGTCCTGCACTTCCTTATTGCCTATCTTGGCCTGGCTGCCGGCTGCGCTGGCTTGGGAGTCCGCCAGCGAGGCGTTGTTGGAGCATTGGTCGATGCTGACGGTCAGTTCTTCGATCGACGCGGCGGCGCTGGAGGTGGCGTTGACCTGTTGGCCGATGCTGGCGCTGACTTGTTCGGTGGAGGCGGCCAGCTCCTCGGCGGTGGCGGCCACGCTGGAGGCGGAGTTGATGATGTCGCCCACGGTGACGCGCAGTTTTTTCTGGGTGTCGGACAGCGATTGCATCATTTGGGCCACTTCGTCCTTGCCCTGTACTTCGATCTCGCCGGTCAGGTCGCCGCTGCCCAGTTGGAACAGCGCCGCCATGCCTTTTTTCAGACTGCCGACGATGCCGTTTTGAATCATTACGCCCAAGGCCAGCAGCACGATAACAGCTGCCACCAGCACGCCGATGACCACGTTGCGCTCTTGTTCATATTTGGCAATGGAGTCTTTCAAGGACTGGTCCGCCAGCTTTACGTTGATGTCGACGATCTGGCTCATGATGTCATCGACGATTTGGAATTTGGGCCGGCATTCGGTACGCATCACATCCAGTGCTTTTTTGTTGTTCACACCGTCGCCGGTGTCGCTGTAGCTGAGGTCGCGGACTTTTTTGCAGGCTTCCTCCATGGCCGGCCAGGCGGCGTCAAAGCGTTTGAGCGCTTCTACTTCCGGCGGGGTGAGGTTGGATTTGCGATAGAGGTCCATCAGCCGGTTCATTTCCGCCAAGAATTTGGCTCGGTTGGCGGTGACTTGATCCATTTGCTTCTTGTCGGATTCGGCGATGAAGCGGTAATCGGCACGGCTGATGTAGACGGCGTTCTGGTTGGCCACCGCCACCCAGTTGACCGGCATCAGTTGATTGTCATGCATGTTGACCGTCAAGGCGTTCATTTCGGCGGTGCTGCTGATGCCAACGGCCCCAATAATAACACTCGCCGATATACTAAGGATAATCAAACCTAAAAACTTAGCTTTGATAGTAAATTGAGCTAATAATTTTCCCGGACTCATCATCATTCGGTCCCCTAGAGTTTTTTTCAGATTTGCAACTCAATTGTTTTTAGCCCAGCAGATTAGTTCACGCAAATTGATATTTAAAAGTACTTGCAAACGCAAGCCAAAATCACATTCGAATAGCGATCCTCAATTCGGATCGCGCTCAGTAATGCCGTGGCAGACCGCCAGCCAGATGTGATGCCGAACCGGCAGTGCCATGGGCTGTTGATTGCTGCCAGAAGTAAGCCATTCTTGCAGGCGGCTGGCAGGCCACAGGCAAAGTTCGGACAGTGCCGCGTATGTTAGCGGCTGACCGGTGGCGGCCAGGTGGTGGGCGGATATGGCACGATAGAAATCCGGCTGGCTCAAATCCATGACGGTGCGCCATTCTGGTCTGGCGCTTGCCGGGGCTAGCCGAGGTTTCTTCGATGTGCGGTAGCGCGGAATGCCCAACTGTTTTCGCTTGCGGGTGATGGTGCGAGCCGGAATGCCTGCCTCTCTTGCCAGCACGCTATCTTTGACAGACCCGAGCCTCTCCAAAATGGATGCAGGCCAGTGGATGGCTGTCTGCGATTCGGGGTGTGCGGGAATCCCGAGACGGGATCGCCGTTGTCTGACGAGGTCAAGACTCACGCTCAACTTCTGCGCCACGGTTTTGTCGCTGCTTTTGCCGAGCAAGGCATCCATTTCTGGCGTCCACTTTGTGTGCGGAGCAAACGCAGGGATGCCAAGCCGCAGACGCTGGGCTCTAACCGCCCCCAAAGATCGGCCTAGTTTCTTGCCCAGACTCGCATCGGGCATGGTCCCCAACTGCGCGGCTTCCTCGTCAGTCCACTGATGCCACACCACAGGCACTGTAGCCGGGATGTTGAGGCTAACTCGCTTTCTCCTCACCACGTCCAGGCTTACCCCCTTCAATTTGCCAAGCTCAGCATCGGACACCTTCCCCAGCAATGCCAGTTCATCATCGGACCACTCGATCTGACTGACTGGGCGGTGCCTGTCCCCTGACAGGCCAAGGCTATTCGCCTTCGCCCGGATGGCCGGCGCCGAGCGCTGCAAGAGCGCTTGTAGCTTTTCGGCCGGCATACGTCGGTAGTGCTTGCGGAGGAGTGCTATCTCACCCGGCGTCCATGTAGCCTTCATTTCCGTCCGCTTTCCGGCAATGTGGCCGCGTCGATCTGGTCGCTGAGCCATTCCATGCCCAGCGTCCGCAGCTTATCCCAGCGTTCCGGGGTCAAGCGGATGCTGCCGGATTTTGTTGGGTTATCCGATGACTTGCGGCCGGCTCCGGGGCGAGCGCCGCCGTGATTCTTGGCATACCACGCCGGCGCAAAATTCTGCCCGTACTCTGCGCGCTCGGCGGCTTCCATATCGGCTTGTATGCTGGTCCCCTCGCTTTCTATCGCCCGTTGCAATATCGCGATGTCCTCCTTATCCAGTTCAATTCCATACACTTCGCCGATATCAGTAGCAAAGGGCCAGTCGCTCCACTTAGCGTCATTGAGTTTATTGTTTTCCTCCACGGCCAGGATGGCTTCCTTCAAATTTTGATAGCGCATGATATTCACCTGAATGAAAGTTAGATGGCCTTCAAATCCTGCTCACGACCCAGCATCTCCACCATATAACTGGCACCTTGTTCGTCGGACACGCGCACCGCGCGGAAGCCCAGCAGAGCGGCGGCGCGGGCGGTGGCGTGCTGGATGTCCCAAGAAGCGTCGCCCAGGTCTTCCGGTTCCACGTTGGATTCGATGTCGTAGATGGATTTGGACTCGTCGATCAGCGCTTCGGCGGTGTCTTCGTCGATGTCGTAGCGGGCGGCCACTTCAGCAACCAAGCTGTCCAGCTTGGCGGCGTCTTCGTGATAGAACAGCTCACCGGCGCCGATGCATTCCGATTCGTCTAGTTCGATGGAGTAAGCCTTGAAGCTGCCGGCGGTCATTGCATAAACATGGCTGGAGAAGAACAGGAACGAGCCATAGCGACCATGGGCATTGATCTGGCTGATAGCTTCCTGCGAGGTGTGAAACAGTTCCATGTCCTGCTCCATGTGGCGTTTTGTTACTTGAATTATGTATTACGAAATTCAAGATAGCAAGGCCATAATCAATAAGCCTGCTTGCTTCGTGGCATGTGTTGCAAAAATACAATGACATGCTTTGCTATAGTGATGTCATGTGCGTCAACTTCACCCCGCCCACTCACCGCCAACTGTTGGACGGCTTCGGCCTGGACGCCACCGGTCTGGAGTGGCGCGCCGAGACTTGGCAGGACTACACCGCGCCCATCATCACCGCCGGCGGCCTGCTGCTGGCCAGCTACGGCTTTATCCCCAAACCCCATCTGCCGCCTGGCGTGCGCCTGACAACGATGAACGCGCGCGCCGAAACGATAGGGGAGAAGCCGACTTACAAAGGCGCGTGGCGCCGGTGCCAGCTTTGTCTCGTGCCGATGCAGGCCTTTTTCGAACCGTGCTATGAAACCGGCCGCGCGGTGCGCACCAGCATCAGCCTAGTCAGCGGTGAAACGTTCGCCGTGGCCGGCATGTGGCGCGAGTGGCAGGAGCCGGAGGGCGGCGTCTCGCATGCGTTCACGCAGATCACGATCAACGCAGACCAGCATCCGCTGATGAAGCGCATGCACAAGCCGGGTGACGAAAAGCGCTCGCTGGTGATCCTGCCGCGCGAGCGTTATGGCGATTGGCTGGCGTGCCGCGAACCGGAGCTGGCGCGGGCGATGCTGGCGCCGTTTCCGGCCGAGCTGATGCAAGCGGCCCCGGCCCCGGTCAAATCAGCCAACGCTCAATAGCTGATCGATCCGAGTCGAGTAACACGGCGAGCGCAGGTCTTGCCGCATGTGCCAATCCGCCGTCAGCTGTTCTGCGGCGGTCCGCAGCGTGCCGCGCCCCCAGTCCCTGTTGATCTTGTCGATGGCGGCCATCAACCGCGCGCGGCGCGGGTCCGGCGGCGCGGCGAACAGGTCCGACTGCTGCACGCCTTCGTCGCCGATCTCCAGCAGCATGATGCCGGCCTTGTGATATCGGAAGCCCGGCCGGTATACGTGGCGCAGGCCGGCCAGCGCCGCTTTGGTAATCAGCAGCGTGTCGCTGCTCGGCTGGACAAGCGGCACGACGATATAGGGCCGGTATTGCGGCGTGTCGGCAAACGGGCTGGTCATGATCTGCACTGCCACGAGCTTGGCCACGCTGTGCTGCTGGCGCAGCTTCTCGGCGCCGCGGGCGGCATGGTGAGCGACGGAGGCGGCGAGGGTGGCCAGGTCGGTGACTTTCTCGCTGAATGATCTGCTGGCGATGATCTGTTGCTTGGCCGGCGCCACGTCCTCCAGCGCAAGGCAGCTGACGCCGTTCAGTTCCTGCACCGTCCTTTCCACCACCACCGAGAACGCGCGCTTGATCCTTCTCGGATCGGCGCGCTTGAGCTGCAGCGCGGTGGTGATGCCCATCGCGCCGAGCTTCTCGGTCAGCCGGCCGCCGATGCCCCAGACGTCTCCGACCGGGATCTGCCCCATCAGCGCATCGGCCTCGACCGGACTCAGCCAGTCCCACGCGAACACGCCGCCCCATTCGGCGCGCTTCTTCGCCACGCGGTTTGCCAGCTTCGCCATCGTCTTGGACGTGCCGAACCCGACGCATGTCGGGATGCCGACCCGCTGCAGCACTGCTTGCCGGATGCGGTGGCCGTGGCTGTCCAGATCCGGCATGCCGTCCATGCCTAGAAAGCACTCATCTATAGAATAGATTTCTTGCTCCGTGGCGAACTCGGACAGCACGCGCATCATGCGGTGGCTCATGTCGCCGTAGAGCGCGTAGTTCGAACTGAACACCGCCACCTTGTGCCGCCGGCAGAGCCCGGCAATCTCGAAGAAGGGGCCGAACATTTTCAGGCCCAGCGCCTTGGCCTCCGCGCTGGCGGCGACGACACAGCCATCGTTGTTGCTCAGCACTACAATCGGCCGGCCGGCGAGGTCGGGGCGAAACACCCGCTCGCAGGACGCATAGAAGGAGTTGCCATCCACCAGGGCGAACATCAGCGGAACCTCTTCACGCAGCCGCGTACTACGCCCCAGACCTCAAGTTCCTGGCCATCGGCCAGTCGGATCGGAGGGTAGGCCGGGTTCTCGGCGATCAGCGCGCAGCGGCCGCGCAGGTTGTGCAAGCGCTTAACGGTAAACTCACCATCGACAACCGCGATCACGATGTCGCCATGGTTCGCGGTCAACCCCTTGTCGACTACCAGCAAGTCGCCCTCATCGATGCCGGCGCCGCGCATGGAGTCGCCACGGACGCGGACAAGGAACGTCGCGGCCGGGTCGCTGATCAGATAGCCGTCGAGGCTGATGGCGTCGTCGAGGTAGTCGTCCGCCGGGGAGGGGAAGCCGGCGCGCACCGGTGCGGCGGCGACGGGCAGCAGCAGGCCGCCGGCGGCTGGCCGGCTGGGTGGATGTGAAATCATGGTCGTTAAATTTGAATGCGTACAAATTCAAATTACATGATGGATGCGGGAAGTCAACCGAGTACTGAAGGATTACCCGGCGGGGTTGGTCGATGGAGGCACTTGTCCCGGATGGAATGGCATGCGATGCTGATAGCGGCTGTGCGCCGCCCGTTGATATGCATCTTGGGAAGGTGGAAAGCTAGGGAGAAAAGGGCTCGGGGAAAGCTGACCAAAAGGCTGACCAACCCACCCCAAATAGCCCAAAAAAAAGCCCCGTATGAACGGGGCTTTGTTTCGTAAGCAATTGATTTTGCTAAGAATTGGTGGTGGAGGCGGCGGGAATCGAACCCGCGTCCGAAAGTCCTCTACAGTGAGTTCTACATACTTAGTCGTGTCATTTGGATTTAACCGCTGCCACGCCG
>NZ_JAAOMA010000056.1:0-27568 GCF_011602385.1 Chromobacterium fluminis | reverse complement strand
GCTTAGGGGAGGGTTGGGCGGCATGTTCAGGCTTCCTTGGCGAATTGCTGGTATAGCCCGTCCCAGATGTTGGCGGCGGCGGCTAGCAGTTGATCATCGTCGCTCAGCGCGGCGCGCAGGCCGGCCAATACGGTTTCCACGCCGCTGGCTTCCGGCGGCGGCGCGCCGCCCACGTCCAGATAATGGACCAGCGCGGCCAGCCGCCGCAGCGGCGGCGCGTCTAGGCCGAAACTGGCCAGCAGCACTTCGAAGCTGACCTTGTCGCCGACATGGGTGAAGGCGGCGCCGTCGAAGTCGAAGCCCAAGGCGTCCGGCGGGCAGTCTCCGGGCGCGGCCAGCCACAGAATGCGTGCTTGTGGATCGATGAAGCGTCGAATCAGCCAGGCCGAAGCCAGCCGGTCCACCCAGGGGCGGCGGCGAGTGGCCCAGGTCCGGCCCTGGTGCTCGGCCACGGCGCGTCGCGGGATGCGCATCTCCAGGCTATGGGGCTCGCCCGGCGACAATTGCTGCTGGATGGCGGCTTCCAGTTGTTGCAAGGCGGCCTGCGCCTGTTCTTGGCCGGCGCCGGGGAAGAAGTCGATGGCGGCGATGCCGGCGAGGGCCTTGCCCAGCCGCCGCCATTGTTTCAGCCGCTCGGCGGCGTTGTCGGGGTCCAGGCCGCGCAGTTGTTCCTGAATGTCCTGCCGCAGTTGTTGATAGTCGGCGTCGCGCTGGAACAGCGGCGGAAAATCGCTGAGGTCCAGCGGTCGGCAGGCCAGCAAGCGCGCAATGCCGCCGTGTTGCTGGATATCGGCGGCGATGGCCTCAAGCTGTTGCTGGCGGGCGTCGCCGCCGGGCAGCAGGTAGGCGCCGTCGCGCAGCGCGGCGGAGCCGCAAGCTTTCAAGGCGCGCCAGGCACGCATGCGCGCGGTGGCGTTTTCGGTGGGCAAGGAAGTGATCAACAGCAGCCAGTCCATGATGCGCTCCATTTTTGTGTAGCGTATTCTACAATTATGTAGTGATCAATATATATTCATTGGAGCGCATGTCGAAGTCGGACTCAAACTTGGCCGGCGTTTGGTCGATAATCTAAATCGGGCTCAACAGAGAGGGGAGACGAAGATGAAGCGATGGAAGCAATGGTCTGTGTTGTTGTTGGCGGCGGCGTTGGCTGCGCCGACGCTGGCCAATCCGCCGGAAGGCAAGGGCCAGGGTCATGGCCAGGGCAAACACAAGGATAAAGATCAGGACAGGGAGGCGTCGCCGGCGCGGGCGGACAAGGATTTGGCGGCGGCGGGCATCAGCGTCGCCGCGGCGCGGCGCTTGGCGCTGGACTCCGGGGTGACCGGTTATAAGTCGCTGCCGCCCGGCATGCGCAAGCGCCTGGCGCGCGGCAAGCCCTTGCCGCCCGGCATCGCCAAGCAAGTATTGCCGGCGCCCTTGCTGAGCCAACTGCCGCGCCACCCCGGTTATGAGTGGCGGGCGGTGGGCGCGGACCTGGTGCTGGTGGCGGCTAGCGGATTGATAGCGGATATCTTGCTGGACGTGTTGCGCTGATCCGGTCGGCTTAGAACCTGTTCACGATCTGCTGCGCTGCGGCGATACGGCGTTAAAAACCAGCTCAAAATGCTCATGTACCACGTGTACATTCCGCTTTTTCGCTTGTTTTCGCCTTGTCTCGCTCTTGCTCGCGAGATCGTGAACAGGCTCTTACAAGACTTGGCGGTAGATCACCGCGTCCGACAGCTCCGCGACTTGATCGTACAAGCGGCGCGCGGTGTGATTGTCGCCGGCGGTGCGCCAGTACAGCATGGCGGCGCCGTCCTCGCGCGCCCGGTCCGCGGCCGCCCGCAGCAGCGCGCGGGCAATGCCGCCGCCTCTGGCCGTCGGCGCCACGTACAGGTCCTGCAGATAGGCGGCGTCCTGGATCTGGATGGTGCTGCGGTGGTAGAGCAGATGGGCGATGCCCAGCAGCGCGTCGCCGGCGACCGCGGCCAAGCCGTGCATTGGTTCCGTCGGCGCGAGCAGGCGGCGCCAGGTTTCCCTCTCCACTTCCTCGGGCAGCGCGGTAGCGCCTTCGCGGCCGTAGAAGGCGTTGTAGTCGCGCCATAAGGGCAGCCAACCGGCGTAGTCGCCGGCTTGCAGGGGGCGGATGGCGAACGCGGCCTCAGCCACGGCGCGGTTCCGCGGCGCCGGCGCTAGCCATATGTTCCAGCCCGGCCAACACTTGCAGGCTGGCGGCTTCCATCGCCGCCACATGCTCCACCGCGGCGCGGCTGTCGCCGTCGGCGTGGGCGCGCAAGGCGTCCAGCGCCGCGGTATGCACCTTGGCGTGAGGCGCTTCGATTTCACGGAAGCCGGGCAGATGGGAGAAGCTGACGCGGCCTTCGCCCTCGTAATACCACTTGCCGAAGCGGCAGTGCTGGTGGGAACCGAAGTGGCCGATGTCTTCGTCGGATAAGCCGAACATCACTTGGTAGACGCGGAATTTGTAGATCAGGTGGTCCATCTTGGCCAGTTCGCAGAAGCCGCGCAGCGCGGAGGCGGCGATGCTGCCTTCCATGCTGGTGGACATGTCCAGCAATTGCTTCATGGTGCCGGCGGCGGCCTCGCCGTCCTGGCTGAAGCGGGCGGCCTGCTCGGCTAGTTGACCCATCTGGCTGCGGCTGCCGGCGCTGTCGCCGCGGATCTGCTCCACCAGCTTGGCAATGTCGGCGGTGGCGGTGGCGGTGCGTTCGGCCAGCTTGCGCACTTCGTCGGCCACCACGGCGAAGCCGCGGCCCTGTTCGCCGGCGCGCGCGGCCTCGATGGCGGCGTTCAGCGCCAGCAGATTGGTCTGGTCGGCGATGTCGCGGATCAATTGCACGATGCCGCCCACCTCTTGGGCGCGCGCGTCCAGTTCCCCCACTTTTTCCGCCGCGCCTTGCGAGGCGCCGGCCAGCTTGGACAGATCGGCGGCGATCTGGTCTATGGATTGGCGGCTGTGCAGCGAGATGTCCTGAGCGGCGACGGCGCGGTCTTTCTCTCGGCTCATCACGCTGGAGAGGGTGGCCAGCGATTGCTGGGTATCGGTCATCGATTGGGCGAAGGCGGATAGATTGGCGATCAGCCCGCGAAGTTCCTGGTTCTTGGCCTGGCTGGCCGCCAACTGGCTTTCCGCTTCGTCGGCGCGGGCGCGGGTGTGCCCCAGCTCCGTGCGGAGCTGCTCGGCTTCCTGTCTGCATTGCAACAGTTCCGCTTGCTGTCGCGCGGTGTCGGCCTTGTTCCAGAACCCCATTCCCATCTCCTTGTGACGCCAGCCGGGACGGACGAGCGTGGTAGACGCTTGCCTGTCGCCGGGTAATTTTAAATAAACGTTTAGCATTATCCGAATGCCGTCATGAATCTGCAATCATTTGTCTTGTTTATATCTGCATGCTTATGACGAAAATCAGGGTTGACGGCTGTTTGTTCGTTTACTAAGGTATCATTTTGATACGTTACAAAAGGAGTGGTTATGCATTCCCGTTTCGATACCTTTCGCGAACAGGCGCTGGGCCGCCAACTTGAGGCCTTGATCGACACGCCGCAACGCTATGTGGAATACGCGGCTTTATCGCGCGCCGAGGTGCCGGCGGTGGCGGCCATCGTCCACGATGTGCGCCAGTTGTTTCCGGAGTTGGAGGCGGATGCCGGCGCGCGCCAGTTTTGCGGCGCGATGGTGGCGGAGGTGATGCGCCGTCATCATCACGAGGTGCTGCGGCCGCGCGGCCGGGTGCCGGGCGGCTATTTCACTTACGGAGTGGTGTGGACGGCCACGCCGCAACAGCTGGATTGGGCGCAGCGGTTGGAGGCTTTGCGGGCGATGCCGGCCCAGTTGGCGGCGGCGCTGCGCGCGATTCCGGCCGCGGACTGGAGGCGGCGGCCGGACGGCATCGATTTCGCCGCGGTGGAGCATGCCTGTCATTTGCGCGATCTGGACCGGATTTTCTGCCAGCGGGTGGCTCGGGTATTGACCGAGGACATGCCGGAGATCGCCTCGGTGGACGGTACTGAGATGTCGCGCGAACTGGCTTATCTGGAACAGGACGGGGCCGCGGCCTTGGACGATTTTCTGGCCGGACGGCGGCATTTGTTGGCAGCCTTGGCCGGCGCCGAACCGGCGCAGCGTGGGCGGCTATGCCTGTTTGGCGGCGAGCGGCGGATGAGCTTGGAGGATCTGGCCGAGGACATGTTGCAGCACGACCGCGCCCATTTGCTGGAGGTGGAGGAACTGACGGCGGAGTTGGGCGGCGAGCCGGCTTGAGCGCCGGCCCGGCTCAGGGCTGCTGATACCAGGGCTGGCGCAGCAGCGCGGGCAGCAGAGTTTCGCGCAGTTTGCCGATCTGCTGCCACAGGCAGCGCGCCAAGGCCGGATTGTCCCGGTGCCAGCGTTTGCCGAACACCAAGTAGTAGTCCTTGCGCGACAGCGGCGGCTGCAGCCGGACGATGCCGGCTTGCGGGTGGTCGTCCAGATAGCGGTCGCCGATGTGGTTTTGCGTGGCGTAGGCGGCGATGTGGCGGGCCTGCAGCTTGCGGAAGTTCATCTCGGTGTCTTTGGCGGCCTCCACCTGGGCGCCCTTGGCGCGCAGATCGTCGGCGATGGACCAGCCTGCGTTGACGCCGATGGCGCCCAGCGCCGGCAGGTTCTTGCCGTTCCAGGCAGGAGGCGCGCTTTTCAGCGCGTATAGCGAATAGGCCAAGGTGGTCAGCCGGTAGCGCGGATCGGGTTCCTCGCCCTGCATCGGGTAGTCGAAATAGGCTTCGCGTTCTTTATTGTGGGAAAACATGAAGGCGGCGTCGTGCTGATCGTGCTGCATCTCGGTGAGCAGGCGCTTGCCCGGCAGCCGCGACAGCTTAAGCGCGATCCGGCAGCCCTTGGCCGCCGCCTGCGCCATTTCCACCACCGCGCCGGGGTGGGGCGGCATCTGATCGCCTTCGCCGCTCATATAAGGGTCCGAGGCCACCGCGCCGTAAACCATGTCCAGCGCCGCCGCCGCCGCCGGCTGCGCGGCCAGCGCCGCGACCAGCAGTCCTATCTGTTTCAAGCCCAATCCACGCATCCATCGCTATCGCCAGCGCAGAGGGTAACAGCGCCGGACTTCCTTAGCATAGAGTTCTGCGGCGGGGTTTCAATATTCCCGTTCTGTCTGTCGCGCCAGCAGCCGTTTCAGTTCCGGCAGACAGGAGCCGCAAACGCCGCCGCAGCCCAGCCGCGCCTTGAGTCCGGCCAGGTCCGCGCCGTCGGCGATGGCCGCCTGGATGCGTTCGGCGTCCACTTGCAGGCAGTTGCAGACGATGCGTGCGGCGGTGGAAACGGTTGCGACGCCGGGGACCAGCGCGCTGAGCCGGTTGCCGGGCCAAGGCTGGCCGCTTTGCATCGCGGCCAGCAGCCGCCCGCCGTCGTCCTGGCCGCCGGCGAAGACGAAGGCCCAGGGCGCGTCGTCGCGCCAGGCGATGCGTTGTTCCAGGCCGCGACGTGCGTCGCTGAAGGTTTGCAATTGGGGGCCGCCGTCCAGATCCAGCAGCCAAGTCAGCTCGCTTAGCCAGTCCGGCCGCGCTTGGGCATGGGCGGCGTTCAGGACCAGGATGTCCGGCGGCCGCAGGCTGATCGCGGCGTAGCCGCAGCCGGCCAGCAAGGGTTGCAGTCGGGCGCGCAGCGCCGGCAGATCCGGGTGGCGGCTGGCGGCCCGCACCCGCCACGGCAGTTCGGCGCGTTCCACCCGCACCGCGGCGTGTTTGAGCTCGGGCTGGAACGATTGCGGGTCCACCGCCGGCGAACAGGCCTGGTTGACGCCGCCGCTGTCCAGGTGCTGACCGCTCCAGTGCATGGCGGCGAACACGCTGCCGCCCGGCAGTTCCTCGCTGAGCGCCAGCGGCAGCACCAGGCCGCCGCGCCGGTTTTCCACCCGGACCAGTTCGCCGGCCTTGAGGCCGCGGCGGGCGGCGTCGGCCGGGTGCATGTCCAGCGTGGGTTCCGGCGCGTGGGAGAACAGACGCGCCACCCTGCCGCTGCGGCTCATGCCGTGCCATTGATCGCGCAGCCGGCCGGTGAGCAGGCGGAAGGGATAGTGGGCGTTGACCGCGTCAGCCGGCGGACGATAGGGCGTGGCGTGGAACAGGGCGCGGCCGCTGGCGGTGGGAAAGCGGCCGTCCTCGTAACGCCGAGCCTGGCCGGCGGCCGCGCCGGCGGGGAACGGCCATTGCTGCGGGCCGTCCCGTTCCAGCCGCGCGTGGCTGAGGCCGCTGATGTCCAGATCGCGGCCGGCGGTCAGCGCCGCGTGTTCGGCGAACACCGCGCCCGGCTCGCTGTTTTGGAACAGGCTGGGCGCGTCCGGATAGAGCAGCCGTTCCAGGCGGCGGCCCACTTCGGCGGCGATCCAGCCGTCGGCGCGCGCCTCGCCCGGCGGCGGCACGGCGGCGCGCACCCGGCTGATGCGGCGCTCGGAGTTGGTGACCGCGCCTTCTTTCTCGCCCCAACTGGCTGCCGGCAGCAGCGCGTCGGCGCAGGCGGCGGTGTCGGTGTCGGCGTAGGCGTCCTGGACGATGACGAACTCTGCCTGGGCCAGCGCCTGGCGCGCCTGTTCCAGGTCCGGCAGAGAGTGGGCGGGGTTGGTGCAGACGATCCACACTGCCTTGACCTGGCCGGCCTTGAGCGCGTCGAACAGCGCGATGGCCGGCAGGCCGGGCCGGTCGGAGAGCCGCTCCGGCGGCACCCCCCAGTGGGCGGCCACTTCGGCGCGGTGTTGCGGGTTGGCGATGTCGCGGTGGGCGGCCAGCATGGTGGCCATGCCGCCCACTTCGCGGCCGCCCATGGCGTTGGGCTGGCCGGTGAGCGAGAAGGGGCCGGCGCCGGGGCGGCCGATCTGGCCGGCGGCGAGGTGCAGATTGATCAGCGCCAGATTCTTGGCGGTGCCGTGGCTGGACTGGTTCAGGCCCATGCAATACAGCGACAGGCTGGCAGGGCTGCGGCCGAACCATTCGGCGGCGGTGGTCAGGTCGGCCTCGGCGATGCCGCACAGGCCGGCGGCTTGGCGCGGCGAATAGTCGCGCAGCAGGCGCTTGAGCGCGTCGAAGCCCTCGGTGTGGGCGGCGATGTAGCTCTCGTCGATCAGCCCTTCCCAGATCAGGTGGTGCAGCATGCCGTTGAACAGCGCCACATCGCTGCCCGGCTGGATCTGCAGATGCAGGTCCGCCAGCGCGGCGGTGTCGGTGCGGCGCGGGTCCACCACGATCCACTTGGTATCCGGCCGCGCCGCCTTGGCCGCTTCCAACCGGCGGAACAGCACCGGATGGGCGTAGGCCGTATTGCTGCCGGCCAGCAGCACGCAGTCGGCCAGCTCCAGATCTTGGTAGCAGGTGGGAGGGCCGTCGGCGCCCAACGCCAGCTTGTAGCCGCTGACGGCGCTGGACATGCACAGCCGGGAATTGGTGTCGATGTTGTTGGTGCCGATCAGGCCCTTGGTCAGCTTGTTGAACAGATAGTAGTCCTCGGTCAGCAACTGGCCGGAGGCGTAGACCGCCACCGCGTCCGGGCCATGGCGGCGGATGACGCCGGCCAGGCGCTCGGCCACGGTGTCCAGCGCATCGTTCCAGTCCACGCGCCGGCGCGCGGCGTCGCGGGTCAGCCGCAGTTCTGGGTGCAGCGCTCGGCCGGACAGGCTGGCGCAGCTGTCCGCCAGCGCCAGGCCCTTGGTGCAAAGCCGGCCGTGGTTGGCGGGGTGGGCAGGGTCGCCTTCTACGCCGGTGATGCGCGCGCCGTCGCTGTGGATCAGCACGCCGCAGCCGACGCCGCAGTAACAGCAGGTGGAGGGGGTGGTGGTCATGGCGGTGTTCCCGGGTTCACAGTTGCAGGTAGACGTCGCCGTCCCGCAGGCTAACCGGAAAGCGCCGCGCGCAGCCGCGGTCCGGCGCCTGCGCTTCGCCGCTGTCCAGATTGAGGGTCCAGCCGTGCAGCGGGCAGGTGACCGCCGCGCCGTGCACCAGGCCCTGGCTCAGCGGGCCGCCCTTGTGCGGGCAACGGTCCAAGAGCGCGAACACTTGTTGAGGCTGCGGCCGGAACAGGGCGATGTCGCCGCCGTCGCGGGCCAGCACGCGGCTGCCCAGCAGCGGGATGTCGTCCAGCGCGCACACGCGCAGCCAGCGGGAGGAGGGGGACGGGGTGGGTTCCATGGCGGCCTCAGGCGATGACTTTCAAGGGGATGAATTCCTGGCGCTGCGCGCCGGCGATGCGGGCGGCCCAGGGGTCGGGCAGGCCTTCCAGCGCGAACAACAGCCGCTGGTACAGCGCCTGGCGGTTGGCGGCGTCGTCCACCACCCGCGCCTTGA
This sequence comes from Chromobacterium fluminis, assembly GCF_011602385.1. NCBI lineage: Bacteria > Pseudomonadati > Pseudomonadota > Betaproteobacteria > Neisseriales > Chromobacteriaceae > Chromobacterium > Chromobacterium fluminis. Next base: position 19,243 of record NZ_JAAOMA010000056.1, on the reverse strand, counting down.
CGTAGTCCAGGCCGACGCGGGCGATGTAGCGGACGGTGCGGTCCAAGTAATGGCCCTCCTCGCGGTAGAGCTGCAGGAAGGCGCCGCTGTATTCCTTCACTTCCTCGGCGGTCTTCACCTTGCACAGGAATTGCGCCACCTCGGTCTTGATGCCGCCGTTGCCGCCCACGTAGAGCTCCCAGCCGGAGTCCACCGCTATCACGCCCACGTCCTTGATGCCGGCTTCGGCGCAGTTGCGCGGGCAGCCGGACACCGCCAGCTTGACCTTGTGCGGTGCCCACATATTGGCCAGCATGGTTTCCAGGTCTATGCCCATCTGGGTGCTGTTCTGGGTGCCGAAGCGGCAGAACTCGCTGCCGACGCAGGTTTTCACGGTGCGGATGGATTTGCCGTAGGCGTGGCCGGATTGCATGCCCAGGTCTTTCCAGACCTCGATCAGGTCCTCCTTGCGGATGCCCAGCAGGTCGATGCGCTGGCCGCCGGTGACTTTGACCATGGGTACTTGGTATTTGTCGGCCACATCGGCGATGCGGCGCAGCTCGGCCGCGTTGGTGACGCCGCCCTTCATCTGCGGGATGACCGAGAAGGTGCCGTCCTTCTGGATATTGGCGTGCACCCGTTCGTTGACGAAGCGGCTTTGCGGATCGTCCACCGCTTCGCGCGGCCAGGTGGACAGCAGGTAGTAGTTGATGGCCGGCCGGCAACTGGCGCAGCCGTTGGGCGTGCGCCATTCCAGAAAGTGGTAGACCGCAGCGTGATCCAGCAGGTGGTGGTCGCGGATGGCCTTGCGCACCTCGGCGTGGTTGTGATCGGTGCAGCCGCAGACGGCCTTGGTCTTGGGCGCTTCTTGGAAGCTCGCGCCCACCGTGTTCATCAGGATCTGCTCCACCAGGCCGCTGCAGGAGCCGCAGGAGCTGCCGGCCTTGGTGCATTGTTTGACTTCGTCCAGGGTGAACAGGCCGTTTTCCTTGATCGCCTTGACGATGGCGCCCTTGCTGACGCCGTTGCAGCCGCAGACTTCGTCGCTGTCCCGCATGCCGGCGGCGCGGCTCTGGCCTTGCACGCCGACGTCGCCGATGGCGGTTTCGCCGAAGATCAGCCGCTCGCGCAGATCGCCTATCGCCCGCTGTTCGCGCAGCAGTTTGAAGTACCAGGCCCCGTCGGCAGTGTCGCCGTACAGGCAGACGCCGATCAGTTTGTCCTCGCGTAGCACCAGTTTCTTGTACAGGCCTCCGGCCGGGTCCGACAGCACGATCTCATCGCAGCCGTCGCCGCCGATGAAGTCGCCGGCGGAGAACAGGTCGATGCCGGTGACCTTGAGCTTGGTGGCCATCACCGAACCCTGATAGCGGCTGCTGCCCAGTTGCGCCAAGTGGTTGGCGCAGACCTTGGCCTGTTCGAACAGCGGCGCCACCAGGCCGTAGCAGACGCCGCGGTGGCTGACGCATTCGCCCACCGCGTAGATGCGCGGGTCGAAAGTCTGCAACGCGTCGCTGACCACCACGCCGCGTTCGCAGTGCAGGCCGGCGCCGGCGGCCAGCGCGATATTGGGGCGTATGCCCACCGCCATCACCACCAGCTTGGCTTCCAGGGTTTCGCCGTCGGAGAGCCGCGCCGCAGCCACCGCGCCGCGACCGTCGTCCAGCAGAGCCGCGGTCTGGCGGCCCAGCAAGATGCGCAGGCCGCGCGCTTCCAGCGAGGCCTGCAGCAACTGAGCGGCGGTGGGGTCCAACTGCCGCTCCAGCAGCCAGTCCGCCAGATGGACCACGGTGACGTCCATGCCGCGTTGTTTCAGGCCATAGGCGGCTTCCAGGCCGAGCAGGCCGCCGCCTATCACCACTGCCCGGCCGCCGTCGGCGCTGGCGGCCAGCATGGCCTCGGTGTCGCGGATGTCGCGGTAGCCGACGACCCCGGCCAGCTCGCGGCCCGGCAGCGGCAGCATTACCGGCAGCGAACCGGTGGCGAGCAGCAGGCGGTCGTAAGGGGCGACGCTGCCGTCGTCGGCGAGCGCCTGCCGGCGCGCGCGGTCCAGCTCCACCACGGTTTTGCCGGTGTGCAAGGTAATGCCGCGCTCGGCGTACCAGGCGCGCGGATTGAGCACGATGTCGTCGAAAGTCTGTTCGCCGGCCAGCACCGGGGACAGCTGGATGCGGTTGTAATTGGGGTGCGGCTCGGCGCCGAACACGGTGATGTCGTACAGGTCCGGCGCCAGCGTCAGCAGTTCTTCCACGGTGCGGATGCCGGCCATGCCGTTGCCGACCACCACCAGTTTGGGTTTCGTCATGATGATGTCCTCGCGGTTTAGAGCCGGGCGCTGGCCAGGGTCCAGCCGGCGCGCCAGCGCTGGCGCAGCCCGGCCAGGCCGGCCCAGCCCGCCAGCGCCAGCGCGGCGTACAGCCAGAGGCCGATGGCGTAGCCGCCGCTGGCTTGTTTGATCACGCCCAGGCCGGCCGCCAGCAGGAAGCCGCCGACGCCGCCGGCCATGCCAATCAGGCCGGTGATCGCGCCGATTTCGCCGCCGAAGCGCTGGGGCACTAGTTGGAACACCGCGCCGTTGCCGGCGCCGAGGCAGAGCATGGCCAGCACGAACAGCAGCAGCGCGCCGCCGGCGCCGCCCGGCTCAAGGCCGGCTGCGAACAGCAACGCCGCCACCGCGAGATAGACGGCCAGCAGCGAGCGGGTGCCGCCTATGCGGTCCGCTAGCACGCCGCCCAGCGGCCGCATCAGCGAGCCGGCGAACACGCAGGCGGCGGTGTAGAGACCGGCGGTCTTGGCGTCGAAGCCGAACTGGTCGTGGAAATAGCCGGGCAGCGCGCTGGCGAAACCGGCGAAACCGCCGAAGGTGATGGCGTAGAACAACATCAGCCACCAGGCGTCGCGTTGCCCCAGCACCGCCAGGTAATCCGCCCAGCGCTTGGGCGGCGGCGCGTCGGGCGCGTCCTTGGCCAGCCGGGCGAACAGCAACAGGACCAGCAACAAGGGCAGGCAGGCGAGGCCGAACACGTTCTGCCAGCCGAATTGCAGCGCCAGCGCCGGCGCGAACAATGCCGCCAGCACGGTGCCGGAGTTGCCGGCGCCGGCGATGCCCAGCGCCGTGCCCTGATGGGCCGGCGGATACCAGCGCGAGGCCAGCGGCAGCGCCACGGCGAAGGAGGCGCCGGCCACGCCCAGGAACAGGCCCAGCAGCAGCGCGCCGCCCAGGCTGGACAGGCCGACGCGCCAGGCGGCCAGCAGGGCGGCGATGACGACGATCTGAGCGATCAGCCCGGTGCGCTTGGCGCCGATGCGGTCCGCCAGCATGCCGACGGCCAGCCGCAGCAGCGCGCCGGCCAGAATGGGGGTGGCCACCATCAGCGCGCGTTCGCTAGTGTCCAGGCCCAGCGCGGCGGCGATGGGCACCTGCAACGGACCCAGCAGATACCAGACCATGAAGCTGAGGTCGAAATAGAGAAAGGCGGACAGCAAGGTGGGCTTGTGCCCGCTGTGCCAGAAAGAACGGTCCATGCGAAACTCCTGTGCCGCGAGCGGCCGGGGGCCGGCCAAAATAAAAACGGCGTTCGCTCCTCGGTGATAGCAGGAGCGGACGCCGTTGTCCGTTGCCGTCCCGGCCGCCATTGGCCGGACAAGCATTTGGGGTGGGCACGGCACGTCTTTGTGCCAGGCCCGGCTTGACTTATGCAAACGCCGTGCCAGCCTCGGGGCGGCGGAAAGCCTGGCTTTATCTAGGTTTGCGGTGGCAAAAGCGCACCGCGCTGGTGCGCTTTGGGCCGGCTGCGCACTGAGTTTGTGCGTTGCAACATGCGGGACTTAATCAAGCAGATGCTCCGTCGCCGGGTAACGCGGCAGCCCGTCCCATTCCACTCCGTCGCACAAGCGGCCGCGGCGTTGTGGCTGGGCCGGGGCCGGCAGGCCCAGCGCTTCCGCCGCCTGCCGGTAGAGCCGGGTCTGGCTGACCTCGGCGGCCACGGCGCGAGCGTCCTCGTCGCCGCGCAGCCAGCCCCAGCGCCGGAACTGGTCGACGAACCAGGCGCCGTCGGACGGATAGGGATAGTTGACCCTGCCCTGATCGAAGAAGCGCAGCGCCGACGCGCCGGCGGCGCCTGAGGGCAGGGTGGCGGCGATCAGCGTTTCCGGCAGACCGATGTATTCCGGCCGCGCCAGCCAGCGCGCCGCCTGGCGACGGTGCTCGCTGTGTTCCAGCCAGCGGCAGGCTTCCAGCAGCGTCATGATCAGCGCAATGGAGGCGGTAGGCTCTTTTTGCGCGAAATCCCGGCGGCAGAGCAGGGCTTTTTCCGGGTGACCGGGCCAGATTTCGCCGCTGGCGACGGCGATGCGGCCGGCCTGGCGCGCCGCCGCCTGCTGATGCCAGGGCTCGCCCGCGCAAAAGCCGTCCAACTGGCCGGCCTCCAGCGCCGCCCCCATCTGAGGCGGCGGGATCACCACCAGGCGCGCGTCGCGTTGCGGGTCCAAGCCGTTCGCCGCCAGCCAGTAGTTGAGCCACAGCGCATGGGTGCCGGCGGGGAAGGTGTGCGCCAGCGTCAACGGCGGGCCGTCTTGGCGGGCGCGGCGGCGCAGCGCCTGCTCCGGCGACGCGGTCAGCGCGTCGGCCAGCGGGTGACTGAGGGTGATGGCCTGGCCGTTTTGGTTCAGCGTCATCAGCAGCGCCGTGTCGGCTTGCGGGCCGGCCAGGCCCAGTCGCATGCCGTAGGCCAGGCCGTACAGCGCGGCGGCGGCGTGCAGGCGGCCGTCGAGCAGCTTGTCGCGCACTGCGCTCCACGAAGGCTGGCGCAGCAGTTCCAATTCCAGGCCGTGGCGGCGGTCCAAGCCGAGCTGGCGCGCGACGATCAACGGCGCGCTGTCGGTCAGCGGCAGATAGCCCAGGCGCAGGCGGTGCGGGACGGTCATGGGAGTTTCCTTGTGGTTCAGCCTAGCAACTCGGCGGCCTGGATCAGTTGCCGGGCGAGATCGGCGATGCGCAGGCCCTCGCGCATCGCCTGCTGGCGCAGCGCCTGATAGGCGTCGTTTTCGCTGAGCCGGCGTTTGTCCATCAGAATGCCCTTGGCGCGTTCGATCAGTTTGCGGTCGGCCAGTTGTTGTTCGGCCGCCGCCAGCCGTCGCCGCAAGCGGGCGTCCTCGGCGAAGCGCGCGCGTGCTAGATCGATGATGGGCGCCAGCCGCGCCGCGTCGGCCTGGTCCACCACGTAGGCGGCAACGCCGGCGTGGACCGCGGCTTCTATGGTGGGCAGGTCGCCCTGATCGGCGAACATCACCACCGGATGGGGTGCGATCTCGCCCAGCAGCGCCAGTTGTTCCAGGGTGTCGCGCGACGGGGATTCGGTGTCCACGATCACCACGTCCGGCCGCAGCCGCTCCACCGCCTGCAGCAGCGCGGCGGCGCCGTCCACCTCGGCGACGACGGCGTAGCCGGCGCGCGCCAGCGCCTGGCGCAGCGAAGCGATGGTTTTTGCGTGGTCGTTGACCAGCAGCAGGCGCAGCGGCGGAGGCGTGGACATTGCGGCACCGGGGGAAAGGGACAGATTGGCTGAAGCAAGCGCCGTGCCCAAGGGAACTCTTGATGCGATTTTTAGCGAGGACGCGGCCGGATTGACGCGGCGTTTAGCCGCGATGGCTTATCGTGGAGCGGAGATATGGCCAATGGACGAGGAGGTGAAACACGGGTGAACAACAGTCGTTGGCGAGGCCGGCCCCGCGCGAGCGGAGCCGGCCGATTTCATTTGAGCTTGACGTTCCAGTTGTCCTCTACGCAGCGCTGGTAGTTGCCGGCTTGCAGCGCGCTGTACGGCGTCTGGTAATTCACCAGCTGGCATTTGTAGTCATTGCCCCATTTCCAGTCCTTTTCCCAATAGATGTTGTAGGCGGCGGAGCTGGCGGCGCTAAAGCGCTGCATATTGGCGCATGATAGTTGTTCGTTGCCGTAGTCCCAGCCCAGGTCCTTGGAGAACTGGCGGTAGTAGTCGATGCGGTTCTGCGCCGCCTGGCGCTCGGTGCCGCTGCCGCACTCGGCGTTGATGATCTGGATGGTGGTGGCGAAGTTGTTGCCGGCGCCCGCCGCCTTGTCCGCGGCGTTGGGCACCCAAGTGCCGTCCAGCACATGCAGCATCGACGGTTTGGGCGGTTGCGGGAAGACAAAGAAGAAAGTGGCGGAGGTCAGGTTGAGCCAGGTGGAGGCCACCAGGTCCGGATTCTTCAGCAGCACCGATTGGTCGCCATCGTACATGGCTTGGGAGAAGGGGCCGTAATTGTAATTGTAAGACAGCTGTTTGGCGCCGCGGCCGAAGTATTTTTTCCAGCTGCCGTCGGCGTTTTTGCCGCAGGTCCACACTTTGTTGAATACCGGGTCGGCGCATTCGGTGTTGTAGCCGCAGCCGGGGCCGGTTTCGTCGCAGCCCATTTCGCGCAGGTATTTCAGGCCCTGTCGCCATTCAGGCACCGTGTCGCTGCGGTTGTGGTCGCCGGTTTCTTGGGCGAAGTGGGCGAACATGGTGGCCAGGCTGTGGCGGCAGATGGCGTCGCCGTCGCGGCCGTCGCCGTAGTCGTCGCAGATGGCGGGAAACTTGGCGATGGCCTGGAGGAAGCGCTGGTAGCTGTAGCTGACGTCGCGGCGCGAGAAGTAATACTCCCACTTGGCGGCGGGGAGCAGCCGTTCCACCCGGCGCACGTTCAGCGGGTTGGCGGCGCGGCCCGGGGCCACTTGCTCCACCTGAGCGTTGGGCAAGGTGCGGATCGAGGCTTTGACGTTGCGGAAGAAAGCGGTGTCGGTCAGGCCGGCCTCGTATTGCAGCGCTTGCTGCAGCGTGGGCGGCTGGGGCTGGCCCGGTTCGGCTTGCGCCGCGGCCTTGGCCGCCGCCACCGGCGTCCAGCTGCCTCTGGGGTTGGCGGCCGGCGTTTCGGCGCGGGTGCGCCATTTCGCCTGCCAGTCCTGGGCTTGCCATTGGACTTGTTGTCCGGCTTGGTAGACGGCGCCGGCATTCCAGGGCGCGGCGAGGACGGCCTGGCAGGCCAGGCCGAGCAGCAGGGCGGAGAAGGGTTTGCGCATGTTGGCTCCTGTTGTCGAGCTGCCGACGCGGTGGACACCGCGTGGAATCGGGGCAGCCGTTTATGGGGGCCTGGACAAAGCCAATGCGCGGTCCGGCAGCGTCGTTGCGCCATACTCTACAAACCGCTCTCGATGGTTTTTTCGAGGCCCCTTAGGTGGTTTTCTGCCGTGCGCGACGCACGGCATAGATACCACTATGGAACCAATTTTTGATATGTCAAATGACTTTTTGAGGAAGAATCAGATTGACGCGGCAATGCGGCCGACCCGCGGCTAAGCCGGGCTCGGACAAACAAGGCGGAAGCGGCCGCGGCTGGCGCCGGGGTGAGATCCCGGGCGGGGTGCGGCTTAGGCGTCAATCGTAACTGCGCGGCCGTCTCAGGGGCGAGCGGCGTTGATCCAGGCGTCGTGCGGGTAGCTGGCGGAATCCAGGCCCAATTCCGACGAAAAGGTGATGTGACAGTGACGTCCTACTGCATTGACCGCAATCACGGTAAAAGTGATTGCGGCGCTATCGTGTTGTTCGGCGATGTAATCGCCGGGTTTGAGTTCATTGACTCGCAAATGTTGCTCCAAGGCATGACCGCGATAGCGGGTCATGCCGGCAGATCAACGGCGCCGGTGATGTTGGGGGCGAGGTGAACCGCCGCCGGCCGGGGCCGTCGGATGACGGAAATTGATGCGGCCTTTGGTCAGATCGTAAGGCGACATCTCTACAGTGACGCGGTCGCCTACCAGAACGCGAATACGGTGCATCTTCATCTTGCCCGAGCCATAGGCAAGGATTTCGACGTTGTTGTCCAGGCGCACGCGGAAGCGGGACTCGGGCAACATTTCAATGACAACACCTTCCAGTTCGATCATGTCTTCTTTGGACATTACGATTCCTTTCTAATACGGTAGGCCAACAGCCACAGCGGCAGTCACGTGGACTGCCGCGAGCAGGAGCTATTGGCGCGTCTATTCGGTAACCAAGCTAGGGAGGGGCTGGCTTCACAGGCAGCCCTCAGGCAAGGCGGAGCGTCCAGCAGGCAGCTGCCGGAACGATCAGAAAATCTGAGGCGAACGGTATTATATATCTAACGCACTGATTTGTCAGAAAAATACAAGGATTTTTCCGGCAATGGCCGAATCAGGCGCGGCGAAGAGGAGGTTTTCACAAAAAAATCAGGGAGATGGATTTATTCGCCGCCGCCGTCGCCGTGGTGAAAATCTGATCGGCAAGCCGGTTTCTTCGCCTTGGCGGCATAGAGTCTGTTCAAAGTTGCGCGAGCCAGGGCGAGACAAGGCAAAACGGCGGAGAAAGCGGAATCCACGCGTGGAGCATGGGCATTTTTAAGACGTACTCGCAATGTCGCGTTTCATGAAGCGAAGCCGATCGTAAACAGATTCTCAGGGGCGGAGCGGGGCCGAGCCGCCGTTTTTGACCAGTTCGGCGAACTCGTCTTCCGGCAGCGGCCGGGCGTAGAGAAAGCCTTGGCCGTGTTCGCAGCCGGCATCCAGCAGGAAACGGCGCTGCGCCTCGTTCTCCACGCCTTCGGCCACCAGGCCGAGGTGCAGGGTTTTGGCCAGCGAGATGATGGCCAGGCTGATGCTGGCCTCGTGCTCGCTGTCCGGCAGGCCGCGCACCAGCGATTGGTCTATTTTCAGCGTTTGCACCGGCAAGCGGCGCAAGTAACTGAGCGAGGAGTAGCCGGTGCCGAAATCGTCGATGGACAGGCCTACCCCCAGCTGGCGCAGTTCGCGCAGCACTTTCAGATGCGCGTCCGGATTGCTCATCACGAAGCGTTCCGTGATTTCCAGCTCGATCTGCCTCGGCGGAATCCGGCAGTCGCGCAGCGCCTGTTTCAGGGTTTGCAGGATGGGTGCGCGCTGGATTTGCGCGCCGGCGATATTGAGGCTGAGCACGCCCGGCGATATGCCGGCGTCTTGCCAGCGTCGCAAGATGCCGCAGGCGTGGCGGATCAGCCAGCTGCCGATCGGAATGATCAGGCCGGTTTCCTCCGCCAGCGGAATGAAGGTGTCCGGTCCAATCAGCCCCTGGCTTGGGTGTTGCCAGCGCAGCAAGGCCTCGGCGCCGACAAGAGCGCCGCTTTGCAGATGATATTTGGGCTGGAACACCAGAAACAGCTCTCGTCTCTCCAGCGCCAGGCGCAGCTCGCGCTCCTGCTCCACCCGCAGCCGAGCGCGCTGGGTCAGCTCCTCGGTGTAAAAGCGAAAGGCGCCCTTGCCGTCGTTTTTGGCCTGGTACATGGCGGCGTCGGCGTTGCGCATCAGGGTTTCCGCGTCTTGGCCGTCGCGCGGGTAGATGCTGATGCCCACGCTGCAGCCCACTTCCACCTCTTGTTCTTCCAGTTGGAACGGCCGAGCGCAGGCTTTGACGATTTTGTTGGCGATGTCGATCACCGGGTTGTCGGCCTTTTGGTTCTCCAGCAGGATCAGAAACTCGTCGCCGCCGATGCGGGCCACGGTGTCGTTGGCGCGCAAACAGTCCTTGAGCCGGGCGGCCACCTCCACCAGCAGGCGGTCGCCGGCGCCGTGGCCGCGGGTGTCGTTGATCTGCTTGAAGTTGTCCAGGTCGATGAACAGCACCGCCACGCGGCGGCGTTCGCGTTTGGCGGTCTGGATGGCGTGTTCCAGCCGCGATAGAAACAGCAGCCGATTAGGCAGGGTGGTCAAGGAATCGTAATGCGCCAGCTGTGCCATTTCGGCGGCGGATTTCTTGATCTGGGCGATGTCGGAGAACACGCCGACGTAGTTGCGCACCGCGCCGTCGCGCACCGCGGTGACGGTGAGCCAGGCCGGTTCCACGCTGCCGTCCTTGTGCCGGTTCCATATCTCGCCTTGCCAGCGGCCGTGCTCCGCCACGGCCTGCCACAGCCGGCGGTAGAAGCCGGCGTCGTGGCGGCCGGAGTGCAATACGCGCGGGCTTTGCCCCAGTAGATCGACGCGGGCGTAGCCTGTGAGCGCGCTGAAGGCGGCGTTGACGTCGAGGATGCGCAGGTCGGCGTCGGCAATCATCACGCCTTCCAGCGTGTGCTCGTAGACGGCCGCGGCTTGTTGCAGAGTCTGTTCACGGAGCTTGAATTCGCTGATGTCCTGCAGGGTGCCGCTCAGGCGGAGGACACGGCCGCGGCCGTCCTGTTCCAGCGCGATGTGGTGGCGCACGTAGCGGTCGCCGCCGTCCGGCAGCAGGATGCGATGGTCAAGTTGAGCGGTTTCGCGCCGGCGCAGCACTTGACGCAGGCAGCGGCGCAGCGGAGGCCAGTCGGCGGGCGGCAACAGCGCGGGCAATTGCGTCAGCGGCGGGGGAGACCGGGCAGGGTCCTGCCGCCACAGTTGATACAGCTCGTCGGACCAATGCGGCGCGGCGTCGCCGCGTCGCCATTCCCAATGGCCGATGCGCGCCTGGGCCAGCGCCTCGCTCTGGCGGCGTTGGGCGTCGCTGTGGTGCTGGCTGCGGTCCAGGAAGTTGGACAGCATGTCCGCCACCGATTGCAGCATGTGTTGTTCTATCCACAGCCAGCTGAGGGGGGCCGGCGCGCTGACCGCCAGCACGCCGCGCCAGCATTGGCGAGGCCGCAGCGTGGCCAGCAGAGCGCTCTGGCCGTTGTCGCCCAGCAACTGCCGCAGAACGGCGGCAGCTTCCGATCCGTCGGCGCTGTCGTTCAACTGCAAAGTACGCTGCTGGCCCAGCTGTTGTTCCAGCCAGCAGAGCTTGGGACGCGGGATGACCGGGGGGTCGGCCGGGGGGGCGCCCACCCGCGCCTCGCGCCGCCACTCGCGGGCGATGCGCACTTGCTTGCCGTCGACATCAAGCAGGGCGAGCAGGCAGTGGTCCGCGCCGAGGAAGCGGCCCACGCGCTCCAGCAGGCCGCTCATGCGCGCCCAAAGCGGTTCGGCCGGCTGGCTGGCCAGCTCCGCGGACAGGCCGGCCAGTTGCGCGAGGATGTCCAGATGGCGGGTCAGCAATTGTTCGGAGGTGAGCCGGTCGGTGGCGTCGTGGAAGGTCAGCAACAGGCAGTCATGATCATCGGTCCGCAACGGCCGCGCGCGGATGTCGGCATGGCCGGTGTCGCCTCCCGGCCGTCGCAGCGGGATGGCGGCGATTTGGCTGGGCTTGCCCTTGGGCAAGGCCAGCAGCGGACGCAGCGCTTCGGTCAGCCCGCTGCCGGGCGCCAGCGTCGAGAGCGCGACAGGATAGGCGGGCGCGTCGGCGAGGCCCAGTAACTCCATTAGCGCGGCGTTGGCGTACAGCACTTGCTGGCCTACAGGCTCCAGCAGCAGCACGCCGTCTTCCAATTGTTCCAGCATGGCCTGAGCCGGCGACAGCGGCTTGGCGGAGGAGGGCTGCGCCGGCTGCAGCAGTTGTCGTCCCAGATTATGGGTCATGTCCGTTAGCATCTGCCGCGCTTGTCGTCCGGCGGCGCTGTCCTGCGGCAAGGAGGGCTGAGCGGCCAGCGCGGACAAGATCTGCGCTTCACCGATGGCGTGGCGCAGCGCGTAATCGCGCAATTGCTCCAGCTGGCGCAACAGGCTGTCCAGCGACGCGCCGGCGGAGAAGGCGGCGTCGTAGCGGTTCAGCAGGTCGCGCAGACGGCGCTGGTGTTTGCCGGCGGCGGACCCGCTGTCGGCGGCGGCTGGTTTCTTGGTCGTCGGCATGAAGTCTCTTTTTGCGCTCGAGCCCGCTGCGCGCGCGCTCAGGTCTTGCTTAATTGTTAGGCGTGGATTGCAAAAAGGCCAACTACTTAATAGCAATATGAGAGGTCCATAACACCCTCTCGCGCCTTCAAGATGCTCTACGCGCGCGACGGAGCGAGGGTTTGCCCGGACGCCGCCGCGCAGAGGCGTTGCCGGCGGAGTTTTATGAACGCCGGAGCTGGCCGGCCAGAACGCCGACGCGCGCCAGCGCCGCCAGATAGCGGTCGTCCAGCGGATAGCAGCAGGACAGCCGCAGGGCGTTGGGATAGCGGCCGCTGGGGGAGTACAGCGGGCCGGGCATGATGCTGATCTTCTCCGCGATGGCGGCGTGGAACAACTCCACCGCGTCGATGTCCTCGGGCAGCTCCACCCAGATCAGAAAGCCGCCGGAAGGCGCCGTGGCGTGGGTGCCGGCCGGGAAGTGGCGCGCGATCATGCCGCGCACCTTCTCCACGTGGGCGGCGTAGCGCCGCTTCAGCGCGCGCAGATGATGATCGTAGCCGCCGGACTCCAGGAAAGCGCCCAAGGTTTCCGCCAGCACCGCCGGCTCCGCCACGGAGGAGGCGAACTTGAGCTGGCGCAGCGCGTGACCAAAGCGGCCCCCTTCCATCCAGCCGATGCGGAAGTCGGGCGCCAGCGTCTTGGTGTAGCTGGAGCAGACAATGACCCAGCCTTCCTCGTCGAAGGCCTTGACCGCCGGCGCCAGGGTGTCGCCGAACTGCAGCTCGGCGTACAAGGCGTCCTCGATCAGCGGTACCTGGTGGCGGGTGATCAGCCGCGCCAGCCGCTTCTTGGCTTCCAGCGGCATGGTCGCGCCCAGCGGGTTGTGCACATTGGGCATCGCCACCAGCGCGTTGATGCGCTTTTCCGCCAGCAAGAGCTCCACCGCGTCGATGGACAGGCCGGTTTGCGGATCGGTGGGGATTTCCACCGTTTTTAGGCCCAGGCTGGCGATCAGCGGCAGCAGGTTGAAATAGGTGGGCGATTCCAGGCCCACGGTGTCGCCGGGCCGGGTCACCGCGCGCAGCGCCAATTGCAGCGCTTCCATGCAACCGTGGGTGAGTACGATGTCCTGAGCCTGCAGGGTCATGCCCAGTTCCAGGCCGCGGCGCGCGATCTGGGTGCGCAGCCGCAAGGAGCCCGGCGGCAACGCGTAACGGCTGACCATGCCGGGCTGACGGCGCAGTATCTGTCCCATCAGCCGGCCCAGCTTGCTGCCGGGATAGAAGTCTCCTCCGTGCGGACAGGCCAGCGCCAAGTCGATGTAATCCTCGTTCTGCTGCGCCTCCAGCACGGTGTCGATCAGGCCCAGCACCTGTGGGCGAGTGGGCGCGGCCGGGCTGCTGAGGGTGGCCGCCGGGCGAGCCGGCGACGGCAGCCGCGCCCGCACGTAGTAGCCGGATTGCGGCCGGGCCTCGATCAAGCCGCGGTCTTCCAGCACCCGGTAGGCGGCCACCACGGTGTTCAGGCTGAGCTGGCGGCTTTGCGAAGTGCGCCGCACCGACGGCAATTTGGCGCCGGGCGGCAGCGTGCCGCGCTTGATGGCCAGCGACAGATCGTCGGCCAGTTGCTGATACAGCGTGGGGGCTTGGGGGGCGACAATGGGTTCCATGAGCACAGCTTGCCGCGCTTGGGCGGTGGTAGACAGACACAGTGCCCATGATAGGCGATGGTGACAGTTTGAGGAAACGCCGCGCTGTCACCACCACGAAAGGTGACAGCTGCGGCTGTCGGCGCGGCGAGGCGCTGCGTAGCATGGATTGGGAAAGCGGGGCCGCGTCGGCCCCATGCATCGTCATACCGCGCCGCCGGCCGGCGCGGAGCAAGAAAGTGAAGCCCGTCATGCCCGAATTCGCCCTACTGTCCTACGTGGCGGTGATGTCCATCACCCCCGGCCCCAATAACCTGATGCTGACCGCGTCCGGTGTCAATTTCGGCTTTCGCCGCACCATCCCGCACATGCTGGGCATCAGCCTGGGTTGCGCTTTCCAGGTGTTCCTGGTGGGCAGCCTATTGTCGCTGTTGCTGGACGGCATCCAGGCCGCGCGCTTGCCGCTGGCCTTGCTGGGTTGCGCTTATCTATTGTGGCTGTCCTGGAAGATCGCCCGCGCCGGCCAACCGGAGGCGGGCGCGGCGGCGCGGCCGCTGGGTTTTGTCGGCGCGGCGCTGTTTCAATGGCTCAACCCCAAGGCCTGGGTGATGGTGATCAACGCCGCCATCCTGTTCATGCCGGCTGCGGATGGTCAGCGCTGGCTGGGCGCGGCCATGCTGGCGGCGGTGTTCGCCGTGGTCAATCTGCCCTGCATCGGCGTCTGGGCCTGGGCCGGCGAACGTTTGCGCGCTTGGCTCGCCAGCCCTCGCGCGCTATTGGGCTTCAATCTGAGCATGGGAGTGTTGATGGCCGCCACTGCGCTGTGGCTGTTGTGCGACGAGTTCCAGCCGCGCGGTCCGGCAAGGGCCGCCGAGATCGCGGCTGCGCCGGCGGCGCCGCAAGCGGTGGGCACGATGTCCGTTTTTGACAGCGGCTTGTCCGTAATCAGCGTTAAATAAAGGCGCGCGAGTCCGTAGCATTCGGGCTGTGTTCAACAGCGTCCGGCCCGGACGCGAGGGAGAAACCGCCATGAAGAAAACCGCCTTGCTGGTGATTGACGCGCAAGAATCATTCCGCCACCGCCCGTATTGGAAGGAAGACGAGATTCCGGCCTTTCAGGACAAGCTGCAGCAATTGATCGCCGGAGCCGAGAGACTGGGCGCGCCGGTGATCAACATCCTGCACGAAGACGGCGACGCCGCCTTTTCCGCCGAGTCCGGCCTAGTGCGGCCGCTGGAGTGGCTGCGCCACCGGCCGGCAGCCACCTTCGTCAAACATGTGCACAACGCCCTGACCGATTCCGGCCTGCAGCCCTGGCTCATCCGCCACGGCATCCAGCGCTTGATCGTGTCCGGGATCCGCACCGAGCAATGCTGCGAAACCACCACCCGGGTGGCGTCCGACCTAGGCTACGAAGTGGACTTCGTCACCGAGGCCACGCTGACGTTTGCGATGACTCATCCGCATAGCAGCCAGGTTTTCAGCCCGGCGGAGATTCGCGCCAAGACCGAACTGGTGCTGGCCGGCCGTTTCGCCGACATCGTCAGCGTGGAGCAGGCGCTGGCCAAGCTGGCGCGCTGAACGGCAGGTATTTGACCATCGCCATCTCGACTATCTGATGTTACCGTAAAGCGATATCCAAAATGAATGCGGCGGGCGCGGCCCGCCGCGCAGCCATGGGAGAATTGCATGCAGTCCACCCTTCCGCCCGACGACATGCCGGCCTATCGTTTGCTGACCGGCCCGGACGACGCCGGTTTCTGCCGTCGCGTCAGCGAGGCGCTGGCTTTGGGCTATCGGCTGCACGGTTCGCCGGCGGCAACCTTCAACGGCGAGCGCGTCATTGTCGCTCAGGCGGTGGTGTGGCCGGGCGCGTCGGCGCAAGGAGGCGACGATGCCGTGGAGTGATTTGCTGCAGGCGTTGGCCATCGTGCTGGTGTGGGGCGTCAACTTCGTGGTGATCAAATGGGGCGTGTCCGATGTGCCGCCCTTGCTGCTGGGCGGCCTGCGCTTCTGTCTGGCCGCGGTGCCGGCCTTGTTCTTCATCCGCAGGCCGTCGCTGCCGTGGCGCTATCTATTGGCTTATGGTCTTTGCGTGGGCGTCGGCCAGTTTGCCTGCCTGTTCACCGCGATCAAGCTGGGCATGCCGGCCGGCCTCGCCTCGGTGGTGCTGCAATCACAGGCTTTCTTCACCTTGATCCTGGCCGGCTTGTGGCTGCGCGAGCATTGGCAGGCCAGCCAGATGGCCGGCTTGCTGCTGGCCCTGTGCGGCCTGGCGCTGATCGGCCTGAGCAAGGGCGACAGCATGACGGCGGTGGGTCTGGGCCTGACCATCGCCGCCGCCTTCAGCTGGGCGCTGTCCAATGTGGTGGTGCGGCAGATGGGCCGCGCCGGCTACCGCGTGCAGCCGTTGGGGCTGGTAGTGTGGTCCAGCCTGGTGCCGCCGATTCCGTTCTTCCTGCTGTCCTGGTGGCTGGAGGGGGGCGAACGCATCGCCGCCGCCCTGGGGCATTTCACGCCGCAGGCCTGGTTCGCGGTGGCCTATCTGGCTTTTGTCGCCACCCTGTTCGGCTACGGTTTATGGAGCAGATTGCTGTCGCGCCACCCGGCCGGCAAGGTGGCGCCGTTTTCGCTGCTGGTGCCGGTGGTGGGCGTGCTGGCATCCGGTCTGTTGCTGGATGAGCGCTTGAGCGCGCTGCAAGCCGCCGGCAGCTTGCTGCTACTGGCCGGTTTGGCGGTGAACGTGTTCGGCGCGCGCTGGCTGGCGCGCTTGCGCGCGGGAGCGGCGACGCGTGGCGTTTGATATCTTTTTCGTGTTGCCGCCCAATCTGCTGCTGGTGGACCTGGCCGGCCCGGCCGACGCTTTCCGCATCGCCGCGCAACTGGGCGCGCCGTTCCGGTCGCACTACATCGCGCCGGCGTCCGGCGTGCCCACCTCGCTGGGCTTGAGTCTGGAAGGCGCGGCGCCCTTGCCAGAGGTTCTGCCGGACGAGGCGTTGGTGGTGATCAGCGGCGCCGCGCATTCGATCGAGGCTTACGCGCGCCCGGAGGCGCGCGAGATCGTGCGTTGGCTGCGTCGCAGGGTGGATCCCAACCGCCAGCGGGTGGCCAGCATTTGCTCCGGCAGCCTGCTGACGGCGGAAGCCGGCTTGCTGGACGGCCGTCAATGCACCACTCACCACACTTTGCTGCAGCGTTTGCAGCAATTGGCGCCGCAGGCCAGGGTGCAGCAGAACCGCGTATTCGTGCAGGACGGGCTCGTCAGCAGCAGCGCCGGCATCACCGCCGGCGTGGACCTGGCCCTGCAACTGATCGCGCAGCTCGCCGGTCCGGCGCTGGCGCGCGATGTGGCACGCCATATGGTGGTGTATTTCCGCCGCTCCGCCGGCGACCCGGAGTTGTCGCCGTGGCTGACGCATCGCAACCATTTGCACCCGGCGGTGCACAAGGCGCAGGACTTGATCGCCGCCGATCCGGCCCGCGGCTGGAGGGTGGAGGACTTGGCTGGTCAGGTCCATGTCAGCGCCAGGCATTTGTCGCGGCTGTTCCGCGAGCACGCCGGGGTATCGGTGCACGACTATCACACCGGGCTGCGGCTGGCGCTGGCCAGCCAGTGGCGCGACGCCGGCCTGTCCAAGGAGAAGGCCGCGTTGGCGGCCGGGTTTTCCTCGGCCCGGCAGTTGAACCGGGCCGGAGTAGGCGCTTGCTGATGCGAGCGGGATTTTGTTTTTATTCAAGTTTTGCATGGGAATGCCGATGTTGCGGTTGACGTTCGCTTAGATCGCTTCATAATTCCAGCAATATCCAACGGTATTTGCCATGAAAACGATTCCCAGTATTGCCTGCTTTTTGTCCGTCTTGCTGGGCTTGTCCGCCTGCGCCACCGCCGAGCGTCCGCCGCAGGCCGCCGAAGCGCCGCGCGCCGCCGCGGGGATGACGCCGAGCGGCGTCGGTTTCGTCGGTCCTGGCATTGAAACCGAGGCGCCCAAGGTGGTGGTGAAGGAGGTGAATCCCTATCAGCCCATTGTGGTGCGGGTGGTGGGCAGCGGCGCGGCGCCGTACTCTTCCAGCCTTACGCCGTCGCAGCGCAAGCTGCTGGCGCTGCGAGCCGCCCGGCTGGACGCTTTCCGAGCCATCGCCGAACAGGTTCAGGGCATGAAGCTGGTGGGCAATAGCTCGGTATCGAACATGATCGCCAACAGCGACAGCTTCCGCACTTATGTGGATGCTTATCTGCGCGGGGTCAACATCGTTTCCAACAGCATGAAGCCGGACGGCACCAGCGAGGCCGTGGCCGAAATCACGCTGGATCAGGATTTCTACAAACAGTTTCGCCAGGCGCTGGACAAGACCGGCAGCGTGATGAAGGCTTCGCAGGAAAACGCCACGTCCGGCCTGCAGTGCGCCGAGGGCAATTGCGGCGCGGCGCGCTACAACAGCAACTACTATATGGCTCAATGATGCGGTTTCGTTTCCGTACCCTGTTGGCCGCCGCGTTTGCGGCGGCTTTTGTTTGTCCGGCCGGCGCCGAGATCATGCGCGCCGAAGGCGTGGCTTCGCTGGACAACGGCGTCGCCCCCGCGCGCGAGCAGGCGCTGCAGGACGCGCTCAAGATGGTGGCGTTGCGCCAAGGCGCGCGAGTAGAGGCTTCGCAGGGGCTGGATTACGGCAAAAGCAGCGAGTCCGGCTCGCTGACGCCGTTGGCGCCGGCGCAGGGCGCGGTCAAGGTGGTGAAGGAGTTCCAGCAGGGCAAGCTCTACCATGTGCTGGTGGAGGTGGACACCGGCAAGCCGTCCGGCGCCGCGCGCGGCAAGGAGCCGGCCTGCGCGATGCCGCCGGGCCGCAGCCTGCGCCGCAAGATCGTCACCACGTATTTCCAGGTGGACCGCCCGGCGGAGGCGTCAGACATGCCGGAGCTGGCCACCGGCCTGCCCACCGAGCTGTCGCGGCGGCTGGGCGCCAACCGCATGTACAGCCTGCTGGACGCCAACACGGTGTCGGTGCTGGCGGATTCGCGCGTGGCCGAACCGGCCGCCGGCGCGGAGATCGCCCGCCGCATCGGCCAATCCGAAGACGCCCAGTTCGTGGTGGCCGGGAGGGTGCTCGCCACCGGCGCTACCGCCAAGGGGCTGCGTAAATCGCTGTACGAGTCCAACAACACCAGTCAGCAGGGCACCTTCTACAACGGGCCGTTCGCCGGCCTGTTCGGCGGCGGGGTCAAGTACGTGCCCACCGAGCGCCAATTCGACGCCGAAGTCTGGGTTTACGATGCCCTGACCGGCGCCTTGCTGGCCCGCGAGCGGGTGTCGGAGCTGGCCCGGGGCGATGTGACGCCCAACCCGCCGCGTCCGTTCGCCTCGGCGGCGTTCTGGCAGAGCGATTACGGCCAGGCGGTGAGCCGGGCGCTGGATCAGGCGGTGAGCCGGATTGGCGACGTGATCTCTTGCATTCCGTTCTCCGCCCGCATCGTCAAACTGGTCGACGCGCGCCAGGTGTATATCAATGCCGGCTCGCTGGACGGCGTCGCCGTTGGCGATAAATTCCTGGTCTACCAGCGCAAGAGCGCGCAACCGGTGCGGGATCTGATCTCCGGGCGCGAGCTGGGCGTGCCGGAGACCTTGGCCGGCGATGTCATCATCAGCCAGGTGCAGCCTAATTTCGCCGTCGGCGCGGTGCAGTCGCAGGGCAAGGTGAGTGAAGGGGACTATGTGCGCTTCATGCCGCGACGTTAATCCCTGTCGCCAATAAAAAAGCCCGCCGTGAAGGCGTAATGCCGTTCACTTAGCGGATCGAACTTGTTTGATCGGGTAACGGGACGGCTGCTTTTTCACAACGCGAGGGCATTCACGCCCTCGCCGTTGTTTCGAAAGTAGCAATTCACCCAAGCGCTCGCG
>NZ_JAAOMA010000055.1:0-27592 GCF_011602385.1 Chromobacterium fluminis | reverse complement strand
CGCGAGCGCTTGGGTGAATTGCTACTTTCGAAACAACGGCGAGGGCGTGAATGCCCTCGCGTTGTGAAAAAGCAGCCGTCCCGTTACCCGATCAAACAAGTTCGATCCGCTAAGTGAACGGCATTAGGGCTTGGGCCCGGTTTTTTTTTGACGGCGGCGCGGCTCAGGCGGCCGGCGGCAGGGTGTCGGCGAAGGACGGCCGCGTCATTAGCCGCTCCAGCAGGCTGGCCAGATTGGGGTGGCTGTCGCGCCAGTCTATTTCCGGGAAGCGGAAATCCAGATAGCCCAGGCAGGCGCCGACGGCGATGTCCGCCAGGCTGTAGCCCACGCCGTTGCACCACTGGCGGTCGGCCAGGTCGGTGGCGAGCGCGGCCAGGCCGCGGTCTATCTTGCCGCGCTGGCGGGCTATCGCCTCCGGCATCTGCTTGTCGTCCGGGCGGCGTCTTTCCAGCACGATGGCCACCGCCGCGTCGACGATGCCGTCGGCCAGCGCTTCCCAGCGCCGGGTGGCGATCAGCAGACGGTTTTCCTGGGGAAGAATGCGCGATACCGGCGAGATGTTGTCCAGATACTCGGCGATGACGCGCGAGTCGTACAGCGTCGAGCCGTCATCCAGTTCCAGAACCGGCACCTTGCCCAGAGGATTGTAGTCGCCGACGCGAGTATCCGCGTTCCACGGCACGTCTTCCTCCAGCGGGCAGTCTATTTTCTTTTCGGCCAGCACGATGCGCACCTTGCGGGCGTAGGGGCTGGTCAACGAGGCGATCAGTTTCATGTTTCGGGTCGTTCTGGATGATGGCAGGCGAAGGGCTCGCCGGACGGATAAGGCCCGGCGAGCGACTACTTTAGCGCAATGCCGTGGCGGCTGGAAGGCTTACTTCAACTCCACCTTGCCGCTGACTTGCAGTTGCAGTTGAGATTGTCCTGGCTGCAGGTCCGGTTGCGCCACTTCCGCGTTGGGGGCCATGCCGGCGGCCTTCATCATCATAGGCGGACGGAAGATGGGTGACTGGCTTCCAATGTCCAACTCTTTGATATTGCTAACATTTTTTCCGATGGCCTTGGCCGCGATCTTGGCCTGGGCTTCCAGGTTGGCGATGGCTTCCGGCAGCATGCTCTGTTCCGCGTCCTTGCGCGCCTGGTCGGACACGCTGAACTGCAGTCCTTGCAGCAATAAGTTCTGTTGCAGTTTGGCCATCAGTTCGGCGGCTTGGGCGAAATCGCGGCTTTTCAGCTGAATTTCCACCCGGCCTTGCCAGCCCTGGATCTTGCCGTTTTTGTCGTAATTGGGCCAGGTGTTGTAGCCGCCGCTGGACAGCTGCACTTTGGGATAGGCGCGGCCCTGAGCGATGCCCTGGGCGGCGGCCTTGTTAAGCCTATCGGCCAGCACCGCCGGCTGAACATGGCTCATTTGTTGGTAGAAGGTGGCGCTGATCTGGTCGTTGGGCACTTCACGCTGGGCGCTGGCGGACAGATTGAGCTGGGTACTCTCGGCCAGCGCCGGGGCGGCGCTGACGGCGAGCAGGGTTCCTAGGCAGGCAAGCAAGAGAGTCTGTTTTTTCATGTGTCGATTCCCATGACATTGTTGTCTTGATCGGAAAAGTCCGATTCGCAGTGTGTAGGCCCATCATGCCCGAGAAAAGTTTCCGACGGCATACTGTCCTTCGGCCAGTTCGATCCGGTTGCGGCCGTTGCGCTTGGCCCGATAGAGCTGGCTGTCCGCGGCCCGGAACAGGCTGGACAGCCCGTCGTAGGGCTGCTGGCTGGTGCTGGCCACGCCGATGCTGACGCTGATGCTCAAGGGCGGGGCAGCGGCGGCCGGTTGCGGGCGCAGCGCGTCCACCGCGCGCAGGATGCGTTGCGCGACCGCGTGAGCGTCTTGCAGGCCGGTGCGCGGCAGCAGCATCACGAACTCCTCGCCGCCGTAACGGCCGACTATGTCGCCGGCGCGCGCTTGGGCGCGCAGGCAGGCGGCCAGTTGTTGCAGCACCAGGTCGCCGAACTGGTGGCCGTGGCGGTCGTTGATGCTTTTGAAGTGATCGACGTCCAAGAGCAGCAAGGCCAGCGGCTTGCGCTCTCGCCAGGCGCGGCGGCAGGCGGCCTCGGCCAGTTCGCGGAAGCCGCGCTGGTTGAGCAGATTGGTCAGGCCGTCGTGACTGGCCTGGTGCTGGGTCTGTTCCAGCGCGCGCTCGTAGCAGATGTACAGCGCGCACAAGATGAAGCTGAAGCTCAGCCAGTGCATGCCAAGCGAGCTGAGCATGGAAAAGCTCATTGAGTGCGCGTCGTAAACGTTGCCGGTCCAGATGGCGTGCACGAGGCGCGCCAGCGCCAGCAAGGCGTAAAGCAGGCTGACCGCCAGCGCCATTTTGCGGCCGGCGCCGGCAATGCGCGAGTGTCCGGGCCACAGTTCGCGCGCGGCCAGCAGCCAGGCGACCAGATAGACCAGGCAGACCGCGATGGTGCGCTGTCCCATATCGGCGGGGCCGGCCTGAAGATAGGCGGCCATGCCGGCGGCCACCAGCAACAGGCTTTGCCAGACGCGCGGACTCTTGCCGTTCAGGTGGCGGATGCCGCAGAGCGCGAGGGGATGAAACAGCATCCACAGCAGATTGTTGAACACCAATTGCGGCCACGGCGGCAGGCCGATGGGCAGCAGGCTGAACACGCCGCCCAGGCTGACGCTGGCGCCGGCCGCGCAGAAATACAGGAAGGCCCGCTCGCCGCGGTTGCGCAGCCAGAACATCGTGATGACGGCGGTCAGCGCCAGGCCGTAACCGGTGGTGCTGAGCACGGTGGCCTGAAAGTCGAGGATGCTTTGCATGTGGGAATCTGTTCAAAGTCCGCTGTGCGTCGTGAAACCTCGCGCCTTGGGCGCGGCGTCTTGTCTCGCGAGCGTTGGCCAGAGCTTGAACAGGTTCCGGGCGGGCGCGCTTTGCAAGGTGAATTATGACAAGCGGCCCATCATAGGGCCGTTGTCCATGCTCTTCAATCCGCAAAGCTACGCAGCCAGGCTGACAAATCCCGACAATCAGGCCGTCGGGATCCATTTGTCCTGTCAGGCCAGGTATTCGTACCCAGGCAGCGTCAGGAACTCGACGAAATCGTCGGAGGTGGTCAGCAGGTCGAACATCGCGGCGGCGTCGTCGTACTGGCGGGTCCAGCGCGCGCCGTACTCGGCCTTGAGCTTGGCCACTTCCGCCGCGTGCAATTGGTGGAACAGCTCGGCTGTTACTTTGCGGCCGTCGTCCAGCACGCCCTTGGGGCTGCGTATCCATTGCCAGATCTGAGAGCGGGAGATTTCTGCGGTGGCGGCGTCTTCCATCAAATTGTGGATGGGAACGCAGCCGTTGCCGGAAATCCAGGCGCCCAGGTACTGGATGCCCACATTGATGTTCATCGCCAGTCCGGCTTCGGTGATAGGCGCGTCCGGGCGGAAATCCAGCAATTCGGCGGCGCCGACCTGAACGTCCGGCCTTTGCTTGGCGATCTGGTTGGGCGCGTCGCCCAGCACTTTGCCGAAGGCCTCTGCGGCGATGGGCACCAGGCCGGGGTGCGCCACCCAGCCGCCGTCGTAACCGTCGGCGGCGTCGCGCTCCTTGTCCGCCCGGACGCCGGCCAAGGCCTTCTCATTGGCCGCCAGATCGTTCTTGATCGGAATCAGCGCCGCCATGCCGCCTATCGCCGGCGCCGCGCGGCGGTGGCAGGTCTTCAGCAGCAGCAGCGCGTAGGCGCGCATGAAGGGCACGGTCATGGTGATCTGGGCGCGGTTGGCCAGACAGAAGTTGCGGTTCTGACGGAATTTCTTGATGCAACTGAAAATATAGTCCCAGCGGCCGGCGTTGAGTCCGGCGCTGTGCTCGCGCAGTTCGTACAGGATTTCGTCCATTTCGAAGGCGGCGAGTATGGTTTCGATCAGCACTGTGGCCTTGATGGTGCCCTGCGGGATGGACAGCTCCTGTTGGGCGAACACGAACACCTCGTTCCACAGCCGCGCTTCCAGATGGCTTTCCATCTTGGGCAGGTAGTAATAGGTGGCGCTGCCCACGCTGTGCAGATAGGCAATGTTGTGGAAGAAGGACAAGGCGAAGTCGAACAGCGCGCCGGAGACGATGTCGCCGTCCACCTTGAGGTGTTTTTCCATCAAATGCCAGCCTCGCGGGCGCAGCAGCAGGGTGGCGGTGTCGGCATTGAGCCGGTATTGCTTGCCGTCCGGGTTGGCGAAGGAAATGGTCTTGCGATAGGCGTCGCGGACATTGATCTGGCCGTTGATCTGGTTGTCCCAGCTGGGGCAGTTGGAGTCCTCGAAATCCGCCATGAAGCTCTTGGCGCCGGAGTTGAGCGCGTTGATCATCATCTTGCGCTCCACCGGGCCGGTGATTTCCACGCGGCGGTCCAGCAAGTCGTCCGGTAGCGGCGCGATCTTCCAGTCGCCGGCGCGGACGGCGGCGGTGTCCGGCAGGAAGTCCGGCAGCTTGCCCGCGTCCAGCTCGGTCTGGCGCGCGGCGCGGGCGGCCATCAGTTCGCGGCGTCGCGGCTCGAAGCGGCGGTGCAGCTTGGCGATGAAGGCCAGCGCGTCGTGGCTGAGAATGTCGGCGTAGGCCGGGGTGAGCGTAGCGAGGATTTCCATCCCCTGGGGAAGCGCGGCTGCCATGCTGGGACTCCTTTGCAGTATTGGGCCGGACGGGATGCGGGCGCGTCCGGACCTGGGACAGTGAAGCGGGACCTGGCTAGTCTATCTAGGCAAAGCGTAAAAAAAAATGCATATATAGACATATCATCTTTTACTTTTTGTTAGCTAATCGTAGGGCGGCCCGAATGTTGAAACAATTGGAGACCTTTGTCGCCGTGGTGTCGCAGGGCAGCTTGTCGGCCGCCGCGCGCCAGGAAGGGGTGGTGCCGGCCATCATCGGCCGGCGCATAGACGCGCTGGAGGATAGGCTGGGCGTCAAGCTCTTGACCCGCAGCACGCGCAGCCTGGCCTTGACGCAGGAGGGCGCGGCCTTTTTCGAAGACTGCCAGCGTATCCTCGCCGATCTGGAGGACGCCGAGGCGGCGGTGGCTTCCGGCAGCGGCCGCGCGCGAGGCCATTTGCGGGTATCGGCGCCGGCCGGTTTCGGCCGCAAGCATGTGGCGCCGCACATCGCGGGTTTCCAGCAACTTCACCCGGACGTCAAGGTGACGCTGGATCTGTCTGACCGGCTGGTGGACCTGCAGCGCGACCGCATCGATTGCGCGATCCGCATTTCAGACCTGGCGGATTCCTCGCTGGTGGCGATCAGGCTGGCGGAGAACCGTCGTGTAGTCGTGGCGGCGCCGGCCTATCTAGCTCGCCACGGCTTGCCGCTTCGGCTGGAGGACCTGGCCGAGCACAACTGCCTGTCGCTGGGGGAGAGCCAGAGCCGCGGCTGGGCGTTTCGGCGCGAGGGCGAGGCGGTGAACCTGCGCGTGGCCGGCCGGCTGGAGTGCAACGACGGCGCGGTGCTGCACGACTGGGCGCTGCAGGGCTTGGGTTTGGCCTGGCGCTCGCTGTGGGAAGTGAAGGACGATCTATCCGACGGTCGGCTGGTGACGGTGCTGGATGAGTTCTCCGCGCCGGACTATCCCGTATGCGCGGTGGTGCCGCAGCGACGCTTGCTGCCGGCGCGGGTGCGGCACTTCGTCGACTATCTGCGGTCAGTATATGCTGACGCGGCTTATTGGAATTGAGGCGATGAAGATGAAAACAGCGATGGCGGCGCTGCTGGCGGTGCTGGCGGCCGCTCCGGCCTGGGCCGGCGCGGGCACGGTGGGGCTGAGCTGCCTGCCGTCGGCCGGCGCCGGCGTGGACATGCGCGAATGGCTGCTGGACCGGTTGGCTTTGAAGGGAGCGGCGGTGGACGAGGCGCGGCCTCAGTGGAAGCTGTGCTTCAAGCAAAGCCAGCAGCGCCAGGTGTATTGGCCTGCGGACGGCTGGTACGCCGGCGGCTGGCGCGATTGGCGCTACGGCGGCGGCATGTACTGGTCGCCGGACTATCAGGTGAGAACGGTGCGCACGTTGGCGCTGGAGGTGGTCAACAGCGCGGACGGCGCTGTGCTGTGGCAGGGTCAGCAGGAGTTGGGCGACGGGGACAACGGGCGCCAGCAATTGGAGAACGCCGCGCGCAAATTGATAGATTTGATGCCTTTGCCATAATTTGTTTTGCGCTATGATGACGTGCAGGGTTTGCCAATGGCGGGCTATATGGGGTTTCCCGCATTGCCGGCTTCGGGCCCTGCGGTACTATCGCATTCTTCCCCGGCATGAACTGCGTGGATCGGCGGCTTAAGCACCGCGCTCGACAACGGCAAGTCCTTGTTATCGCGTTTATTTAAAGCCAACGACAGACAGAGCAGCGGGGAGAGGACACAACAGATCATACAGGCCCCATCCGAGTATGAAGCGCCCGCCGGGACAGCGGGCGCTTTGTCGTTGTACCGGACGGCCGTTACGGGACAGTGAAACCAATGAGTTTGATGCGCAAAAAGAGCGTCCAGGGAATGCTGGCTACCGCTCAAACCTCGCGTGGGCTTCGCAAGGAGCTTTCCGCTTTCGACCTTACCATGCTCGGCATCGGCGCCATCATCGGCACCGGCATCTTCGTGCTGACCGGCACCGGCGCCACCGTGGCCGGCCCCGGTCTGGTGCTTTCCTTCGTGATCAGCGCTTTCGCCTGCGGCTTCGCCGCGCTGTGCTACGCCGAGTTCGCCTCCATGCTGCCGGTTTCCGGCTCCACTTACACCTACGCTTACGCGACGCTGGGCGAGATGATAGCCTGGATTATAGGCTGGGACCTGCTGCTGGAATACCTGCTGGCTTCGTCGGCGGTGTCGGTGGGCTGGTCCGGCTATTTCCAGAGCCTGTTGTCCGGCTTTGGCGTGACCTTGCCCGAATACCTGACCGCCGCCGCCGGCTCCTTGCCGGGCAAGCAGACGCTGTTCAATCTGCCGGCCTTCTGCGTGGCGCTGATGATCACCGCCTTGTTGGCCTTCGGCATCAAGGAGTCCAAGCGCGTCAACAATGTGGTGGTGCTGATCAAGGTGGGCGTGGTGTTGCTGTTCATCGGCATCGGCGTGTGGCACGTCAAGCCGGTGAACTGGCAGCCGGCGCTGCCCTTCGGCTTTTCCGGCGTGTTCCACGGCGCCGCCATCGTGTTCTTCAGCTTCATCGGCTTCGACGCGGTGACCTGCGCCGCCGAGGAAGTGAAGAACCCGGCCAAGGACATCCCGCGGGGGGTGATCTGGTCGCTGGGCGTGTGCTCGCTGCTCTATGTGGTGGTGGCGGCCATCATGACCGGCATCGTGCCTTATATGCAGTTCGCCGGCGTAGACCACCCGGTATCGCTGGCCTTGCAAGTGGCCAAGCTTGACTGGTTCGCCGGCTTTGTCGACCTGGGCGCCATCCTGGGCATGATGACGGTGATTCTGGTGATGACCTACGGTCAGACTCGCATCCTGTTCGCCATGTCGCGCGACGGCCTGCTGCCCAAGATCTTCTCCGAGGTGAACCCTAAGTACGGCACGCCGTACAAGGCTACCTGGCTTATCGGCAGCATCATCGCGCTGCTGGCCGGCTTTGTGCCGCTGCACACTCTGGCGGAATTGGTGAACATCGGCACGCTGGCCGCCTTTACCCTGATCGCCTTGTCGGTGATCGTGCTGCGCAAGCGCGAACCCAATCTGCCGCGCAAATTCGTTTGCCCGGGCGTGCCCTACATCCCGACGCTGGCCATTCTGTGCTGCGGCTTTCTGATGACCCAGCTGTCGTTGCTGACTTGGCTGTGTTTCATGGCTTGGCTGTTGATAGGCCTGGTGGTGTACTTTGGGTATTCGCGGCGGAATTCGCTGTTAAACAATCCCGCCTGAGGCGGAGCGTGAAAAAGCCGGCTTTAGCCGGCTTTTTTTGCGCTCGCGGCCGGCTGCGGGCGGATAATGGCGGCAGGGACGGAGGAGGAGAAACGATGGAAGCGAAGACCGAATTGACGGTATGGCAGGGCGACATCACCACGCTGGCGCTGGACGCCATCGTTAACGCCGCCAACGCCAGCTTGCTGGGCGGCGGCGGCGTGGACGGGGCCATTCACCGCGCCGCCGGGCCGGAGCTGCTGGCGGAATGCCTGACCTTGAACGGCTGCCGCGTCGGCGAGGCCAAGCTGACTGCCGGCTACCGGCTGCCGGCGCGGCATGTGATTCATACGGTGGGGCCAATGTGGCAGGGCGGCGCTCAGGGAGAGGCGGAGTCGCTGGCCGCCTGCTACCGCAACAGCCTGGCGCTGGCGGCGCGGCACGGGCTGGCCAGCATCGCCTTCCCGGCGATCAGCTGCGGCGTTTACGGCTATCCGGCCACAGAGGCCAGCGATATCGCGGTTGGCACCGTTCGTCAGTGGCTGGCGCAAGAGCAGCATACGTTGCGGCGCGTGCTGCTGGTGGCCTTCGACGACGCGATGGCCGGCCGCTACCGACGCTTGTTGGCCGGCGAGGCTAGCTGACCTCGCCCTTGGACGGGCGCGGCAACTGACCGCCGCAGTGTTTGCAGAAGCGCGCGTCCCAGTCGTGGCCCTCGGTGAAGCAGTGAGGGCACAGGCGGGTACCGGACACGGCTTCCGCGGTCTTGATCTTGGCGCCGCTGCCGCGCGCGATTTCGGCGGTGACTATGCCGGTGGGCACCGCGATGATGCCGTAGCCGGTGATCATCACCACGCTGGCCAGCGCCTGGCCCAGCGGCGTCTTGGGCGTGATGTCGCCGAAGCCCACCGTGGTCAGCGTGACGATGGCCCAGTAAATGCTGACCGGGATACTGGTGTAGCCGTGTTCCGGGCCTTCGATCACGAACATCATCGTGCCCAGGATCACCACCAGCAAGACCACGGTGACCAGGAACACCGTAATCTTGCGCCGGCTGGCCAGCATCGCCCGTTTCAGCTCGCTGGCCTCGCCTATGTAGCGGGTCAGTTTGAGGATGCGGAACATGCGCAACAGGCGCAGGATGCGGATATCGGCCAGGAAGCGGCTTTCCGGGATGAATAGCCCAAGATACAGCGGCAGCACCGACAGCAGGTCGATGATGCCGAAGAAGCTCTTCACATAGCGCATCGGCTTGTGGATGCAGATCAGCCGCAAGGCGTACTCGATAGTGAACAGAATGGTGAAACACCAGTCTAGTATCTTGAGTTGAGCGCCCCAGGCCGCTTGTATGCTTTGCACGCTCTCCAGAATCACTGTCAGTACCGAGAGCAGGATGGCGACGATCAGCGCCAGGTCGAAGATGCGGCCCGGCCGGGTGTCTGCCTCGTAAATGATGATGTAGAGCTTTCGGCGCCAGCCGGTGAGCGGGATCAGGGTTTCCTGTGTGGGCATAAGCGGGAAGTGGGCCTCGGTCTGCGGGTGGTGGGCAATGGTTTCAGTGTAGTTGCCGGACCGCGGCGCGCGCGGGGCCGGCTGAGACTGCCAAGTTTGTCGATTATAAGCAAACAATATTTTGGTTCGTTGCTCAGCTTGTTTATGATGCTGGGTAATATGGTTTTCTTCAAAACTGTCTGTGGAGAATAAAGATGCGAATTGCCAATGCTGTGACGGATTTGATCGGCAACACCCCGCTGGTGCGGCTTAACCGAGTGACCGACGGCTGCGGTGCCACCGTGGTCGCCAAACTGGAGTTCTTCAACCCGGCTCACAGCGTCAAGGACCGCATCGCGGTGGCGATGATCGACGCCGCCGAGCAGGCCGGCAAGATCGGCCCGGACACCACCATCGTCGAACCCACCTCCGGCAATACCGGCATCGGCCTGGCCATGGTCTGCGCCGCGCGCGGCTATAAGCTGGTGATCACCATGCCGGAAACCATGAGCCGGGAACGCCGTCAACTGCTGCGCGCCTACGGCGCCGAGTTGATCCTGACCCCGGGACCCGACGGCATGGGCGGCGCCATCGCCAAGGCGCGCGAACTGGTGGAGCAGAATCCGGACAGCCACTTCATGCCGCAGCAGTTTGAGAACCCGGCCAACCCGGCCATCCACCGCAACACCACCGCCGAAGAAGTATGGAAGGACACCGACGGCCAGGTCGACATCTTCGTCGCCGGCGTCGGCACCGGCGGCACCATCACCGGCGTGGGCGAAGTACTGAAGGCGCGCAAGCCCGGCGTGCGCATCGTAGCGGTGGAGCCGGACGCGTCTCCGGTGCTGTCCGGCGGCCCCAAAGGCCCGCACCCGATCCAGGGTATAGGCGCAGGCTTTGTGCCGGCCATCCTCAACACCGGCATTTACGATGAAATCATCCGGGTGAAGAATGAGGACTCGATGGAAACCGCGCGCGCGGTGGCGGCTCGCGAAGGCCTGCTGGTGGGCATTTCCTCCGGCGCGGCGGTGTGGGCGGCGCTGGAGCTGGCCAAGCGTCCGGAAAACGCCGGCAAGCTGATCGTGGTGGTGATTCCTTCTTTCGGCGAGCGCTATTTGTCCACGCCGCTGTTCCAGCATCTGGCGGATTAAGCGCCCGCGGCCGGCGTGGCCGCGACATCGACAGCCTGGCGGCTTTCTGCCAGGCTGTTTGTTTTTGTCGTTTCGCATCGAGGGGAAATCATGGAGCAGTTGCAAGCTTTTCTGACCCGGGCCGAAGCCATGCTGGCGCGCTTGGAGCCCTTGCTGCCGCCGGCGCGGCCGGAGCCGGACTGGAGCGCGAAGGCCTTCCGCTGGCAGCGCCAGGGCATGGCCGGCTGGCTGGAGGCCGTGGCGGAGCCGCACGCGCCGGAATTGGAGCGGCTGACCCATATCGACGCCCAGCGCGCGCAGCTGCTGCGCAACACCCGCCAGTTCGTCAAGGGGCGGCCGGCCAACAACGTGCTGCTCACCGGCGCGCGCGGCACAGGCAAATCCTCGCTGGTCAAGGCGCTGCTGCCGGAGTTCGCCGCCAAGGGCCTGCGTCTCATCGAAGTGGACAAGGCGCAACTGGGGGATTTGAACCGCATCGTCGAGCTGGTGGCTGGGCGCAAGGAGCGCTTCATCCTGTTTTGCGATGATTTGTCCTTCGAGCAGGGCGACGATGCCTACAAGGCGCTGAAGACTGCGCTGGACGGCGGCCTGGCGCGCCGCGTCGACAATGTGCTGGTGTACGCCACCTCCAACCGCCGCCATCTGATGCCGGAAAAGATGAGCGAAAACCGCGAAGGCTGGGTGCAGGACGGCGAAATCCATCCGGGGGAGGCGATTGAGGAGAAGGTGTCGTTGTCGGACCGCTTCGGTTTGTGGTTGTCCTTCTACCCGTTCGATCAGGACGCCTACCTGGCGGCGGCGACCGAATGGCTGGCGCATTTTGGCCTGAAGCTGGACGCTGAGGCGGAAAAGGCCGCGCTGCACTGGAGTCATCTGCGCGGCAGCCGCTCCGGCCGCGTCGCCTGGCAGTTCGCCTGCGATTGGGCCGGGCGCAGCGCCAAGGAGCGCAAGGCCTTGCTATGACTTCAAATAGCGCAGGCCCACGCTCTTGACCTGGCCGTTGGCGGCGGCGCGGATCACCATCTCCAGCCGGTCCAGCCGCAGCACGTCGCCGGCCACCAGCGGATAGCCGCAAGCGCGTTTGCAGTATTCTGCGATGCTGTCGGCGCGGTCGCGTTCGCTCAGCGTCAGGCCGTAGCTGTCGGCCAGATCGGCCAGACGCGCCAGCCCGGATACGGTGAAGTAGCCGTAATAAGGATCGTCTCCGGGTGGGTGAAAGGCCTCGCCGGCCGTCTCTAGCGCCGGGCCGGGGCCGATCAGGCAGGCCCAGTCGCCGGCGCGCAGCGTCTGGCTCGCCGCCGGCTCAAGCGCTTGTTCATCGCGATACAGCGCAGCCAGCCGCACGCCGCTGGGCAAGGCCAGTTCGCCGGCCAGTTGGCCTTCGGCCGGGCTATCGGCGCGCACCAGGCAGGAGGCTGCCTCGTAGCGGGCTTCCTGGCCGCTGACCACGGGCACCCGGTGTTCGACGTCCGGCCGCGCCGGCAGCTTCAGCTTCAATTTCTCCGCCAGCGGCGCGATGGTCCAGCCTTGGAACAGCAGCGACATCATCACCACGAAGAAGGCCACGTTGAAGAACAGTTGGCTATTGGGCAGGCCGGCCATCAGCGGAAAAATGGCCAGAATCACCGGCACCGCGCCGCGCAGGCCCACCCAGCTCATGAACAGCTTTTCCGCCTTGGGCACAGGAAAGGGCAGCATGCACAGCCACACCGCCAGCGGCCGCGCCACCAGCATCAGCACGATGGAGATCGCCAGCGCGTAGGGCGCCACCGGCAGTAGATTGGACGGCGTTACCAATAGCCCCAGCACCAGGAACATGGTTACCTGAGCCAGCCAGGCGTAGCCGTCGTGGATGTTCAATAGATTGGGCAGGTCCGCCACCCGGGCGTTGCCCACCACGATGCCGGCCAGATAGATGGCGAGGAAGCCGCTGCCGCCGGCCGCCGTGGTCAGGCTGAACAGCGCGCCGGCGGTGCCCAGACTGAACAGCGCCAGCATCGCGCCGCGCGGACCCAGCCGTTGGAACAGCCAAACCATGGCTTTGCCGCCGGCCCAGCCGGCCAGCGCGCCCAGGCCCATTTGCTTGACGAACAGCCACAGCATGGAAGCGACGCCGGCGTCTTGGCCCTGCTGGCCCAGCACCCCGATCAGCGCCGAGGTCAGGAACACCGCCATCGGGTCGTTGCTGCCGGATTCTATCTCCAGCGCGCTGCCGACGCGGCGGTTGATTTCCAGGCCGCGTCCGGACAGAAGCGCGAACACCGCGGCGGCGTCGGTGGAGCCGACGATGGCGCCGATCAGCAAGCCTTCCAGCCAGCTGAGGTTGAGCACCCAGGCGGCGAACAGGCCTGTCACGCCCGTGGTGATCAATACCCCCAGCGTGGCGAGCACCCCGGCCGGCTTCAGGCTGATCCGGAAGCTGTCCTGGCGCGTGCGCAGCCCGCCGTCGAACAGGATCACCACCAGGGAGATGGTGCCGATCACATAGCTGAGCTGGTAGTTGCCGAACGCGATTTTGCCGGGGCCGTCCTCGCCGGCCAACATGCCCAAGGCCAGGAAGACCAGGAGCAGCGGCGCGCCGAAGCGGGAAGCGATGGAGGACACCACCAGGCTGGCGAGGAATACCAGCGAGCCGGCCAGAATGAGTGAGTTTAAGGTGTCCAAGTGCATGCTCCTTCGGCGGGATGGGGGAGGTCGTGACGAAATCGATCAAACCCGTAGGCGGAGCGCGGATGGTCTGCCTTGTGTCGCTACGCGATGAAATGACAATCGGGATAAATATGCAGATTTCGCAGGTTTACAGTGCTAATGGTAACACTTTGAGACTTATCAGCCGCGCTTGAAACCGGCAATTGACTCATTTTTTGCGGCTTTACCGCTTATTATGATTTTTCTGGCTTGGCAATAATGCCGTATATATGACGTAATATTTATTTTTTGTTCAATGCAATGTATATTTGTTATGCATTTTTTGTTTGTATTTTAATGATAAATAAATATATTGAGGTGGGTATGACTGTTCGTAAAATTGCCTTGCTGGCTGTGGGCCTGAGCATCTCCTGGATGGCTTTTGCTGCCATGGCTCCTTGGTACAGATGAGAAAGCAAGTTCGACGGCCATCTGGTGTGCTCGCAATTCTCCTATGGTCCGGGTTGGGTTTTGTTCAATGACATTCCTTAGAACGTGTTTACGATCTCGCGAGCTAAGGCGAGACAAGGCGAAAACGGTTGAGAAAGCGGAGTGTACAGACGGTACATGAGCATTTCGAAACCATTTTCAACACCGTATCGCCGACGCGCAGCAGATCGTAAACACGTTCTTACAAAGACGCGGGCTGCCGCATTCAAGGCCGTCCGGGCTGATTAGACTCGCCGCTAGGCCTTGGCAGCGTTGCTCTTGGCGCGCGGTCCTGTTTGTTCAATACGGCGCCGCGTGTTGAGGCCGACGATTTCAGTCCAGAACTAAGAACCTGTTTACGATCTGCTGCGCGTCGGCGATACGGCGTTGAAACCGAGCTCAAAATGCTCATGTACCACGCGTACATTCCGCTTTTTCGCTCGTTTTCGCCTTGTCTCGCCTTAGCTCGCGAGATCGTAAACACGTTCTATGGACGTAATTTTAAGCACGGTGAATAACAAGGGCGCTGAGGCGCCCTTAATTATTGGATGTTGCGGGGAGGGGCGGACAGGTCTTGGAGCCGTCCTCTGCGCGAAGCGATACGGCGATCTTTATGCCAAGGGTATTGTGCTGTATATTTGTTTGGCATTTTGTGCGCATGGTGACAGTTGGGTCTGGGCCATGCTTTTCTTCACTTTGTTCTGAGGTACGCACGATGACTCGCAAAATCATTCTGGCCCTGGCGGCCTTGTCTTTTCCCTTGATGACTTTGGCCGCTCCCGCCCCTTGGTATCTGTGGCAGAGCAAGATCGACGGCAAGCTTGCCTGCTCGCAATTCTCTTTGGGGCCGGGCTGGACGCAGTTCAGCTCCCAGCCCTATAAGGATGCGGGTTGCACCAAGCCGGGCCGCCCGGGTTGAGACAAGCTTGAATCCATTAAGGGCGCCGCGGCGCCCTTATTGCTGGGTGGCGCTTGGGGTAGAATGCGCTGCCGGCCGCCGAGAGCCGGAACGATACTCACCAGGCAAGACCAAGCGATGAGCGACAGCAAGATCATAGAGGTAGTGGCCGGCGCGCTGATGCGGCCGGACGGCAGTTTCATGCTGGGCAGCCGGCCGGAGGGCAAACCCTACGCCGGTTATTGGGAGTTTCCCGGCGGCAAGGTGGAGCCGGGCGAGAGCGGCGAGCAGGCGCTGACGCGAGAGCTGTATGAGGAAATGGGCATTGAGATGGAGGCCGCGACGCCGTGGCTGACCAAGGTCCACCATTATGAACATGCTTCGGTGCGGCTGCGTTTCTTCCGGGTCTGGTCCTGGCGCGGCGAGCCGCAGTCGCGGGAAGGCCAGCGCTTCGCCTGGCAGACGCCGGGCGCATGCACGGTGCAACCCATGCTGCCGGCCAACGGGCCCATTCTCAAATCGCTGGAATTGCCGGCGGCTTATGCGATCAGCTGCGCGCACGAGATCGGCGTCGACGCCCAATTGCGGCGGCTGGAGCAGGGGCCAGCCTGGAGCATGGTGCAGATCCGCGAGCCGGGGATGCCGCGCGCGGATCTGGCCGATTTTGTCGCCAGGGCGGCGGTTATCGTTCATGGCCGCGGCGGCAAGCTGCTGGTCAACGCGGATCCGGCCTGGGCGGCGAAATGGCCGGTGGACGGCGTGCATCTGAACGCCGCGCGGCTGGCCTCGCTGACGGAGCGCCCGGCGTTCGCCTGGGTAGGGGCGTCGGCGCATGATGCGGCGCAAGTGGCGCGGATCGGAGAGCTGGGCCTGGACTACGCCTTGCTCGGCCATGTGGCGGCTACCTCCAGTCATCCCGGCGCGGCGCCCTTGGGCTGGGACGGTTTCCGGCAGTGCCTGGCCGCCGGCGCGCCCGCGCCGGTTTACGCGCTGGGCGGCATGAGTCTGGACGATCTGGATGCCGCCCGCCGTCAGGGCGCGCACGGCGTCGCCTTGATGCGGGGAGCTTGGCGATGAACGCCAAGCAGCGTAAATGGCTGGCTCTGGGCGGCGCCTTGTTGCTGTTGGCCAGCCTCAAGTTCAGCTTGATCTACCGCTGGTACGGCGAGCGGCAAGCGGTCAAGCCGTCGCCGTTGGCCTGCGTTGCCGGCCAGCCATCCTGTGATCTGCCCGGCGGCGGTGTCTGGCGTTTCGCGTCGCCGCCGCAAAATGGCAAGCCGTTCGAGATTCGCTTGGAAGGCGTCGCGGCGCGGGAAGCGCCGCAGGTGGAGTTTAATATGGCCGACATGGATATGGGCTTCAATCGCTACACCTTTGTGCGTGACGGCGCGGATTGGAAGGCCGTGGTCACCCTGCCGCTGTGCGTCAGCGGCAGCCGCGACTGGCTGGCCGCCTTGAGTCTGGACGGCAAGCGCTATCTGCTGCCGTTTTCCACGCGCTGAACAGCGGGGTGGCGCGTCGCCTCATCTTTTCTTGCGCTTGATGTACAGCGTCTTGAATACCCTCGCCACCAACTCGCCCTGCTGATCCAGAACATCCACCTGTAATTTAGGCAGGTATTTGTCTCCGGCGGCGGTGTGCAGTCTGATCTCCTCCATCATGGCGGGCTCCAGCCGGAAATGCGCGCGCACCGTGCCGCGGCCCGGTTTGACGTAGTCTATGCTGCCGCTTTTGTCCCACACATAGTAGTCCCGTCCCAACTGGCGCATCAGCATCAGCATGAAGAAGGGGTCGGTCATCGCGTACAGGCTGCCGCCGAAATGGGTGCCGACGTAGTTGCGATTGCTGAAGCCCAGCTTCAGCCGCACTTCGATATCGCTGAAGTCTGCGGCCAGCCGCTTGACGCGGATGCCGGCTCCCAAGAAGGGCGGCCACAAATTGAGCAAAAGTCTGAACAGCCAGGCGGGTGGTTTCATTGCATTAAAACAGTCGTTTGAATTCGATCATCGTCAATAAAAAAACCGGCCTTGTCAATCGCGCCGGTTTTTCTTTGTCGAGGACGGGTTTATTTGACTACGCCGCAGACCATGCGCGCGCCGCCGCCGCCCAGCGGCTGGGGATGATCGCTGTGATTGTCGCCGCCGACATGCACCATCAGCGCGTGTCCGGAGAAGTCCGCCGCTTTCAAGCGCGGCGCCAGCACGGGATAGTTCGCCTTGCCGTCGGCGCCCACGTACAGCGCGGGCAGGTCGCCCTTGTGGCCTTGGCCGTATGGGCCGGCGTGGGCGCCGGTTTTGTCCGGATCCCAGTGGCCGCCGGCCGCGCCGGCCGGCGTGGCCGCGCCGTTGACGCCGACGGACGGCGCGCAGGAAGGTTTCTCATGCACGTGGAAACCGTGCAGGCCCGGCGGCAGTTTTTCAAGATTGGGCGTCAGCAGCGCGCCGTAGGGTGTGTCCTCGATGACGATGCTGCCGGCCGGGCCGGCATTGCCCTTGGCGTCGACGAAGGACAATTCCACGCTTTGGGCCAGGGCCAGAGCGGGCAGACAGCACAGTATGGCGGATAGGGTGCGTAACATGGGGCGGTTCTCCGTGTAGGGCGGGGGAGTGATCAAGACTCCGATTGTGCCATTTCGCTTCCTGCTTGGAGCCTGGCTGTTAGAACCTGTTTACGATCTGCTGCGCGTTGTGGAACGTGACAGGGTGAGTGCCCTTTCGAACTGCTCAGATGCCACGAGTACATTCCGCTTCTCCAACCGCAACGCCTTGTCTCGCTCTTGCTTGCGAGACTTTGAACAGGTTCTTAGGATGGGGCGAACGTGGATCAGGAGGCCAGCCGGTCGCTTGGCGCCAGGCTCTCGTTCTGCGCCTCGGTGTTCGGCGAGCAACGGTGGCAGTCGGTCACGGCCGGAGCCGGAGCCGGAGCAGGCCGCGGCCAGCTCATGCGCTGCAGCGTGCCATCCTTCAGCGCGACATGGTGCCAGACGGCGGCGGCGATGTGGACTGCGAGCAGGGCGTAGCAAGCCCAAGCCAGCCAGTCGTGCAGCCGCACCGTCGCGACGACCAGGGCCGGATCGGCCGCGACCAGACGCGGAAACTCGAAGCCCAGCAGCGGCATCGGGATCGCCAGGCCCTTGGCGTTGACGATGACCCAACCCAGCAGGCAGGAGGCCAGGATCAAGGCGTAGATCGCCAGATGGGCGGCGTGGGCGCAAGCGCGTTGCGCGCGGCCGCTGCCGGCCAGCGGAGGCAGAGCGGAGCCGGCCAGCCGGGTGGCGGCGCGAAGCAGAGTCACGAAGAGGAGGGCCATGCCGCAGCCGATGTGCACGATCATCACGCTGCGCATCTCGATGGAAGCGTGCTTGACCAAGACGTGGCGCAGCCCGCCGGCCAGCGCCAGGCAGGCCATCAAGAGCACGCTTAGCCAGTGAAACAGGATTTGCAGACGCGGGTAGCCATGGCTGGCCGCGGCGGGGGTGGAAAGGGGGGAAGGGGACATGCGTTTCTCCAAGGCGCGGCCGCATCAGGCAGAACCCGCGACGGCGCTCGATAAAAAACGCAATTCAAACGCCGCCGGCTGTGAGGGCGCCATCATTCTGAAACCATTCTCAATCCGTACGTCCGCGCGCTGCGCGGTTCCTTCCCATATCAGCCGCGCCCGATTTTAGATTCCTTTCAGAAATATTGAGAACGGCGGAAGCCTCATGTGAGCATGCGCTGGCAACGGGTGGGACCGTCGCCGTTCCCGGCGCGGATCTTTCTTTATCTTCAAGCGCACGCCCCTGGCGCGGCCTTCTTTTGGACAAGCGATCTTATGACGACGATGAACGCTGGACGGCGCTTTGCCGGTCAAGGCGGCTTCACGCTGCTGGAGTTACTGGTGGTGCTGCTGATCATCGCCCTGTTGGCCGGCTATGTCGGACCCAAGCTGTTTTCCCAAGTGGACAAGGCCAAGGTCAAGGCCACCCAGGCGCAAATGAAAACTCTGGGCGACGCCTTGGCGCAATACCGGCTGGACGTTGGCGGCTATCCCAGCGCGGAACAGGGCCTGGAGGCGTTGGTGAAAGCGCCGCCGGGCGTGGCCGGCTGGCATGGCCCCTACTTGGCCAAGGACTTGCCGATGGACGCCTGGGGCCGGCCGTATCAATGGCGGGTGCCTGGCCGCGAGGCCGAGGCCGAGATCGTTTCCCTGGGCGAAGCCGGGCGGACGGGGGGCGACGGTGAACTGGCCCATGCGCTGTAAGGGACTGCTGCCGCTGCTGGCCGCGTGCGCCGCGCTGTCCGACGGCGTGCAGGCGTCGGCCAATTGCTGGCGCGAAGCCGGCGCGCGCCACCAGGTGGACCCGCTGCTGCTGTACTCGATCGCCAAGGTGGAGTCCGCGTTGAATCCCCTCGCGGTCAATCACAACAAGGACGGCAGCCACGATATCGGCCTGATGCAGATCAATAGCATTCATCTGCCGGCGCTGGCCAAGCGCGGCATCAGCCGCCAGCGGCTGCTGGACGAGCCCTGCCTGAGCGTACAGGTGGGCGCGTCCATTCTGGCGGACTTCATCGCGCGCTACGGCTACACCTGGCGCGCGGTGGGCGCCTACAACGCCGGCGGCGCGGCGACCCGCGAAGGCGCGCGCAAGCGTTACGTGGACAAGGTGTGGCGGCAGTATCTGCAATTGCGCGCGGAACGCGAGGCGAGGCGCTGAGATGGGGGCCTATCGGATCAGCGTGTTGCGGCAGGGCGAGGTGAAGACGCATCGGGTGCGGGCGGACAGCGAAGCCGCCGCGCTGGCCCAATTGAGTGTGGACGACGGCCTGGTGCTGGAGGCTGCTCGCGAGGCCGGCGGCCGGCGAGCCGAGCGCGCGCTCAAGGGCGCAGCGTTGGGCCTGCTGTTGCAAGAACTGTCGGCGCTGCTGGAAGCCGGCCTGGTTTTGATCGAAGCGCTGCAAGCGCTGCGCGATCAGGCCGGCGGCGACAAAGCCTTGCAGAGCGTGCTGGACCGGCTATTGCAAGCCCTGTACCAGGGGCAGCCGCTGTCGCGGGCGATGGAGGACCAGCCGGAGGTGTTTCCGGCCCTGCTGGCGGCCACCGTGGCCGCGTCCGAAGGCAGCGGCCAACTGCCGGCGGCCTTGAAGCGCTACCAGTATTACGAACTGCGCATCGTGGCCATCCGCAAGCGGGTGACCGGCGCGCTGGTCTACCCGGCGCTGGTGCTCTCCGTCGGCTTCGGCATCCTGCTGTTCATGCTGTTTTTCGTGATCCCCCGGTTCGCCGCGGTGTTCGAATCGCTGCGCGAGCTGCCGGCCACCGCCGCCGCCATGCTGTGGTGGGCGCGCCTGGTGCAGGCCCACGGCGGCTTGCTGGGCGCGGGCCTGGCCGCGGGGCTGGCGGCGCTGTGCTTGCTGCTGCGCGCGCAGCGCACTCAGCGCTTTTTGCTGAGCCTGCTGTGGACGCTGCCCCGGCTGCGCGATGTCGCGCGCCTGTTTGTGTTGGCTCGGTTTTACCGCACCGCCGGCTTGTTGATCGCCGGCGGCACTCCGGCCTTGCAGGCCTTTGAATTGTCCGGACGGCTGCTGCCGGCCGCGTATGGTCAGCGCCTGGACCGCGCGCTGGAAGAACTGCGCGCCGGCCGGCCGGTGGCGGACACCCTGGCGCGCCACGAGCTGACCACGGCGGTGGCGGAGCGGCTGCTGAGGGTTGGCGAACAGAGCGGCGACCTGGGCGGCATGTGCGAGCGCATCGCCCAGTTTCACGACGGCGCGCTGGACCAAGCGATAGAAGTGTTCAGCAAAGTGTTCGAACCGATTTTGATGTTGGCGGTGGGCGGTTTGGTCGGCCTGATCGTCGCCCTGCTGTATATGCCGATTTTCGAATTGGCCGGCGGGATGGGGTGAGGAGGATTGATGCAAGCAATGATGGACCCAACGTCGCCGGCCGGCTGGCAATGGCGGCGCGAAAGCGGAGAACAAGACCTGCCTATGGCCGAGCTGCTGAGCAGACAGCTGCAGCGCGAGCCGGCCAGCCTGCCGCTGGCGGCGCGGCTGCTGGGCCTGACCGCGCTGAGCGAGGCTCAGGTAGGAGAGGCGGCGGCGCGCTTCGATCTGCTGCCCCTGGCGGAGGCCTTGTCCTGCCGGGCGGCGCCGCTGGAGTGGCGGGGCGGGCTGTATCTGGTGATGGCCGAGCCGTTGCGGCTGGACCTGCGCCTGCGCTTGCAAAACCGGCTGCTGGGCGGCGAGCAGCGTTTCGCCATCTGTTTGCCGGGCGTGGTCGACGCCTGGTTGAAGCAAGCGGAGGCCCGCGAGCGGGTCATGGACGGCGCCGAGGTGGACTTGGCCGAGGACAGCCTGGCCAAAGCGGTGGAGTCGATCTCGCTGACCAGCCTGGCCAAGGATGAAAGTCCGGTGATCCGCCTGGTCAACATGACCCTGTACGACGCCTTGCAAAGCCGCGCCAGCGACATCCATCTGGAATCGCGCGACGACGGGCTGCAAATCCGCTACCGCATCGACGGCGTGATGCAGGCCATTCGCCAGGTGCCGGGCCTGTTGGTGGCCAGCCAGACCATGTCGCGGCTGAAAGTGCTGTCCAGCCTGGACATCGCGGAAAAGCGCGTGCCGCAGGACGGCCGCTTCAAGGTGGCGTTGCAAGGCCGCGAGGTGGATTTCCGCGTCTCTATCATGCCGGGCGCCCACGGAGAAAACGCCGTATTGCGCCTGCTGGACAAATCCCAACGCGGCGACAGTCTGAGCCTGGACAGCTTGGGATTCCACGGTGAAACCGCGCGCCGCGTGCGCGCGCTGGCGCAACTGCCCTATGGCCTGACCTTGATCACCGGACCCACCGGCAGCGGCAAATCCACCACCCTGTACGGCGCGCTGGCGGAGATCAACACCGGCGAGGAAAAAATCATCACCATCGAAGATCCGGTGGAATACGAAATGGCCGGCATTCTGCAAATCCCGGTCAACGAGAAAAAAGGCCTGACCTTCGCCCGAGGCCTGCGCTCCATCCTGCGTCACGATCCGGACACTATTCTGGTGGGCGAAATCCGCGACGCCGAAACCGCCGCCATCGCGGTGCAATCGGCGCTGACCGGCCACCGCGTGCTGTCCTCGGTACACGCCAACGACGCCTTTAGCGTGATAGACCGCTTCCTCTATATGGGCGTGGAAGCGGCCACCTTTCTGGAAGCGCTGAACGGCGTGGTGTCGCAGCGCCTGGTCCGCCGGCTTTGCGTCGCCTGCGCCGGCGCGGGCTGCGACCACTGTCGCGGCGGCGGCTTCCACGGCCGCATTGCGCTGGCGGAAGTGCTGCGCCTGGATAGCCGGATGAAAGAAGCGCTGCTGGAGCGCTCGCCGCAGAAGCGCCAACAGGCGCTGGCGCAATGTGCCGACTATCAATCGCTGCGCGACGCCGCCCGCGAGGCGGTGGCGCGCGGACTCACCACCTATCAGGAGGTCAGCCGTGCCGTGGCCATGGAATGACAGAATCGTATTGATCGACGCCGAACTGGCCACCCTGCTGCCGCCAGGCGACATCCCGGGCCAGCCGTGGCGCTGTCGTCATCACGGCAAGCCGGCCGAGGCGCTGGCCATGTTGCTGGGCGGCGTCAAGCGTCGACGGCTGGCTTGGCGCAACCGCGTGCAAGTGCTATTGGGTTATCCGTGGGCGCACAGCCAGCTCTTGCCGTGGCAGGACGGTCTGTCCGGACAGCGCGGCCAGTGGCGGGCCTATGCGCAGGGGCTGCTGCGCGAACGCGGCGTAGCTGGGGAGCTGGACATTCGTCTGGCGCCGGCGGCTTACGGCGCGACGCGGCTGGCCTTCGCCGCCCAGCTTCCGTTAGTGGCCGACTTGCGCGCCGCCGCGCGGGAGGCCGGCTGGCGGCTGGCCGGCTGCCGCGACTTGCTGTCCTCCTGCCTGCAACATCATCCGCGCGCGCCGGCGTCGGGCGGGCTGGTGTTGGCCGAAGCCGGCGCCGTCACCTGCTTGTGGCGGGGCGAGCGCGGCTGGGAAGAACTGCTCACCCTGGCGTTGGCGCCGGGACAGCGCGCGGCCGAAGGCGTGGCGGCGGCGGAGGCCTTGTGCGGCCGTGAGCCCGGCGGCGACTACGACTGGTGTGCGACCCAAGGCCCGACGCAACAGCCGCTGGCGGCGCGAGCGCGCTGGCTGGGTTTTCCCCACCCTCTGCTTGCGAGCCAGTCATGCGCCGCTTGAAGGCCCGCGGCCTGGACTTTAGTCGTCCCGAGGCGAGCGCGCCGCTGGCCGGCGTGGCCGCCGTCGTCTTGCTGACGCTGCTGGCGGCGCTGGGCTGGCGGCAATGGGAGTTGGAGCTGCTGGCTGAGGACACCGCTGCCTGGGAACAGCGGCAGGAGCAGCAGCGTTTTTTGCGAGAGCGCGAACAGCGCCGCGACCAAGCCGCCTCGCCGGAAGCGCGCAAGGTGCAGGCCTTGCTGCAGGCCCAAGGCGACGATCAAACCCGGCTGCGCCCGGCGCTGCTGCGGGCGATAGAACAAGCTTGGTCGCCGCAGCTGGGTATTTTGTCGTTGCATCTTGAAGGCGCGGGCAAACAAGTCCGGCTGGAGCTGGCCGCTGCGGAGCTGCGGGAAGTGTTCCATTTCGTCGAACGGTTGACTCTGCCGTCCGGACAGGGCCAGGCGCAACTGCTGCGGCACGGGCTCAAGCCCGGCGATCCGAACCAGACGGTCCTGGCCACGGTGCAGGTGGTCTTGCGATGAGGGCCTGGATGCAAAGCGCCGGACGTTGGCTGGCGGCCTTCAAACGCGGCGCCCGGCCCGTCGGCGGCGGACGGCAGTGGCGCGCCAGGCTGCGTTGGCAACGGCAAACGCTGGCTTGCCGGCTGGGACGAGGCGGCCGGCTGTCGCTGGC
Organism: Chromobacterium fluminis; assembly: GCF_011602385.1. NCBI lineage: Bacteria > Pseudomonadati > Pseudomonadota > Betaproteobacteria > Neisseriales > Chromobacteriaceae > Chromobacterium > Chromobacterium fluminis. The sequence continues at coordinate 4,195 of NZ_JAAOMA010000055.1, read as the reverse complement.
GGCCTCCGGCCTGCTGCTGGCTTACGGCGCGCTGGTGCAAGAGGCGCAAGATACGGATTTGCAACAGCGTCGTCAGCAATTGAGCGCTCCGTTGCGCGCGCAGCAGGCGACGACGGCGGGGCGCGAGCGGCAATGGCAGGCCCAACTGCGACTGGCGCTCGCGCCGCGCAAGCTGGCCTTGCTTGAGCAACTGCGCCAATCCGGCCTGAGCGTGTCCGAGGCCAGTTATCGGGAGGAGACGGAGGCCGGCGGCGCTCTGCGGCGCGTCTCGGTGGAGCTGAGCGCCAGCGGGCGCTATCCGGATTTGATGGCGGCCTTGGGAGAACTGACCGCGCAGCCGCTGTTGAGGCTGGAGGCGATGACGTTGGAACGGCCGCAAACCGATACCGAGGCGTTGAGCATGCGCCTGCGCTTCAGCCTGCTGGGGGCCGGGCAATGAGGCGGCGCGTCCATTGGCTGAGTGCTCTCGCTATGGCTTGCGCGGCGCCGGCCCTGGCGCAAGAGCCGCAGGCCGAAGGCGTCAACCTATTTCCGATTCAGAGCTGGACGTCGTTGCGCGAGGAGGCCAAGCCCGTCGTCCCCCCGCCGGACGCCGCGCCGGAACTGGCCGCGTCCTTGCCGTCGGCTCCGCCTGAAGCCGCGCCGGCGCCGTTCAGCGTCGTCGGCGAATGGCGGCAGGACGGCCAGCGCGTGCTGGTGCTGGAGGGCCAAGGACGCAGTTTCCTGCTGTGTTCCGGCTGCCGCATGCCCAAGGCGTTGCAGCCGGGCGCCAGGCTGGCGGAACAATACACATTCAAGGCCTTGGAGGCGGAGCGCGCGCTGCTGCTCGACGCCGCGGGGCGAGAGCATTCGATTCCGCTGCACCCATTGGCTAACTGAGGCGTCGCTGTCACCGCGACGACGCCGTTTTCACCAGGCACTAGGCATCATGAAACATTGCAAACCCACATTGCTGGCCCTCGCCCTCGGTTTGACGCTGGGCGGATGCGCGCTGCCCGGGCCGGTAAAGAAAATCTTCAACCCGGCCGCCCCGCCCGGCGCGGAAGAACAATTGCGCGCCGCCGAAACCGCCCTGCGGCGAAAGCCCGACGATGTGGAGCGCCGCAAAAACGTCGTGGCCAAGAGCGCGGCGTTGGCGGAGGAGGCCTTGCGAACGGCCAAGGCCAAGATGGACGCCGGCGACGACGCGGCCGCGCTGACGGAGGTGAGCCGCCTGCTGGCGTCGTCGCCGGAGCATATGCGCGCCCAGCAACTGCAGCGACAGCTGGAACGCCGGCTGCGGCTGAAGCTGGAGTTGGACGCCGCCGCCGAGATCGGCGTTCAGCGTCCGCGCGAGGCGCTGGAACGGCTGGGTCGTATTCTGCAGGAGCAACCGGACTACCGGCGGGCGCAAGCGCTGCGCGACGAATTACAAAACCGCGAGACCGGCCGTCGCGACGCGCGTCCCAGCCTGGCCGAGGCGCTGCGCCAACCGGTGACCTTGAACTTCAAGGTGCAGCCTATCTCCGGCATTTTCGATGCCATTTCCCAGTTGGCGGGCATTGATTTCGTGTTCGATCCGGAAGTCCCCATCGCCGCCCCCGCCAGCATCGTTGCCAGTCAGACCACGGCGGAAGACGCTATTAATCTACTGTTGCGCACCCATCAGCTGGAAAAGAAAGTGCTCAGCGAACACAGCATGCTGATTTATCCGGCGCGCTCGGAAAAAGCCAAGGAATACCAGGAACTGCTGACTCGCGCCTTCTACCTGAGCCAGGCCAACGCCAGCCAAGTGCTGGCCGCGCTGCGTCAGATCAGTTCGCCCAAGAACGTCCACCTGGATGAACGCACCAATGCGGTGATCGTGCGGGATACGCCGGAAGTGATGGCGGTGATCGAACGATTGGTGGCCAGCCTGGACATTGCTCAGTCCGAAGTGACCATGGATGTGCAAGTGCTGGAAGTGAACACCAACGACGTGCTCGACGTCGGCGTCGACTATCCGGCGGAACTGCGTTTTTCGGTACTGCCCAAGGAGGGCTCGGACAAGGTGACGGTGGGAGACCTGCTGGGCCTGAACCGCGACGGCATCGGCGTCGGGGGCAGCAACGGCGGCGATCTGGGCGTGGCGATCAAGCTGCTGCAAAGGAAGGGCAAGACCAAGGTGCTGGCCAACCCCAAGATCCGCGTGCGCAATATGGAAAAGGCCAGCATCAAGATAGGCGAGAAAGTGCCGGTGGTCACCACCACCAACGCCAACGGCGTGGTGACGGAGTCGGTCAACTATCAGGATGTCGGCCTGATCTTGCAAGTGGAGCCGCGGATCAGCCTCAGCAATGAAGTCAGCGTCAAGGTGAATATGGAAGTCAGCAACCTCAAGGGCGAAGTCAAGACCGCCGGCGGCGGCACGGTCTATCCGATGAGCACCCGCAACGCCGAAACGGTGATGACCGCGCGAGACGGCGAAACCCAGGTACTGGCCGGCCTGATCAAACAGCAGCACGACCGCGGCAGCAGCGGCCTGCCCGGCCTCAGCGCCCTGGGTTGGCTGGGCAGCTTGTTCGGCAGCCAGAAGCGGAGTGCCGAAAACACCGAGCTCATTCTGTTGCTGACTCCGCGCATTGAGCGGGCGCTGGACCTGCCTGCCGCCTCCAGCAGCTATTTCCATTCCGGCACCGAGGACCGGCTGACGCTGGAGCGTCTGACCACCGAAGCGCCCCGACCGCCCGTTCCCGTCAATGCCGTCGCGCCAGCGCTGGACAGCCCGCTGGCCGCGCCCTGAGGTGCTTATGTCGCGTCAAACCGGTTTCACTCTGATTGAGATGCTGGCCGCGCTCACTCTGATGGCGTTGTTGCTGGGAGCCAGCCTGCCGCTGAGCGAACTGAGCAGACGGCGCGCGCAGGAGGCGGAGCTTAGATACAGCTTGCGGCAGATCCGCAACGCCATCGACGCCTACCGCCAAGCGGTGACGGACAAGAAGATAGAGGTTTCGCCGGATCGCAGCGGCTACCCGCCCAGCCTCGCCAGCCTGGTCGAAGGGGTGATCGACAAGAGCGACCCCAACGGCGGCAAGCTCTACTTCCTGCGGCGGCTGCCGGCGGACCCGATGTGCGAAGGCTGCGCGGGCACGGACCCGGCGGCCAGCTGGGAGACGCGCAGCTATGGTAGCTCGGCGGAGGCGTTCTCCTCCGGCGGCGACGTATACGACATCCGTTCCAAGAGCCTTAGAAAGGGCATCAATGGCCTACCCTACCAACAATGGTAAGCCGGCCCGCGGCTTCACCCTGATTGAATTGCTGGTGGTGATGAGCATCATCGGCGCGCTGATGGCCCTGGTTGGCCCCAGCTATTTCAAGCATAACGATCGCGCCCGCGAAACCGTGCTGCGCCACAATCTGGCGGCATTGCGCCAGGCGATAGACGATTACCGCGCCGACCACGGCGCCAACCCGGCCGCCTTGCAGGACCTGGTGGCCGGCCGCTATCTGCGCGAGTTGCCGCTCGATCCCGTTGCCGGCCGGCGCGACGGCTGGCAAGCCAAGCCGGCGGAGGAGGGCGGCGTTGGCGACGTGGCCAGCGGGGCGCCTGGCGTCGGCCTGGACGGCAGCAGCTATGGCAACTGGTAAGCAGCGCGGGCTGGCCTACTTGGGCGTGTTGGCGCTGTCGCTGGCCATGGGTGTCGCCCTCAGCGCGGCGGCAGGGGCCTGGAGCCGGCAACTGCAACGCGACAAGGAAGAAGAACTGCTGCACATCGGCTTGCAATTGCAGCGAGCCATCGCCGCCTATTATCGTTCCGGCCCCGCGCCGGCCTATCCCAAGACCTTGGAAGCTCTGCTCAAGGACGAGCGCGTGCCCTTCACCCGCCGCCACCTGCGCCGGCTCTATGCCGATCCGCTAACGGGCAAGCCGGAATGGGGACTGATCAAGGGCGAGGACGGCGGCATCGTGGGCGTGCACAGCCTGTTGGACGAACGGCCGTTGAAACAACAGGGCTTCGCCGTGGAACTGGGCGATTTCGCCGGCAAGGACAGTTATCGGCAATGGGTGTTTCTGGCTACGTCCATGCAGTGAAGTCCTGCGGAGGAATTAAATGTAGAAGTTCAGACCTGATCTGACAGTCTCCCGTTTTGACGGCACCCGACTGTCAGATCAATTCAAGTTGTCTACCTTCTCCCTCCATTCCCGTTTGCCATCAATAAAGGTTTGTACGGGCGT
>NZ_JAAOMA010000054.1:0-28750 GCF_011602385.1 Chromobacterium fluminis | reverse complement strand
GCCCCACCCACGAAGACACCAGCTCGCCCAGACCGCCTTGCTGGAACTGTTCCAGCAGTCCGGACAAGCCGCCTTGTTGTTGCAACAAGCTTTGCAGGGCTTCGCCGGCGCCGCCTTCCGCGCCGCCGGACAGCAAACCGCTCAAGGTATCGAATAAAGCCATGGTGCTCTCCTGTTTGCCGCGCACGGGGCGCGAATCTTGGTGAATGTCCCGTCGGCTCAAGCGGCCAGCAGGCCCGCCAGCCCGCGCATGGTCTGCCAGGGGTCGCCGACTTCCACGCCCTTGATCTGACGGTCTATGCGCGCGCATTCGTCCAGCGCGGTCATCAGCTTGCGCGGGCCGATGCGGCGCAAGGCCGGTTCGGCCAGACGCTGCTTGTCGCCCCACAAACGCAGTTCGCGCGCCATGTCGCGCGCGTTGCGCCCATCCTTCAGGCCCTGGCGCAGACGCAGCAACATGCGCACGTCTTCGGTCAGCGACCACAACACCAGCACCGGCGCCTCGCCTTCGGCCATCAGGCCGTCCAGCATGCGCAGCACCCGCGGCACATCGCCGGCCAGCCAGGATTCGGACAAACGGAACACGTCGAAGCGGGCCACATTAGCCACCGCGGCGCGCAATTGCTCCAGCGTCAATTCTCCGGCCGGGTACAGCAGAGCCAGCTTGTCCACTTCCTGGCGCGCGGCTAGCAAATTGCCTTCGACGCGATCAACAAAGAAAGCCAGCGCCTCGCCGCCCAGCACTTGGCCTTGAGCCTTGAGGCGGCGCGTGATCCAGCTTGGCAGCTCGGCGCGCCCCACCAATCGGGCCTCCACCGTCACCGCCAGCTTTTCCAGCGCCTGGAACCACTTGGACTGCTGCTGCGCGCGCTCCAGCTTGGGCAGGGTGATCAGGGTCACCGTGTCCTGCGGCGGCTGAGCCGCCAGCTGTTGCAGCGCCTCGGCGCCTTCGGTACCGGGCTTGCCGTTGGGAATGCGGACTTCCAGCAGCTTTTGCTCGGCGAACAGCGAAACGCTGCTCATCGCGTCGCGCAGCTGCGACCAGTCGAACCCCGCCTCCACTGTCAACACTTCGCGCTCCTGATAGCCTTGATCGCGCGCCGCTTGGCGCAGCGCGTCGGCGGCCTCCAAGGCCAGCAGCGCTTCCTCGCCATGGATCAGGTACAGCGGCGCCAGGCCCTTGCCCAGCGCCGCGATCAGCGCGTCAGGGCTTAGGCTGGGCATCGGCGGGCTTCAGGCTTTGCGGGCCGGTCAGCGGCGCGGCGGCCGGCTTTTTCAGGTAGGCCAGACGACGGACGATCTGCTCGGCCGCGTCGCGGCGGGCGTCGGCCCAGATCAGGGCTTCTTCCTGCTCCTTGCCGAGGATGGCACTATCCGAGTAGTTCATGCTGCGGCGCACGACCACGGTCATGTCCGGTTCCACCGGCACGCCGAACAGCACGGTGCGCACCACGGCGGTATAGGTCAGCTGGTACTCATTGATCTTGCCGCCCACGTTCAGGGTCAGGATGTCCTTGGACTGGTTTTCGCTGAGGATGGTCACCACCGCCTCGGCCTGCTTGGGATTGTCCAGCACTTGCAGGCGCGGGTCGCGCGCCAGCACGGTGCGCACATCGCCGGCCACCGCGGTGCCGCCGCCGTCGAAATACAGCGAGGCGAACGGCAGCGGCTTCATCGGGCCGCCCAGGCCGCGCAGGTGAAAGCCGCAGGCGCTCAGCGTGACGGCCAGCAGCGCCAGCCACAACCATTGCAGGGAAAGTCTCATTCACGATTCCTTATCGGGAAACAATGCTGGCCCGGTCCGGCGCGCAGGCCGCGCGCAGGACCGGAGCCACGTCGGTTTACACCACGATGTTGACCAGGCGGCCCGGCACCACGATGATTTTCTTGGCCGGCTTGCCTTCCATGAACTTCTGCACGTTTTCATGCGCCAGCGCCGCGGCTTCGATCACCTCCTTGGCCGCGTCCGCGGCCACGGTGACGCTGCCGCGCAGCTTGCCGCCCACCTGCACCATCAGTTCGATCTCGCTCTTGATCAGCGCGCTCTCGTCCACTTTCGGCCAGGCTTGTTGCAGCAATTCACTGCCCGGGCGCAAGGCGCTCCACAACGCGTCGCAGATATGCGGCACGATGGGGGACAGCAGCAGCACTACGGTTTCCAGCGTTTCCTGCGCCACCGCACGGCCGGCGTCGCCGGAGGTGTCGGTTTTGTCGTAGGTGTTCAGCAACTCCATCACCGCGGCGATGGCGGTGTTGAATTGCTGGCGGCGACCGTAGTCGTCGGCCACTTTCTGGATGGTGGCGTGCAACTTGAAGCGCAGATCCTTCAGGCCTGCGGACAGTTCGCCGCCGCTGTAGGCCGGCGCCAGGCCGGCGGCTACATGCTCGTTCGCCGCTTTCCACAAGCGCTTGAGGAAGCGGAACGCGCCTTCCACGCCGGCGTCCGACCATTCCAGGCTCTGCTCCGGCGGCGCGGCGAACATCATGAACAGGCGGGCGGTGTCCGCGCCGTAGTTTTCAATGAATTCCTGCGGGTCCACGCCGTTGTTCTTGGACTTGGACATTTTCTCGATGCCGCCCACCACCACCGGCAGGCCGTCGACGCGATGCTTGGCGGCCACGATCTTGCCCTTGGCGTCGCGCTCCAGCACCACGTCCTGCGGCGCGATCCAGTCGGTGGCGCCGTTGGGCAGTTCGCGATAGAAGGTTTCGCACACCACCATGCCCTGGGTCAGCAGGCTCTTGAACGGCTCGTCGCTGGACACCAGGCCCTCGTCGCGCATCAGCTTGTGGAAGAAGCGCGCGTACAGCAGGTGCAAGATGGCGTGTTCGATGCCGCCCACGTACTGGTCCACTTGCAGCCAGTAGTCGGCCGCCTTCTTGTCCACCATCGCGGTGTCGCACTTGGGCGAGGCGTAGCGCGCGTAGTACCAGCTGGACTCGACGAAGGTGTCCATGGTGTCGGTTTCGCGCTTGGCCGCGCCGCCGCATTTCGGGCAGCTGGTTTCGTAGAACTCCGGCATTTTGGCCAGCGGGGAGCCGGCGCCGTCCGGAATCACGTTTTCCGGCAGCGTCACCGGCAGGTCTTTTTCCGGCACCGGCACGTCGCCGCAGCTCTGGCAATGGATGATGGGAATCGGGCAGCCCCAGTAGCGCTGACGCGAAATGCCCCAGTCGCGCAGACGGTACTGGGTTTTCTTCTGGCCGGCGGCCTTGGCTTCCAGATCGCCGACGATGGCGTCGAAGGCCGCGGCGAAGTTCAGACCGTCGTATTTGCCGCTGCCCACGGTGCGGATGCTGTCGTCCTTGGCCGCGTACCAGTCCTGCCAAACGGCGGCGTCGAAGTTGTCGTCGCCGCTGGCCGGCGCGTAGACCTGCTGGATCGGCAGCTGGTATTTGTTGGCGAACTCGAAGTCGCGCTCGTCATGCGCCGGCACCGCCATCACCGCGCCTTCGCCGTAGCCCCACAGCACGTAGTTGGCGACCCATACCGGCAGCTTGGCGCCGGTCAGCGGGTGGACGACGAACAGACCGGTGTCCATGCCCTTCTTTTCCATCTTGGCCACGTCGGCCTCGGCCACGGAGCCGGCCTTGCATTCGGCGATGAAGGCTTGCAGCTCCGGCTTGCCCGCCACGGCCTGAGTGGCCAGCGGATGTTCTGCGGCCACGGCCACATAGGTGGCGCCCATCAGGGTATCCGGACGGGTGGTGTAGACCTTGAGTTGGCCTGCATGGCCGATGCTGGCTTCATCGTAGGCGAAGGCCACGTCGGAGCCGAAGCTCTTGCCTATCCAGTTGCGCTGCATGGTCTTGACCTGTTCCGGCCAGCCGTCCAGCTTGTCCAGATCCGCCAGCAGCTGCTCGGCGTAGTCGGTGATGCGGAAGTAGTACATCGGGATTTCGCGCTTTTCCACCAGCGCGCCAGAGCGCCAGCCGCGGCCGTCCACTACTTGTTCGTTGGCCAGCACGGTCTGGTCCACCGGGTCCCAGTTGACCACGCCGTTTTTCTTGTAGATCACGCCTTTTTCAAACAAACGCGTAAACAGCCACTGCTCCCAGCGATAGTAGTCCGGCTTGCAGGTGGCCAGCTCGCGCTCCCAGTCCAGCGCGAAGCCCAGGCTGTCCAGTTGCTGCTTCATATACTCGATGTTGGCGTAGGTCCAGGCAGCCGGCGCGCCGCCGTTTTTCATCGCGGCGTTCTCGGCCGGCAGGCCGAAGGCGTCCCAGCCCATCGGCTGCAGCACGTTGAAGCCTTGCAGGCGCTTGAAACGGGCCAGCACGTCGGTGATGGTGTAGTTGCGCACATGGCCCATGTGCAGCTTGCCGGACGGATACGGGAACATCGACAAGGCGTAGTACTTGGGACGCGACGCGTCTTCCACGGCTTTGAAGGCGGCAGTCTTCTGCCATTTCTGCTGGGCGGCGGCTTCAACCGCGCGCGGACTGTATTGTTCTTGCATGGCGATCTTTGTCTGGACTCTGAAATTCAAAAGGCGGAAATACAAAAGGCGGGCTGCCCGGAGGCGCTAGTGATGAGTCGCGCTCCGGATAGCCCGTCCGCAAAAAGGTTGCCCCCATTATAACGGCGTCTTCGCTCCCGCGATAAGACCCCAAAAAAACAAATGCTTGGCCGGCTACTCAGCCTAGCGCAATCACGGGCAGAGCTTCACGCCCCAACCTTTGCGGCCGCGCCAGCAGGAGAAGTCCTCCTTCACCGCGCGTATGGTCCAAACATTGTCCTCGCGGCTAAGCTGGAAGCGCTGGCGCGTGCCCTTGACGCTGTCGTCCATCAGGCCTTCGCGCAGCAAGGCGATGCTGGCTTTGTCGAACGCTTCCGGCTGGCTGATCTGTATCACTTTCAGGCTGCGGTATTCGAACTGACCGTCCTCGCCCAGGCGGTTCTTGGCAAAGCGCAGCACCACTTCCAGCGGCAGTTCGCCCGGCTGGCCGGCAAACGGCAAGCGCGCTTCGTCGCTGTAGGCGGAGGCGGCGGCGGCGGCGGGGATCGCGGCCAAGGCGGCCGCGGCGCAGAGCATTATCGCTTTCATGTCCATCCTTGTATCCGGTTGGAGTGGAAAGCTGGGTTCGACCCTCCCCACGGTTGATTAGTTGCCTAGGTTCAAACCCGGCCGGCTAGATGGGCGTCGCGGAAACGCTCTAGTTGCCGCAGCAGCGCGTCCAGAATGTCCGGCTCCCACAGAGAATGGCCGGCGGCTTCCACCAGTTCGTAGTGGGCTTGAGGCCAGGCCTGGACCAGCCGCAGCGCGGTGATCGGCGGGCAGACGACGTCGTAACGGCCTTGCACGATGGCGGCGGGGATATGGCGAATGCGCGCCAGCCCGGCCAGCAAGGCGCCCTCCGGCAGAAAGACGCGGTTGACGAAGTAATGGGCCTCCAGCCGCGCCAGCGACAAAGCCACGTATTCGCTGCCGGCGCGTTCGGCGGCGTCGGCGTTGGGGCGCAGCGCGACGCAAGCGCCCTCGTAACGCCCCCAGGCGCGACAAGCCGGCAGGTGCACTGCCGGGTCGGGATCGGTCAGGCGCCGGTAGTACGCGGCCAGCAAATCGCCGCGTTCGGCCTCCGGGATAGGCGCGACGAAACGCTGCCATTCTTCGGGAAAGAACTGGCCCATGCCGTGCAGGAACCAGTCGATCTCGCTGCGCTCGCCCAGGAAAATGCCGCGCAGGATCAGGCCGCTGACGCGTTCCGGATGCGCCTGGGCGTAAGCCAGCGCCAGCGTGCTGCCCCAGGAGCCTCCGAACACCAGCCAGCGTTCAATGCCCAGGTGCTCGCGCAGCCGTTCGATGTCCGCCACCAGATGGGCGGTGCTGTTGTCGCGCAGCTCGCCGCGCGGCGTCGAGCGGCCGCTGCCGCGCTGATCGAACAGCACCGCGCGGTAAAAGCCGGGGTCGAACAGCTGGCGGCAGGCCGGCACGCAGCCGTCGCCCGGCCCGCCGTGAAGATAGAGCGCCGGATAGCCCTGCGGCAAACCGCATTGCTCCCAGTACATCGCATGCAAGCCGTCCAGCGGCAACATGCCGCTGGCGAACGGTGCTATCGGCGGATACAACATGGCCTCTCCATCGGGGGAACAAGGGAAAACGCGCCGCGCTCAACCTCGCAGCAGGTTGTACAACATCTCGCTGGCCATCGCCGTCATCAAGGCGGCGAACACCTGCTTCAAGCGGGCCACCGGCAGCTTGTGCGCGGCGCGCGCGCCCAAGGGGGCCATCAACACCGTCATCAGCATCAGCGCCAGCATGGCCGGCAGGTAGACGAAGCCCAAGGCGCCGGCCGGCAAGCCGGCGACGCCCCAGCCGCTATAAAGGTAGCCGACGGCGCCGGATACGGCGATGGGCCAGCCCAGCGCCGCGCTGGTGGCGATGGCGGTGTGCACCGGCACATTGCACCAGCTCATGAAGGGCACGCTCATCGAGCCGCCACCTATGCCCACCCAGCTGGAGATCATGCCGATCAGCCCGCCGGCGCTCCATTGCCCAGCCTGACCAGGCATTCCGCGGCTGGCTTGCGGCTTGAGATTGAAGAACATCTGCACGGCGACCAGATAGGCATAGCCCACGAAGAACCATTTCAGCGCCAGCCCGGAGATCGCGCCGGCCACCAGGCTGCCCAGCAAGGTGCCAACCACCATCGCCGGCGCCATCGCTCTCACGATGCGCCAATCCACCGCGCCCTTCTTATGATGGGCGCGCACGCTGGACAGGCTGGTGAACACCATGACCGCCAGCGAGGTGCCCACCGCCAAATGTTGGGCATGGTCGCCGCCCAAATGCGCGGCGGACAAGACGCCCAAAACCACCGGCACGATGACCAGGCCGCCGCCGACCCCGAGCAATCCGGCCAGGAAGCCGGCCACCGCGCCGCAGGCCAGCAGCGCCAGAATCAGCGGAACGCTCAGCATGCCAGCAACTGTTCAGTGATGTAGCGCCATTCGTCCTCGCTCAGCGGGGTGATGGACAGCCGATTGCCGCGCTTGAGCACCGTCATTTCCGCTAGAGGCGGGTGTTGGCGCAGCTCCGCCGGCGACAGCAGCCGGGTCTTGCGCAGGAAGCGCACGTCCACCGCCAGCCAACGCGGCGCGTCGGGAGAAGACTTGGGGTCGTAGTAAGGGCTTTCCGGATCAAACTGACTGGAGTCCGGATGAGCGGCGGCGGCGATTTCCGCCAGGCCGGCCACCCCCGGCTCCGGGCAGGACGAATGCCAGAACAGCAGCCGGTCCCCCTCTTGCATGCCGTCGCGCATGAAATTGCGCGCCTGGTAATTGCGCACGCCGGTCCACTCGAACAAGCGTTCGGGCTCGGCGGCGAGATCGTCGATCGAAGTATCGTCCGGTTCGGACTTCATCAGCCAGTATCGCATGGGCAATGTCTGTTAATTAGTCAGGGAAAGGGTTAACGCTTGCTCAATCTTACTGGAAAGATTGCCGTTTATGCTGACATCGGCATCCCAAGGGGATATGGCGATAACTGAAGAAAAGGATGAAGGCGATGAATACCCGTGCCAAACAATGGATGAATACCCGTGCCAAACAATGTCTGCTGGGACTGGCGCTGGCCGCCGGCTTAAGCGCTTGCGTAGTGGAGCCGCCCAGGGTGGCGGTCAGGCCGGTGGTGGTCAGGCCGGCCCCGGTGGTGGTGACGCCGGTTTACGGCTATTACTACGGCGGCCGCCACGACTGGCGCTGATCGCTCAGTTTGCCCGCAGGTACAACCAGCCGCTCAGCGCGGCCAGATTCAAGGCCGCGCCGCACCAGAACAGCAGCCGGAACGGCTGCTTGACGGTCTTATGGCGGAACAGCCTGCGCGCCATCAGCCCCCCTGGCCAGCCGCACAACACGCCCAGCCACAGCAACCTGGCCTCAGGCGTACGCGGCCCGCCGCGCTCCGCCGCCCGCTTGTCCCGCCAGTACAGCACAAAACACAGCAGGCTCAGGCTCAGATACAGCCACGCCACCGCCCACTCCAAGCGCCCCAGCAGGGCCAAGGCCGGCAAAACGGCCAGGAAGACAACGGCTAGCGGCATAAGGGGCTCAAGGGCAGCCGGCGCAGGCCGGATTCGGTCAACAAATAATCGAGCCGGACGTCCCACGCTTCGCGCGGCACGCACTCGACGCGCTGGCAATCGTAGGCCACGCCCACCAGCAAGGGTTTGCCGAACTGACGCGCGCGTTGGCGGAAGGCCAGCGTGGTATCGTAAAAGCCTCCGCCCTGGCCCATGCGATAGCCGTCGTCGTCAATGGCCAGCAGCGGCACGAACAACACGTCCAGCCGTTCGGCGCGCAGCGCCGGGCCGTCGTATTCGGCGATTCGATAACGCGGATGCAGATACCAGCGGTCCGCCGCGCCCACGCGGCTGAACCATAGCCGGCGGCCGCGCCGCGGGATCTGTGGCAGATAGACTTCCGCGCCGCGCCACAGCGCTGCGCTCATCAGGACTTCCAGATTCAGCTCCGAGCCGGCGGCCAGATAAGCGCCCACGCGCTTGCCGCGCTTGAGCAGCCGCGAGGCGTGACGCGCGATCGCCCGCATCGCCTGCAAGCGATAGCTAGTGCTCAGCGCCTGACGCGCACGGCGAATCCGCCTGCGCAATGCGGGCTTGTCTAGGGAAACCGGATCGGAAACAAAGGAAAGTGAGGTCATGGCAGAGGGGGGAGCCCCCGCGAGTGTCGTTCGGGCAAAATTCGCTTGTACCCTGTTTCCAGGGAGGGCCGCCTGCCAGTCATTTCGGGCGCATCCTCAAGAGGACGCGGCACGCCCATGACTCACGCTGGCAGCCTGAAGCGAACGCATTGGTACAAAGGAATTGTGTGCCTTCACAAACACCGCAGGGGGTACTGACCTTGGTGTTCGCCAGCTGCTCTGCGTTTAAAACAGCGCTTGCTGGCTTTCGCGAAGCGCTTGGTCGGCGGCTTCGCTCATACTGCGTATTTTACGCTGAAACGCCGCCATCTCCAAGCCCTCTCCCACTTTTGTCTTCAACAAATCGTGGGCGATGTTCAGCGCGGCCATGATGGCGATCTTGTCGGCGTCCATTACCTTGCCGTGCTGCTGGATCATTTCGATCTTGCCGGCCAGCAAGCGCACCGCCTCTTGCAACGTTTCCTTTTCTTCCGCCGGGGTGCCGATGGTGAAGGAACGCCCCAGCAGTTCGATTTCAACCTGAGCCACGTCGCTCATTCTGCATCCTCCGACGCCTTGGGCAGGCGCTCGACCAGAGCCGCCACCCGCGCGCGGGTTTCGTTGACTTTGAAGTTCAGCTCCGCATTGTCGCGCAGCGCTTCGGACAGCGCTTCGGCAAAACGGCCGTTTTGTGTTTCAAGTTCGCGAATGCGCGCCACCAACGCCGTCACCCGCGACTCGAGATATTCCAGTTCCTTGTCCATGGCGGCGAGGATAGCCGGCGCTCACTTGGCCGTCAAACCCAGCCGCTGCCGCGCTGTGTCCAGCGCGAGACACAAGGCCTCCGCGCCATCCACCAGCCGCGGACCGGGCACGACCATGGCGTCGCCCGACAGGGCGAACAGCGCGTTTTTGGCCACCGCCGGCAGCGTTTGCCAACGACGCCACATCCGCAGGCTGGCTTCGTCTCCGGCCAGAATCGCCTGCGGACGCGCCGCCACCACAGTGGCGGCGGACACTTGCGGCGCCGGTTGCCGGACATCGCCAAACACATTGACGCCGCCGCACAGGCGAATCAACGGCCCCATGAAGCTTTGGTCGCTGACGGTGAAGATGGGCGTCTGGCTGACTTGGTAGAACACCCTCACCGGCGCGCGCGCGCCGTAACGCTGGCGTAGGTCCGCCAAGCGCTGGCGATAGCCTGCCGCCGCCTTGGCGGAGCTCCCATCCGCGCCGGCCAGCCGCCCCAGCGCCAGCATTTCCTTGGCCACGTCGTCCGGCTGCAAGGGGTGGCTCAGATAAACGGGAATGCCCAGGCCGCGCAAACGCTCCAGTTCACGCGGCGCGCCGCCGTCGCGCCAGGCCACCACCAGGTCCGGCCGCTGGCGCATGACTTCCTCCAGACTGAAGCCGGTGAAGCTGCCCACCTGCGGCAAGCGCTTGGCGGCGTCCGGGTGGTCGCTATACTCCACCGTGGCCACCAGCTTGTCGCCGGCGCCGATCGCGTACAACATTTCCGTGGCATGCGGCACCAGGGTCAAAATCCTTTGCGCCGGCTGAGCCAGCGTGATGGTCTGTCCGCTGCCGTCCTGAACGCTGACCGCCGCCGTCGCCGGCAGCGCGCTCAACAGCAGCGTCAAACCCAACAACCGTCTCATGCCTCGCCTTTCAACACCAGCGGCAAGCCGCAGGCCACCAATGTCACCCGCCGGCAAACCGCTGCCGCTTGCTGGTTCAAACGCCCCAACTCGTCTACGAAGCAACGAGTCTGGGCGCTGGCCGACACCACACCCCAGCCGATTTCATTGCTGACCAGCAGCACCTCGCCCCTCGCCTGTTCCAGCGCAGCCAGCAGCGCGGCGCGCTCCTGCTCGAAACCGGCTGCGTCGAAACCGCCGTCCTCGTCGAAAAAGCGCATCAACCACATGCCCAGGCAATCTATCAGCAGCAGACCGCCAGCCACGTCGTGACGCAGCAGCTCGGCGGCCAGCCCGCGGCCGGCATCCGCCTGCGACCACTCAGCCGGACGCCGCCGGCGATGGTGCTCGACACGGGCGGCGAACTCGGCGTCGCCGCCGCGCAGCTCCGCCGTGGCCAGATAACAGACCGGACCCGGATGGGCCAGGGCCAGGGATTCGGCGTAGCGGCTCTTGCCGCTGCGCGCGCCGCCGGTGATTAGGTGGGGCATGGGGATGATTCCTTACTGACTGAAACGAACCCCAAGGAAAACACCCAGCCCGCCGGTGTTGTACCCATAAGCGGTTTCATATTCACGATTGAACAGATTGTCCGCTCGAGCCGTGGCAGTCCAATTTTTGGCAAAACGATAATTGGCAAAAATATTGGTCACGCCGTAACCATGCAGCGCTTTGGCCTCCGAATTAGTCGCATCTCCTGCTCGACGCGACGCGACTTGCTGCTCCGCTCCCAGCGTCCATTTTTCCCACTGCTTGGCGGCGGAGACGCTGGCACTCTGGCGCGGCCGATTTGCCAACCAATTGCCTGTCTTATCGTCTCGCGCATCCATCAACGTCAAGTTACCTTGCCAATCGATACTGAGCCATTGGGCCGCCGCCTCCAATGACAGCCCCCGGATCGTTGCGCGATCCACATTACTCGGGCGCCATGAATTGAAATCCGTGGGGTCGGTTTGCGCCCACTGAATCAACTGCTCCACTTTGTTCTGAAATAAGGTCAAGCTAGCCGAACGGCCATCTTTTCGGTATTGCAGGGCCAATTCTGTATTCTTTGAACTCTCCGGCTTTAGATTGGGGTTGCCACTGCCCGGATAGTACAGATCGTTAAAGGACGGTGCTTTATACCCTGTGCCATAACCTACACGCGCCAACCAAGCATCAGCGAAACGATAGCCGTAACCGGCTTTTCCAGTTGTCTTCCCTCCAAATTGATCATCATGATCGTTTCGAAGGCTGGCTTGGAGAAGATGTTTGCCCAACTCCAACTGGTAGCTCACGAATCCGGCATTGGTGGTGCGGGTGTTTTTGGTATAGATACCATCGCTAGCGATTTTCTGGTCCAAATGGGACGTGCCCAGAATAAAAACGCCAATCTTGGTATTCAGATCATTCTGCCACTGCCATTCGTTCTGCGTAGTCTGGAAAAAGCTGGCGCGGCGATCGAAATCATCGTTATGGAACTCCTCGGACTTGTCTTGACTGCGAGCAAAACGCAAAGTGCTTGTCCAGACGTCATTGAAACGATTTTTTGATTCAACGCTCTGTCCGGTCAGGCGCGACTTGGAGCGATCTTGCCCCTTCCACGCATTGGTATAGTCAATGTCAGTCTCAGCGAAGGTCTGGAATAGACGCACGGTCAAGTCATGGCCAGGCAACAAGGTCTGCGTCAAGCTAGCGGCGTAACTATCATTGCGATACCCGTCGTTGTCCGGGTTGTAGTAACCCGTATTGCGTGGATTGGTCGCCGAAAAACCATCAGATTGAGCATGCGACAACTGCAGGCTATAAGCGGTATTTCCCGACTTCCCCGCTACACCGGCGCTTAGCTTGCCAGTACCTCGACTGCCAAACTCCGCCCCTGCGTTCCAGCGCGGCTCACCCTCGCCTTTCCGAGTGAAAATCTGAATCACCCCGCCGATTGCATCGGCACCGTATAAGCTGGACGCGGGTCCCCGCAGAATTTCAATTCGCTCGATCTGCGTTAAGGGAATATTCTGGATCATCGTAGTGCCAAGCGTTGCGGAGTAAATCCGCACACCGTCCACCAGCACCACCGTATGACTATCCTTGTTGCCGCGGATATAGATGCTGCTGGCGCTGCCAGGGCCCCCGTTGCTGGCAATCGAGATAGCCGCCTGGCGCGACAGCACTTGTTGCAGAGTTTGCGCTCCGCTTTCTTCGATTTCCTCGCGCGTGACCACGGTCGCATCGGCCAGTGTACGCGACAGCGGTTGCGCAACTCGGCTCGCCGTCACCACCACCGGATCGCCGGCAAACTCGGGCACATTGGCGGCGTAGGCCTGGCCGGCGCAAGCTAGCGAGACCAGCAACGCGCATTGTTGGGGCTTGAACATGAAACACACTCCACTTTTATGATCTGGCCGCCGTGGCGGCATTGTTAGGGAGAGTGCGAAGAAGGCATGAAAAGGGGGACGCCACGGCAGAGCGCCGGGCCGTCTGTCGGATCGCCTCCCCGCGATACTCCAGTGCGGTCGCCTTCCGGGCGGCCATTGCGCGCGCGAGTGTTGTTTCCATGATCGCGCATGCCAGCAGGCCGGTCTCCGGGCTGGGCCTTGGGGCGATGCGCCTTCCCATCCCATGGACAGTGGCAGTTGCATCGCCTGGGCGTTTAGCCTCAAAAGCTCGCGAGTCAAACGCGACGCTGTTGAACAGCTCCTACACGCCAGGCCTTACCGTTGCGGGGGCAGCGCCGGTTTCTCACCGGCTTCCCGTTTCATCCGCGCCATTGAGACGCGGACACCTGCTAGGCTCTGGATTATACCGGAGAGCATCCCGACGGGATGGTGCCAAAAGAAATATGTTTAGTTAGGATCAAATTGTCCATCGACTGCGGGTTGCCCCCGTGCAGGGCTATCGCTTAAAGTCGCCGCTGAATCACTCTCTCACCCAGGCTGGAGCTGGCCATCTCATGACATTCACCGACACCTTTCGCTCACCCGACTTCGCCGCCTATCAAGCCGCCCGCGCCCGCCAGGCCACACTGACCAAGCCGGCGGGCAGCCTAGGCAGGTTGGAAGAGCTGGCCTGCCGCTTCGCCGCCTGGCAGGGCAAGACCTGCCCGGACGCGCTGCGGCCGGCCATCACGGTGTTCGCCGGCGATCACGGCGTGACCGCGGAAGGCGTGTCCGCCTATCCCTCGGTGGTAACCGGCGAGATGGTGCGCAATTTTGCCAATGGCGGCGCTGCCATCTGCGTGCTGGCGCACAGCCTGGACGCGCGCCTTGAGGTGGTGGACGCCGGCGTGCTCAGCGACGTCTCCGCGCTGCCCATCGTCCACGCAAAAGTGCGGGCCGGCACCGGTAATCTGGCCAGGGAAGCCGCGATGACGCCGGCGCAGGCGGAGGCCGCGCTGGAAGTGGGCCGCCAGGCCGCGCGCCGCGCCTTGGCCAGCGGCGCCAATCTGCTGATCGCCGGCGACATGGGCATAGGCAACACCACCGCGTCCGCCACGCTGATCTGCCGGCTCGCCGGCTTGTCGCCGGAACGCATCGTCGGCCGCGGCACCGGCCTGAACGAGGCCGGCCTGGAAACCAAGCGCCAAGTGGTGCGCGTCGCACTGGCCCGCGTCGCCAGTCGCGAATTGTCCGCCCTGGAAACCCTCGCCGAGCTGGGCGGCCTGGAAATCGCCGCCATGGCCGGCTTCTATCTGGAAAGCGCCGCGCAAGGCGCGCCGGCGCTGGTGGACGGCTTCATTGCCAGCGCCGCCGCGCTCTGCGCGCTGGCGCTGGAGCCTCGCTTGGGGGATTGGTTGCTGGCCAGTCACCGCTCGGAAGAAACCGGCCACCTGTTGGCGCTGCACGCGCTGAAGCTGGAGCCGGTGCTGGACCTCGGCATGCATCTGGGCGAGGGCTCCGGCGCCGCGCTGTGCGTGCCCTTGCTGCAAATGGCCATCCGCCTGCACAACGAGATGGCCACCTTCGCCGAGGCAGGCATCACCGGAAAAGCGGAATGAACCCCTACACGCTGACCCTGCTGCGCCACGGCGAAATCGACCATGACGGCCGCTTGATCGGCAGCAGCGATTTGCCGCTGAACGCCACGGGGCACGTACAAATGGCGCAAAGCTGGCAGCGCATTTGCGCGCTGGCGCCGGTAACGGCGATGGCCAGTTCGCCCTTGCAGCGCTGTCGCGAGTTTTCGGTCCGGCACGCCTTGCATGGCTCGCTGACGCTGAAAGTGGACCCAAGGTTCGCTGAAATGGACTTCGGCGACTGGGACGGCATGGACGTACAGGTTCTGGCGCAACGCTATCCGGACTGGCGCGCCAAGCTGGCCGCCGGCGAACTGACACCGCCCGGCGGCGAGCCCTACGAAGCTTTCCGCACTCGGGTGCTGACCGGCCTGTCCGAATGGATGACCACGGCCAACGGCAGCCACCGGGTGCTCGTCACCCACGGCGGCGTCATCACCACCTTGCTGGCGGAGCTGCTTGGCGCGGACTTCTCGGTGGCCAAGCTGATGACGGTGCAACGCGGCGGCTTTGCCCAATTATCCATTCTAGAAGGGCACCCAGCCTACCTGATGCGTTTGGAAGCCCCGTGCGCGGACTGATTCTGGCGCTGCAATTCCTGACCCGCCTCCCCACGCCCCAGCTACGCGAATTCAAGCAGGAATGGCTGGCCGACAGCGCGCGCTGGTTCGCCGCGGTGGGCCTGATCGTCGGCGCGCTGCTGCTGGCGGCGCTAAGCCTGGGCCGCCTGAGCGATCCCTGGCTGGCGGCGCTGTTGGCGCTGTTGATGTGGACCTGGGTCACCGGCGGCCTGCACCTGGACGGTTTGGGCGATCTCGCCGACGCGCTGGGCGCGGCGCACCGCTCGCGCGAGCGTTTCTTTGAAGTGCTGAAGGACCCTCACGTCGGCAGCTTCGGCGCTCTGGCCTTGATCCTGGCCATCGTCGCCAAACTGATCTTACTGATGCTGCTGGCCAAACAGCCGACGCCGGCGTGGGGCCTGCTGCTGATTCCCGCCTGGTGCCGCTGTTTCGCGGTGTATTGGTCCGCCAGCCTGCCGGCGATCGCGCCCGGCAGCGGCGAGCGCTTTGCCTGGCGCCGCCACTGGTCCAGCCTGGCCGTCAACGCGACGCTGCTGGCGGCGCTGTCCGCCTGGCTGGCCCCGGCATTGTTGCTGGCGCCGCTGGCGGCGCTGGCTTGGCGTCGCTTCCTGTTGCGCAAGCTG
Source organism: Chromobacterium fluminis (assembly GCF_011602385.1). Taxonomy (NCBI): domain Bacteria; kingdom Pseudomonadati; phylum Pseudomonadota; class Betaproteobacteria; order Neisseriales; family Chromobacteriaceae; genus Chromobacterium; species Chromobacterium fluminis. The sequence goes on along the minus strand of NZ_JAAOMA010000054.1, from coordinate 13,219 downwards.
GGCGGCATGACCGGCGATTGCCTGGGCGCGGGCATCGAGCTATGCGAAATCGGCCTATTGCTGCTGCTGACGGTCCGCTGGCCGGCAGTCTAGCTACGCTGTAAAGATTTCGCCATTTCCCCGTCATCCGGCGGAGATGCCCCGCGCGGATACTGGCGGCGTCGTCATCGCACGGAGCCGCCATGGCCCATCTGGAGATCAGCTGCGAGTGCGGCCGGCTGGACCGCGACATGATTCAGCGCTTCCTGGCTCAGACCCACTGGGCGCAAAACCTGACGCGGGCGCAGTTGGACAAGGCCATCGAGCACTCTCTGGTGTTCGGCGCCTACAGCGGGCAGCGACAACTGGGCTTTGCCCGCATCGTCACCGACTACGTTAGCTTCGCCTATCTGTCCGATGTGTTCGTGCTGGCCGAAGCACGCCGTCTCGGCGTCGGGCGCGCCTTGATGGAGGCGGCGCTGGACCACCCCGAACTGCAGCAGCTGCGGCGCTTCCTGCTGGTGTCGCGCGACGCGCGCCCCTTCTACCGCCGGCTGGGCTTCGCCGAACTACGCGACGGAGAACGCTATATGGAGCTGCGGCGCGAGCCGGCGGCCGTGCCGGCGCGCGTCTGGTCCTGGTTCCGCGCAAATAAAAACGCCGCTTGATGAAAGCGGCGTTCTTGCATACGCCAACGACTTAAAGCGTGCCGGCCAGCTTCTTGTTGCGCATCAGGCACAGCATGTCACAGGCCAGATGCGCGGCGGCAATGGCCGTGACCTCGCTGTTGTCGTAAGCGGGCGCCACTTCCACCACATCCATGCCGACGATATTCAAATCACCCAGATTGCGGACGATCTTCAAGGCTTGGGCGCTGCTGAGGCCGCCTGGAACCGGAGTACCGGTGCCTGGTGCAAACGCAGGGTCCAGACAGTCGATGTCGAAAGTCAGATAAACCGGGCTGTCGCCGATGACTTCCTTGATGCGCGCGATGGTGGCGTCCACGCCGTTGTCGTGCACCCAGGGCGCGTCCAGCACATTCATGCCCATGAAGTCGTCGTTCCAAGTGCGGATGCCCACTTGCACCGACTTCTTCGGATCCACCAGGCCATCTTTCACCGCCTTGTAGAACATGGTGCCGTGATTCAGGCTGTCCGGCTCATCGTCCGGCCAAGTATCGCAGTGAGCGTCAAAGTGCAGCAGCGCCAGCGGCTTGCCGTATTTCTCGGCGTGCGCGATCAGCAGCGGGTAGGTGATGAAGTGGTCGCCGCCGAAAGTCAGCATCTTGGCGCCGGAGGCCAGGATGGTGCGGGCGTGTTCGATGATGGAGGGCTTGATGGTCAGCGGATTGTGCGCGTCGAACCAGCAATCGCCGTAATCGATCACCGCCAGGTCGTCGAAGGGGTTGAAGCCCCAGGGGAAGGGGCTCAGCTCGGCCAGTTGCACGCTGGCGGCGCGGATAGCCTGCGGGCCCAGCCGCGCGCCGGAGCGGAAAGTGGTGGACAGGTCCAGCGGAATGCCGGACACCACCACGTCGGCGCCGGGCAGGTCGCGGCTGTAGTTGCGACGCATGAAAGACAGCACGCCGGCATAGGTGTTTTCAATGGAAGAGCCGTGAAGGCCCTGACGGCGGATCGCGCCGTCGCCGAAAATGGTTTCGCTCATGAAGACTCTCCGCGAGAGAGTACGCCGGGCTCAGGCGTCCCGACGATTACCGTCCATCTTGCACAGCCGACGGCTTAAGGCTGCCGCCCCCCTTGGGGCGGAACTCTGGAGTTTGCCACGATGCGCACGCACAAGAACCAATCTAATCAATGGCTTTCCAGCTGGATGCGCCACAGCCGGAAACGCAGCCGAACATCGTACCAGACCGGGCGCAAGCCCAACAAAAACAAGAGCAGCGCCAGCGGCAGGGTGAAACTGTATCCCATATGCTTGAAGCCCAGCGCGCCCACCACGCCGCCGCCGAAAAACGACAGCAGGATCAGCAAATAAGTGCGCAGCTTGACGCGGTTGGCGCGCACGTCTTTAACCTTGGGCATGCTTTTACGGCCGTAGTAGCTGAGCTTGGCCAGTTCTATGCCGATGTCGGTGGCGATGCCGGTCATGTGGGTACTGCGCAACAGGCCACCGGACAGCTTGGTGACGATGGTGTTGTGCATGCCCATGATGAAGCAGAGCAGCATCACGGTTAACGGCGTGAAAAAGCCCTTGTGCAAAGACAGCGCGGCCCCCAGCAAGCCGAACAACAGCAGCAGGCCGGCCTCCTCCATCATGGACACGCCGTAACCCCCGCGCAGCCGCTGCCGACGCGCCCACAGTATCAGCCAGGAGCTGTGCATGGCGCCGGCGATGAAGCACAACAGCATCACCAGCAGGGACAAGCCCAAGGTGACCTCGCCCAGCGCGAATTCGTCGGCCATGCCGGACACGATGCCGGACATGTGCGAGGTGTAGCGGTGCACGGCGAGGAAGCCGCCGGCGTTAAGGGCGCCGGCGATGAAGGCCATGGACCATCCCAAATGCCGCAAGGTGTGGTCATTGAAACGACCCCGGTCCAACAGCCGGGTGATGTTGGTTCGTCTGGACATATCCTGCTGACAGAATGAACAACGGCGGCCAATGGCCGCCGCTATCTGAGAAATGAAGACACTGCGCCTGCGCCCTGCCGCGGGCGATGCTTGATAGTGCATCGCCGCGTCGGCGCTGGCAAGCAGTCAGATCAAAACTAGCCGCCTCATCCGCAGGATTTCAGGCCGATTCCCGGGGTCAGCCGCTTTTGCAGCGCCTTGAGCTTGTCGGCCTGCTGCGCGTCCAGCGTCTTGAAGCTCAGCGTGGTCTTGCTCGCCTTCTGCCCCTTCTGCTGCACCAGCGCCTTGTCGTAGCCCGCCGCCTTCAGTCGCGCGGCCAAGCCCTTGGCCGCGTCTTCCTTGCCGAACAGGCCCAGCGACAGATGGCCTTTGAAATCGTCGCTCTTGACGATGTAGTTGTCGAAGCCCTTGCCCTTCAGCTCGGACGACAGCGTCGAAGTCTCCGCCTGAGTCGCCAACGGCGGGTAGTAAACCCAGAAGCGCCCGCCGCCGGCGGTTTCTTCCTTGCTGGCCTCGCTCAACTGGCCGGCCTTGAGTTTGAGTTGCGGCACGCCGCCCTTGACTCTGGCCAGCAGCTTCTCGTCCAGCGGCCCCCATTGCAAGCAAGCCACGGCGGTTTCCGCCGGCTTGGCTGCTTCGGACTTGACGTCCGCTTTGCCTGGTTCGGGCTTGGCGGCTTCCGCTTTGGCCGCCGCCGTTTTCGGCGCGGACGCTTCCGGAGCTTTCTTGGCCGCGGCGGGCTTGTCCGCTTTGGGCGCGGAGGATTCGCGCAAAGGCTCCGCCGCCGGAGCGGAAGCGGCCGGCGCGGAGGCGGCGTTCGGCTTCCAGTTAGCCGGCAGCAGCTTGACCAACTCCGGGCTCACTTCCTGCGCCCGCACGTCCGCCGGCGGACGCTGCTTGAACGAGCCATACATCGCCACCAACAAATTCAGCACCACGACCAAGGCTAGAAACCACTTCATTTTTCGTCGGCCACTCTTAATAAGCCCAATAACACCAGATTATCCACGATCTCGACCGGCCCGGCGAGCCAAGGCGCCAAGCTCGCGGCGTCGCCGCCGGTCAGCAGCACCCGCACCGGAGCGCGTCCGGTATGCGCTTGCAATTGCCGGCGCTGCGCTTCCACCGCGCCGGTCAGCGCGAATACCGCGCCGCTGGCCAAGGCATCTTCGGTCCCTTGCGGGAACGGCGTCACCACCCCGGCGGAACGGTCTAAATTGGCGGTGTTGCGCGCCAGGCTGCTCAACATCAGATTCAACCCTGGCACAATCAGCCCGCCCAGATATTCGCCCTCGGCGGTCAAGGCCTCCACGGTCAGAGCGGTGCCGGCGCAGGCGACGATTACATCGCCCTGATGCAGTTGCCTCGCGGCCAGCACCGCCAGCCAGCGGTCGGCGCCCTGCTCGGCCGGATTACGGTAAGCGTTGCGCACATCGCCGAAGCCTGCCTCCGCGCGCACCCAGCGCAAGGGGCAAGGCGCCGCCGCCGCCAAGGCTTTCGCCACCTCCTCGCGCGCGACCGACGCGCCCCAGGCGGCCGTAATCGGCCATTGCCGCCAGGCTTCGGCCAGGCCGGCGATCTCGCCGTGCTCCACCGCGCCCCGCACCAACCAGCCGCGACCATCATGCACCGCCCATTTGACCCGGCTATTACCGGCGTCGATCAACAACTTCATGCCAGTTTCCTCAAACTGACCTCGCCGGCGTGATAGGTTTTCATCCCGCCGGCGGTGTCCACCAGCAGCGCGCCGCTCTCGGCCACGCCGCGCGCCACACCCTGTACCGGGTCGCCATGGGAAAAACTCAGACAGACCGGCGCGTCCTGATGCGCGGACAAACTCATCCACTCCTGACGCAAGGGCACGAAGCCATGCCGGTCGAAATCGCTCAGCACTCGATGCAATTCGTTCAGTAGTTCCGCCAGCAGCGCGCTGCGCGCCAGCTTGACGCCGGCCTCGGCCAAACAGGCCACCGGCTGGTCCACTTCGCCCGGATCGCTCACATTCATGCCGACGCCGATCACCACCGCGGTTGGCCCCAGCGCATCGCCGGACAGCTCGATCAGAATACCGGCCAGCTTGCGTTCGTTCAGCAGCACATCGTTCGGCCACTTCAAGGCCACCGGCGCGCCCAAGCGCCGCAACGTCCGCGCCAAGGCCACTCCCACCGCCAAGGACAGCCCGGCCAGTTGGGACAGGCCACGGTCGAAACGCCACAGCAGGGAGAAGGTCAGGCCCGAACCCAGCCGCGCCTGCCAGCGTCGCCCCAGCCGGCCCCGCCCGGCGGTTTGCAGCTCCGTCGCCAACACCAGACCGTGCAGGCCGCCGCTGGCGGCGCGCGCCAACAATTGGGAGTTGGTGGAGTCCGTACGCTCCGCCACCGCCAACGTAAACGTGTCCGCTGCCGCTTCGTCCAGACCATCGCGGATAGCCGACACGTCCAGCCATTCAAACGGCGCCACCAAGCGATAGCCCTGGCCTCGCACGCTGAACACGGTGACGCCCAAGTCCTGCTGGATGGCGTGCACCGCTTGCCAAACCAGGGTGCGGGAACACCCCAGTTCGCCGGCGATGTCCTCGCCGGAATGGAAGCGGCCGTCGGCGAGACGGCGCAGCACCGCGAAAGCATGCTCGCTCACTGCTTGGCCTCGTTGGCCCGGATCTTGTGCAGCGTAGCGGTAGTGGAAGTATCAAACAGGAAAGGTATTGAATGCACCGAACCGCCGCGCGCCAGCGTTTCAGCGCTGCCGACGATCTTGTCCGGCGTCCAGTCGCCGCCTTTGACCAGCACGTCGGGACGCACCTGCTCGATCAATTGCGCCGGGGTGTCTTCGTCGAAACAGATCACCAGGCTGACGCTTTCCAGCGCCGCCAATACCGCCGCGCGGTTGTCCTGAGGATTGATGGGCCGGTCGTCGCCCTTGCCCAGACGACGCACCGAAGCGTCGGTGTTCAAACCCAGCACCAGGCTGGCGCCCAAGGCGCGCGCCTGCGCCAGATAAGTCACATGCCCGCGATGCAGGATATCGAAGCAGCCATTGGTAAAAACGATGGGACGCGGCAAGGCGGCCAGCTTCTCCGCCAGCTGTTCCTGGGTGCAGACTTTATTTTCGAACAAAGGCGTCGGGTAGGACATCGGCTTCCTTCAAACTCGGCAATCGTCCATGGGCGAACGCGGCCCCCACGGACATCAAGTTGCGAAGGATACCACAGCCCCCCACCGCTGCCGCTAACCAAGCCACACACTCCTCGCAAGGCTGTCGCGTTTCGCCCTCAGCGCCAACAATTGCTAACGGTACCGCTGGCGGCTCCCTTGCTGCCCAGGCTGTTCAGGCTTAGCGTCCCACAGCTTTCCCCCACCTGCCCCCCAGCCGGCGCCGCCTGCAGCGAATACCCCTGGCCATTGGCCAGCGTGGCGGAGGCGCTCAGGTCGCCCATGGTGATGGTGTAGCGGCTATCCTGGCTGCTGAGGCTGGAGGAGGCGTAGCCCAGCGCCGTCAACGTGGATGCATAGCCGTTATTGAGCGTGAAGTATTTTTCCTGAGCCTGGGCAATGGCTTGCAACTCGGTCTGCGCTTCGGCCCGATAGGTGCGCTGCACGTAGTTGGTGTACGCCGGCAGGGCGATGCTGGCCAAGATGCCGACGATGGCCACCACGATGATCAGCTCTATCAAGGTGAAGCCGGAAAGCGTACTCCGTGTCCGCCTGTTGCAATATTTCATTCCCCGCCCTCAGTTATTGATCAGTTCGCGCCAGGTAACCCGCCTCCAGCTGCGTGCCAGATTCCAGCCGGTGATTGAGGTGCTCCCCGTGGTGCTGCTGGATAGCGAGAAGACCTTGCCGCTCAAGACAAAATCGGTGGTCCCCAGCGAGCCGCCCATCTGCTTGCCGATGATGGGCTTGTAGTTGCCGGAAGAGTCCGTCGTTTGCGCCACGGTGTCCGCCAGCTTGGGCTTGATCCCTGCGCCGCCGTTGTCGTACTGCACCCGCAGAATATAGGCGGCGTCCTTGGGCGTGCAAATGTCGCTGGCATCCGAAGAGGGGATATAGGTCTGGTACTCCAGCGTCTTCGAATAATAGTTCAACATCCCCACCACTCGCTCGCCGCTGATGTTCAAATCCTCGTACCAGCCCAGCTTGCCGTAGGAGGAGCTGATCGAGCCGTATTGCGTCGAGCAGCTCTGGTTCGCCGTCGCATTGGCCAGCGTGTAGTCTTTCCAGCTGATTGAGGTATTGGTGGCTTGCCGGTAAGTGGTGCCGCTGATCACATTGGTGGACAAGGTCTGTTGCAACAACAGACGGCGATCGCAGACCGGCGCGCCCCAGTCCCAAATGCCGTACACGCTGTGGTTGTTGGATTCCGTACTGCAACTGCTGGTTTTGTCGCAGCTTTCAATGTACTTGCCGGTGCCGAACATCACCATCCGGTTAGTGTTGCTCGCCGTTGTAGCGCCATTGCTGACCGGCATGGTAGCCGTCACCGGTGCCAGCACGATGGGCTGCGCCACGCCGCTGCCGTCTTTCGCGCTAAACAACGGTACGCCGTTCAGTGCCACTTTCCAATTGGACGGAGTACTGGAGCTGAGTTCGAATTTCCACAAATTACCCTTCAGGTCCCCCGCGTAGATCACGTCTATCGTACCGTTGCCGTCTAGATCCACCGGCTCGATGCTGGACAGGCCATTGGGCGACACCGCGGTGCCGGACAAAGTGGAGAGCTTGTAGTAGTTGTTGTTCAGGATCCAGCTGACGCTGGGGTTCAGCGACAGAATCAGCAGAGCGGCGTCGCCGTTGGTGCTGTTGTAACCATTGTGGCTGACCACATACCACTTGCCGTCATTGAGTTTGATGATCTGAGGCGCTCCAAACACATAGCCCATATCCAGATCGTTGGTGGCGTTGAATTCCCATTTGGCGATGGAAGCGGCGCTGCTTTCACTGAAGCTGTCCGGACTGGTGATATCGAGCAGATACAGGCCCTTGCCCCCCGCGCCCAGGCCGCCGGCCAGGTAGCTGCCCCAGGTGGTGCCGATCTGGGCGTCGACGGCGGCCGGGGTCGAGTCGACATAAAAATTATGGGTATAGGAGTTGCTGGCCAATTGGTTCAGATTGCCGAATACCGGCGAGGGAATGTAGGCCAACAGTTCCATGCCGGTCGTGGCCTGGAAGCCATGCAACATGCCGTCGTTCGCGCCCACGTACACCATGGAGGAACGACTACCCTTGCTCCCCACGAAGGACTGGTAGCTAGGGGTATTGTAGTTGGGATCGCTGGAGCCGCTCGCCGGCGCAGGGAGGTAAGCCGGCGAGGAATTGACGATATCCCCCAGCTTGGTGGCGGGCCGCGGCCGGAACTGGGTGCTGCCGTAGCCCTCGTTCGCCGGGCTGCCCCGCAGATAGTTCAGCCGGCTTTGCGTCACTGAGCTAAGCTCGGTCAGCGAAGCCCGCAAAGCCTGCTGCTGCACGGTATTCAGGCTGGACCACTGGAAGGCCTGCCCCCCGCCGATGCCACCGCTGGAAGTAATAATCTGGCGACCGGTATCGCTGTTTACCTTCAGTTTGGCGTTCCACAACGGACTGCTCAAGGACAGGCTGGTGCCGCTGACCAAAATCTTGCGCGCGCTCAAATCCCCGGACCAGTCCGCGCTGTTGACGGAGGCTTCGTAGTAATAGGTGTCGCCGCTAATCGTGGACTTGCTGCCCACGCCGGCCGAGCCCGAGCCGTTCTGGTTGCTGATGTTTTGGAAGGCCTGATCCAACTGGGCGTTCAACTTGGACGGGTTGCTGACCAGAGAGTAATTGTCGGGGTTGCCGTCGCCGTCAGCATCCCACTGCCAGACATTATTGGGGTCGAAGGAATTAGGGTTGCTGGGATTGGTCTTGTTGTCCGTGAAGCCGCCGTACTTCGCCATATACCATAGCGGGCTCTCAAACAAGGTGGTCGAGCCCTTGGTGGGGTCCAATGTGAAGGTGGCGGTGAAGGTCAACGGCAACACGCGGCAAGAGCCGCTGCTGAGACCATAGTTCAGCGGGTTATAGCCGGTCTGACCGCTGCTGGTGCCAATGCACTGGGTCGCGGTGTTCTGGGTGGTATCGTTCTCGCGCACCACCAGATAAGCACCGGCCTTGTTCTCGGTAGAGGCCCCGGCCAAGGGCTGCACACCGGAAATGATGAAGCCGAGGTGGTTCCAATAGCCGCTGGCGGCATAGGTGGAGTTGACCGTCACCTGCACCTGATTGCTGCCCACCTTGGTGATCTGATAGGTGGCGATCGAGTCCAGGTCGTAGTCGCTGCCGAACTCGCTGTCGTCGAAGTTCGCCTGAAAAGAATAAGAACTACCGTCACTGGCAGCGCTGGTCAAGAAGAAGTTGGTGATGGTCATGGTGTTGCTTGCACCGTTCACCACCTTGCCGAAAGGCACCAGCGTCACCGAACCGCCGGCCAAGGGCACGGTGATCTTGGGCAAGGGCGAGGACAGCCCCACCGCGAAAGTGCGCACCGGCGCCAAAGTGGCGCCGCTGGGCGGGCTGGTCGGTGTCACCAGGATGTTGGTACGCGCGTAATAGGCGGCCATCGCCGCGTAAAAACTACCCTGACGCGTCGGCTCCTCCGGCGACAAACCGCGAACGTCGAAATTGGAGGCGGACTTGCTGGTAGGCAAGCCGTCGGCGGTGCCGCCGGACACCTCGCCTATCATCACGTTTTTGCTGCCGCTGCCAAACTGATAGCCCCATAGCGTGCTGCCCAGCTGGCTAACGTTCATCCCGCTCAAATCATTGCTGTAGGAGAAGCCCCAGGGCGAACCCGGCATCTGGCTGTCGTAGGAGGTCAAGGCCTCGCTGATCACGGTGACAAAGGGCTTGGTGCACCAGGCCCTGCCGTTATAGGGATTGGTCCAACTAGTGATCTTGGGCAAACCCAGAGTACTGGTGTCGATTGAGGTGGAACCGGTGATGAATTTGGGCCCACTCTTACCCGCCAGATAACGCAGGCCCTCGTAATACATGGTAGCCACCGGGTTGCCCCAGTTGCCGCTGCCGCTGGTGGAGGTATTGTAGCTGGTGCCGGACTTGTTGATCCTGAGGCGGTCGATGATGTCGGCAATCCCCCCGGCCTTGAAAGTGCCGTCGCTGTTCAACTCATTGCCGAACTTGCCGATGGCGTCGCGCAGCACCCCGCCCAGTTGCGGCGAATCGTAAGAGCCGGTCAGCAAGCCAAACTCCATATTACTGCTGATGCCGTATTTGTGCAGCAGGCCGGTGGGCAGGTAATTGCTACCGTACTGATTGCAATTGCTCTCCAGCAGACCCGCCACGCAAACCCGCACTTGCAGGGTCAAGGCGGTGAAGTTCTGCGAAAGCTTGCCGTTGCTCTCGGTGCTGACCCAGTCCGTCATCACGTTCTTGGTAGGATCCATAGCCGCGATCCGCAGCACCGGCGTACCGGGATAGCTGCCGTTGTCCATGTTCACCATGACGATGTTGCGGCCCGCCGACAGCATGCTGGCAATGGTGCTTGTGGAGGTGCCGGCGCCGTTTTCATACTTGGACACGCCTAGCGTGGTATCGACGTAGGAGGCCAAGGACACCGTTGGGCTGGTGGAAATGACGCTGCCGAAAGACTTGCCCCAGACATGAGCATCCAGCGGGATGTTGGAGCGGATCAGCGTCGCGGGCGAAGCGCTGGCCCGCTTGCCGCCATACAGCGATTTGCGCAGCACATCGATGCGCGACATGGTGACGTAGTTGAGGAAGTCCCCGCTCCAGTGCGAGCCGTCGCAGGTTTTGTCGCTGGTCGTCGCATAGGGAATAAAAGCGCTGCTGGACGAGCTATAGGTGTAACACTTGAAGGAGTCGAAATAGCCGTAATAATCGATGGACTTGGGCTTGTAGCCGATATCCGGCATCCCGACACCGTCCAGATCCGTATAGTCGTTGTAAGCCGCGACAAATAGATTATGGCTCTTGCCCATCACCAGCAGATTGATCGGGTTCACTTGCAAAGTGTTTTGCAATAAGGGCTGGGTCGGAATGGTCAACGCCCAGGCCAGGCTTCCCTGGGTCAGGGCCAAGATCAGACTCAAGCAACCTTGCATCAAGATGCGCGCCATCTTCCGTCTCCTTACTGCTCCACCCAGACGACAGACTCCAATTGCGTCTGGGTTGTGTTCAACAGGGTCTTGCGACCGCCGTAGCCTGTCGCCAGCAGGCGGTAGTAATCGCGTCCCCCGTTGGTGCTGACATAGCTGATGGTATAGGTGGCGGACGCGGCCGAATTGGGCACGGCGACAGTGCCGCTCGCCGTGGTGCCGCTCGCCGGCAGATTGTCCGCCGTGGCGATATAAGTCTCAGCCTGACGCATCGCCACTTCCGCCGCCATAAAGGCAATGGCCCGCTCGCGATTGTTGCCGCCCAGTTTTTCTTCCATCAAGGCTGAACGCACCGCCCCGAAGCCGAGCATCGCCAACACGGTCAGGAAGATCAGGGCCACCAGTAATGAAAAACCCTGTTGTCGCGTCTTGGCCGTCATGACAGATTGTTCCGCAAGAAAATGGACGTCCGGAAGGTACGCGCCAGCTTGCCGTTATTGGACACCCCGGCCGCCGGATAGGCATTGCCATTGCAATCGGTTACCGAGTAGCCGCTGGGCGCGGTGTACTGGGTGTCCGACTCCACCAAGATGCACACTCGCACCACATGCACCTTGGTCCAATCCGCAACACTCGCAGCAGCGACGTAGCTCTCTGGAATATTATCCGGCGTCGTGCTGCTATCCACCCCATACATCAGCACCAACTGCTTCACCCCGCTCAGCACCGTGCTGGTGCTCCCCGTCGAGGTGCAGGTCATCACATCGCTGGCGGTACGGGCAATCGCAAAATTATAAGCCGTCGACGCGCTGGCCACCGGACTGCCCTGGCAATCTATGATCTGATTATCGTTATTTCCGTAAAAGCGGTAGTTCAAAGTGCCGCTCGCCTCTAGCAACACCGTACCCGCGCTCGTGAATGTCGTGCCGCTGGCGGGGAAATTGACGGCCAGGCCATTGGCCAACCTGGTGGTGTCCACATAGCCGGCCTGACGCACTTGTTCCGATATCCAGCGAATGGCGAAACGCCCCTTTTCCTGCACCTCGGCCTGCGCCGCCTGGCTGCGAAACACGGTCTTATTGGAATAGAACACCTGTCCGACCAGCAGCAGCACCATCAAGCCCAGCGTCAACGCCACCATCAGCTCAATCAAGGTCATGCCGCACTCATGGCGGCTGCGCATCGCCAAGGTTTTCATCGGAATCGGTACTCGAAGGTCTGGGTTTGCATGGGAGTGGTACCGCTCGCCGCTTTTTCCTGCCAGCTTACGCTGACCGAAACCTGACAGGCCGTACCCGTGCCGGAGGCCCCGGCCAGGCTGTAGCTGCAATCGCTCAAGGCGCTGGCGCTCGTTCCATCCGTTTTTTTCAACAGAACTTGCACAGTGCCAGAACCAAACATATTGGTAGTCGCTGAGGCGAAATAGGCAGTATCGGACGCCGCGATGTTCTGAATAGTGGAACTGTTGCTAGTACATGCCGACGTCGCCACCCCTGAGGCGTAGCACCCCAGCGCGCTATTCAAATCCATCTGATTGCTAGCAGAATTCAGGGCGTAAATCTGATCGCCCGTCGCCGCTCGCACCCGCTCGGCCGCCTCTACCGCCAGTTCCGAAGCCAGGCTGCGCATATAAGCGTCATGCGAATCTCGGATAGACTTCAACTGCATGCCGGCCATGGCTAACAGACCCAGAGCCACCACCAGCACTGAGATCAGCACCTCCAGCAAGGAGAACCCTGCCTCCGCTCTTATCCGTGCGCGCATATTCAATTCCCGCTGATCAAGCCGTACGGCGCCACCTGCACCGTACTGCTGGCCGTTGTGGTCTGGCTTTGAAACAGAATCTGCAGTGTGGTGGTCAGGCGCGTGCCGCTGGCCGTCGCGCCCCTCGCTTCGCCGCTGGGCGCAAAACGAAAGCCGGCCACCGTGCTCGAAGCAACAGCGGCGCCGCCAGGATTATGCACCGACAGGATTTCAGTACTCGAAGGCGAGCCGCTGCCGTCGAGATCGGCGAAAACCAACCAACCCACCGACCAATTGCTGGCCGTATTGGAACAACTGCTGCCATCGGTGGATGCGCACACACCTACTGGCACGCCGCGGCGAATCGCTTCGGCGCGGGCATTGGTCATGTCCGCCACCAAAGCGCGCGACAGCGCCTGGTAACGATTCGTGTCGATGAATTGGTTGAACGCCGGCACCGCCAATGCCAGGCCAATCCCCACCACCGCAATGGCCACCAATAGCTCAACCATGGTGAAGCCCCCCAACGTCGCTCGCCGGCCCATTCCATTCCCGTTGCTTAAGCTATTTTTCAGGATTGTATAGAGAAGCGGATGCAGACAAGTCTGGCTGGACAAGCGGCAACTAAATCAAGACAGAAGGGAAAGACAAGCGGCAGAAATGGGAAAAAACAAGGCTTCGCGCCATGCCGTACAAATGCATAAAGCCCAGCTCGTGTGAGCTGGGCTTCGCAATGGGGCGTCTGGCGGTGTCCTACTTTCACATGGCGAATGCCACACTATCATCGGCGCTAAGGCGTTTCACGGTCCTGTTCGGG
>NZ_JAAOMA010000053.1:0-29803 GCF_011602385.1 Chromobacterium fluminis | reverse complement strand
AGTGCTCGCCCTACGCAACAAGTTTGCGCTTTCATGTTTGCTAAAATTTAACTGAAAGCATGTACAATCATGGTTTTGAGCCGGCAACCAACAACGCAACAGCTTCCGTATTTACCAAGTTTGCGAACATTTGACAGCGGCGCGATATCAACCCCGCCGCTTGCCTTGCTCCCACATCTTCCACCATGGCAACACCTTAGATGCAGGCATGGGCTTGGCGATGCTGTAGCCCTGACCCAGATAGCAGCCTAGCTGCATCAAAACTGGCCAATACTTCTTGCGCTCCACGCCTTCAACAATAAAGTCGATAGAACGACTCTGACAAAACACCGCCATGCACTGTATCAGTGAAGCGTTGAAGGAGCCTGGCTCCAATTCCTGCGCAAAAGCCTTGTCCAGTTTGATTTCGGTGATTGGGCAGTTTTTCAGGTAGGTAAAGGACGTGAAGCCCGCGCCAAAGTCGTCTATAGACAGGGACACGCCCCGGGCGTGCAATTGCTCAATCATTTGCTTGGCCTTGACCGGGTTGATGACTAGAGCGGTTTCCGTCAATTCCAACACCAGTAGCTTGGGGGGAATCTTGTAACCGGCCAGCCGCGTCATCACTTCTTCGACGAAGCGACCATCTTCCAGCATCCTCGCAGAAATGTTCACCGCAATCTTGAATGGCTCCTGCAGCTGGCTGATCCAGAGCTGTTGCTGGGACAGCACCAGCTCCAGCGTCAGGTATGTAAAACGACTCAAGAGATTGCAAGACTCCAGCGTGGGCATGAAATCATCGGGATTCACCTGGCCCTGTGCAGGGCTGTTCCATCGGACAAGGGCTTCGAAGCCGACTACTTCCTCGGTGTCCAGCCGGACTTTTGGCTGGTAATGCATTTCCAGTTCCTCGTGCTGGATCGCTCGGGTTAGCTGGGTAATCAAGGCCTGAGTGGTTTGTCCCGACTTGGGCCAGGGTTTGTCGTTTTCGCCCGCGTACAAGGCAACGGAGCCGAGGTTGCTTTTTGCCTGGTACATGGCGATATCAGCGCAGGACAACAGCTGGGCGGGATCGCAGCCATGCTGCGGGCACATGGCCACGCCGAAGGAGGCGCCTATCGACAAGGCGTGTTCGCCCACCAGAATCGGCGCGTCCAGCGTATGCCCCACTTTCTCCGCCAAGGCCAACGCGCACTCCGCGCCATCCACCTCCAGAAGCAAGGCGGCGAATTCGTCGCCACCCAGGCGCGCAATGGTATCCGAGCCTCGCAGCAGGCTGGCGAAGCGCGCGCCGACTTCCCGCAACACCAAATCGCCCGCCTGGTGGCCCAGTTTATCGTTGACCTCCTTGAAACGGTCCAGATCTATCATCAACACGGCAAACGGCAGCTGATTGCGAGCGTGCAATGCGCACAACTGGTCCAGGCGATCGAGAAACAGGTTGCGGTTGGGCAAGTCGGTCAGCGAATCGTACAGGCTGCGGTGTTGTAATAGCTGTTCGGTTTCACGCAGCTTGGCCTGCATTGCCGCCACCCGCACGCCGTCGCTGATGGTTTGGCGCAACCGGTCCTCGGTCAGCTCGAACTTGGGCAAGTATTCGTATACGCCCAGTTTGATGGCCTCGGCGGCGATTCGCTCATTGCCGGTGCCTGTGACCGCTACGATCAGACAGGATTGATTGCGTTGCTGAATTGAGGGCACTAGTTCGCGGCCGTCGCCGTCGTCCAGTTTGAAATCCAGAAAAACGAAATCAAAAAGCTCTCGGCCCAGCAGGCTCAAGGCGCTGGCCTTGGAGTCCGCTTCCAGGATTTGCGAACATAAGGCGTTTCTGTGCAACAGGCGGATGATGCGCTCGCGGTCGACGTCGTCGTCGTCCACCACCAGCACGCTGACTTGCTGCGGAGCCTCTTGCAGGCATTCGACATCGTCGATCATTGCGATTACCGGGCCGGCAAAACCACGGACTGGGCGTAAGAATGCAGTAGATCCATCAGTTTCACGAATTGCGGACCCACGGCGGATTTCATCATATAGCCAGCTACATTTTCTTCGTAAGCACGCATGCGGTCCGCATCCCGAGACGAGGTGGTCAGCACGAAGATGACCGAGTGGCGCAACTGGTTGTCGGCGCGGACGGCTTCAAGGAATTGAAACCCGTCCATCCGCGGCATATTGAGATCCAGCAAAATCAGGAAGGGGCTGGTAATCCGCTTGCTGTCATGCGTTCCGCGCAGGATTTGCAAGGCCTCAAGGCCATCGCTGGCGGTCACCATATTGCACTCAAGCCCCTGGCGGCGCACCCCCCGCAATACGCCTTCGATGGCCACGTCATCGTCATCCACCAGTAAAACCGTAATATCGCTTGATATCACCGCACTTGCCATCACTCCACCTCCTTGAGCGGAAACCGCGGCCAGCGGATGCGGAAACAGGCTCCACCCAAGGTGCCGTTTCGGTCCAGCACCACGGTGCCGCCATTGCTGTTGACCATGCGGCGGGTCACCGCCAGCCCAACGCCATGCCCCGCCGCCTGACTGCTGGCGCGGTGGAACAGCTTGAAAATACGCTCTTCCGAGCCCTCTGGCACGCCAACGCCGTCGTCTTCCACCGTGAACAGATTGAAACGCCCCTCCTCCTCCACCGTGATGCGGATCACGCCTTTGCCACCGCCGTGATGCTTGCAGGCATTGGACAACAAATTGCGGATCGCCAAGGACAGCGGTGTGCGCGCGGCGGGAAAAGGCTTGGCGTTGATTTCAACCTCCAGCTGGAAACCGGGGGAGATATCGAGGAGTTCCAGGGTTTCGCGCACCAGTTGACCGGGGTCAATCACTTCAAATCGTTCATCCTGGCGCCCTGCCCTCGCGTATTCCAACAAGTCTTCTATCATGCGTTCGGCGCGGGCGATGCGCTCTTCAGCCCGGGTAAAGTTTTTCTCTATATCCGCGCTTAGCTGGGAGGGATCCAAATCTTCGCGAATCCACGAAATCAGATCCGCGATTCCGCGCAAAGGCGAGCGCAAATCATGGGAGGCCACATAGGTGAACTCCTCCAGTTGAGCGTTGGCCTGCTGCAGCGTTTCCTCAAATTTCTTGCGCAGGGAAATGTCGGTGATTGCGGCCAACACCTGCCGCTCCCCTTCGGTTTCCAGCGGGGTCAGACCCACTTCCACCGGAAATTCGCTGCCGTTCCGATGCTGGGCCAGCAGATCGCGACCGGAGCCCATCGCCCGCACTTCCGGCGCTTTGGCGAAGGCGGCGCGCAAAGCCGGGTGGCCATTTCGCACGCGCTGCGGCAGCAACACCTCCACCGGTTTGCCCACCAGTTCGCCTGGCGGATAACCAAACATGGCGTCCAGCGCTTGATTGGTCATTGAAATCCTGCCGTCCGCGCCCGCCATCAGCAGGCCGATAGGCAGCGACGACACCACTTTAGAAAAGCGATGCTCGAGCCGGCGTCGCGGCGTGATGTCGCTGACAAAGGCCACTGCGCAGACTTCGTCGTCGTGGGGCATCGAACCCAGGCCGATTTCGATCGGGAACTGTCGTCCATCGGCATGCTGGGCAAACAGTTCGCGGCCGCTGCCCATGGTTCTGGGCGTGGGATTGGCAAAAAACAGCTGACGAAAATCCAGATGGCGTTCACGAATATCCGCCGGCAACAACATTTCCACCGGCTGTCCAAGAAGTTGGGCCTTGTTGTAGCCAAACATGTTTTCCAGCGCGCTGTTGACGTAGAGCATGCGTCCATCGGCCGCCACCACCAACACGCCCACAGGGGCGGCCTCTACGACGGAAGCCAGCCCGGCATTACCGGAGGCGCCCGCGGCAGGAACCCTTTCTGGAAACTTGAACGACATCTCGTCCTGCTTTCACCTATGTTTTATTGCTGTAGGTTTAGCATAGGGTTTTCTCAAGCGCTGTTAATTCTGATGTCCTATCCGCTTCATCGACAACGCTTTGCTCAAGCAAGCAGCAAGGCCAGTTCCGCCGCCGCCTCGCGGAGCACCGGCAAGATGCGCAATAACAAATCCTCGCGGCTGACGCGCGCCGCCTGCACGCCGACATTGATCGCCGCCGCGGCGCGGCCATCGGCGCCGATGATGGGCACGGCAATGGAACGCAGGCCGATTTCCAGCTCCTGATCAATCAAGGCATAGCCCTGCTCCGCCACCCTCGCCAGCTCCGCCTCCAGCTCCGGTCGCTCTACGATGGTGTACGGCGTGTGCTGGACCAGCCTCGCCCGATCCAATAGTTGAGTGAGCTCGGCGGCGGGCAGCCGGCTCAGCATCGCTCGGCCCATGGATGTGCACACCGCGGGCAAACGGCTGCCTATGTCCAGGTCCACCGTCATGATTCGGCTGGTGAAGGCGCGCGCGATATAGAGGATGTCGTCGCCGTCCAGGATGGCGATGGAGCTGGATTCGTTGACGCTGCTGCTCACGTGGCGCAACACAGGCTGGCCGGCGCGCGCCAAGGGCGTGGAGCCCAGATAGGCGTGGCCCAGCGCCAGGATGCGCGGCCGCAGGGAGAAATGACGGCCGTCCTCGCTGTCCACGAAGCCCAGCTTGTTCAAGGTGTACAAGCAGCGCCGCACCGCCGCGCGAGGAATGCCGGTGCGCTGGCTGATTTGCGAAGTGGACAGCAGGCGCCGCTGCGCGGAGAAGGCCTGAATCACCGCCAAACCGCGCGCCAGCGAGGCCATGTAGTTGGGGTTGCCGCTGAAAGTCTCTTCCACGCCCTCTTCGGCGATAGGGTCTTGCCGCTGTTGCATCTTGCCTCCCTTTTTTCATCTTGAGCGATTACCGCACACTATTGCGATCATCGTATTGACCCAGCCGCTGGCGGGCAAGCATGCTGAATGCGCGATTAAAGTTATTTTGTTCGATAATCGCACAACCCCTTTATGGCTGCATGCAACCCGCAAAGGACAGTCGATGATAGATAAAACGGTAAGTTCTCCCGCCACCGCCATTGCCGACATCCACGACGACGCCACGGTGATGATCGGCGGCTTCGGCGTCGCCGGCCAGCCGGCGGAATTGATAGACGCGCTAATAGACCACGGCGCGCGCAACCTCACCATCGTCAACAACAACGCCGGCAACGGCGAAACCGGGCTGGCCGCCTTGCTGCGAGCACGCCGGGTGCGCAAGATCGTCTGCTCGTTTCCGCGCCAAGCGGACTCCCAGGTTTTCGACGCGCTCTACCGCGCCGGCGACATCGAACTGGAACTGGTGCCACAGGGCAATCTGGCGGCGCGCATCCAGGCCGCCGGCGCCGGGCTGGGCGCCATCTTCACGCCCACCGGTTATGGCACCCTGCTGGCGGAGGGTAAGGAAACCCGCCGAATCGATGGCCGCGACTATGTGCTGGAACTCCCCATCCACGCCGACTTCGCCCTGATCAAGGCCTGCCGCGGAGACCGCTGGGGCAATCTGCAATACCGCAAGGCGGCGCGCAACTTCGGCCCCATCATGGCCACCGCCGCGCGCCAGACCATCGTCCAGGTGGGGCAACTGCTGCCGTTAGGCGAAATGGACCCGGAAACCGTGGTGACGCCGGGCATCTTCGTTCACAAGCTGGTTTGCGTCGCCGGCCAGCTTACGCAAGGAGGCCGGCATGCATAAGCGACTGGACCGCGAACAGATGGCGGCGCGGGTGGCGCGCGACATCCCGGAAGGCGCATACGTCAACTTGGGCATTGGCCTGCCCACCCGGGTGGCCGACTATCTGCCGGCGGAGCTGGATATCTTCCTGCATAGCGAAAACGGCCTGCTGGGCATGGGGCCGGCGCCGGCTTCAGACCAAGCGGACCCGGACCTGATCAACGCCGGCAAGGAGCCGGTCACGCTATTGCCCGGTGGCTGCTTTTTCCACCATGGCGATTCTTTCGCCATGATGCGCGGCGGTCATCTGGACATCTGCGTGTTGGGCGCCTTTCAGGTGTCGAGGCGCGGGGACCTGGCCAACTGGCATACCGGCGCGCCGGACGCCATTCCGGCGGTGGGCGGCGCGATGGACCTGGCCATAGGTGCCAAGCAAGTGTTCGTGATGATGGAACATTTGAACAAACAGGGCGAATGCAAGCTGGTGGAAGCCTGCAGTTATCCTCTGACCGGCGTTGCTTGCGTGCACCGCGTGTACACCGACCTCGCGGTGATCGACCTCCGCGACGGAGAGTTGCTGGTGCGCGAATGCGTGCACGGCCTGGATTTCGATGAGTTGCAGCGGCTGACTCCGGTTCGGCTGACCGATGCCCGTCAAGGAGGTATCCAATGAAACAAGCTTATATCTGCGACGCCATCCGCACCCCCTTTGGCCGCTACGGCGGCGGGCTGTCCACCCTGCGCGCCGACGATCTGGCCGCCCTGCCCTTGAACGCGTTGCAACAACGCAATCCGGGCGTGGACTGGGCCTTGTTGGACGATGTTCTTTATGGTTGCGCCAACCAGGCCGGCGAAGACAATCGCAACGTGGCGCGCATGGCCGCGTTGCTGGCCGGCCTGCCGGCATCCACCCCCGCCAGCACGATCAACCGCCTGTGCGGTTCCAGCCTGGACGCCATTGGCCAGGCCGCGCGCGCCATCAAGAGCGGCGAAGCCGAACTGCTGATTGCCGGCGGCGTGGAAAGCATGAGCCGCGCGCCCTATGTGATGGGCAAGGCGGACAGCGCCTTCGCCCGCAATCTGCGCATAGAGGACAGCACCATGGGCTGGCGTTTCGTCAACCCCTTGCTGCGCGAGCGCTACGGTGTGGACTCGATGCCGGAAACCGCGGAAAACGTGGCCGAGCAGTTCCGCATCTCGCGCGCGGATCAGGACGCTTTCGCGCTGCGCAGCCAGCTGCGAGCCGCTGCCGCGCAGGAGGCCGGCCGGCTGGACGATGAATTGATGGAGGTGCTGATTCCGCGTCCCAAGAGCGAGCCGCTGCGCTTCACGCGCGACGAACACCCGCGCACCACCTCGCTGGAGGCGCTGGCCCGGCTCAAGGGCGTGGTGCGGACCGACGGCAGCGTCACCGCCGGCAACGCCTCCGGCATCAACGACGGCGCGGCGGCGCTGCTGCTGGCCGGAGAAGGCGCGCTGAAACGCCATGGCCTGACGCCGCGCGCACGCGTACTGGCCATGGCCTGCGCCGGCGTGGAGCCCCGCATCATGGGCTTTGGTCCGGCACCGGCCATCCGTAAAGTCCTGGCTCTGGCCGGGCTGCGCCTGGAACAAATGGACGTCATCGAACTTAACGAGGCCTTCGCCGCCCAGGCGCTGGCTGTATTGCGCGACCTGGGCTTGCCGGACGACGCCGAGCACGTCAACCCCAACGGCGGCGCCATCGCCCTCGGCCATCCTCTGGGCGCCAGCGGCGCGCGACTGGCCGCCACCGCGCTGTATCAGTTGCAACGCAACGGCGGCCGCTACGCGCTGTGCAGCATGTGCATAGGCGTGGGGCAAGGCATTGCGCTGATCATCGAGCGCGTCTGAGAACCTGTTCGCCATCAATCGCGCGTCGGCGAGGCGCGACACGGAGAGAGCCGACCGCGCGCCCACTCTCATAGGAGCCCCCCATGCAGAACAAGCCTATGGACATCAGCGAGTTCATCGACGACAGCCCGCTGTCCCGCTATCAAGTCATGGTGTTGACGCTGTGTTTTCTCATCGTGCTGCTGGACGGCTTCGACACCGCCGCCATCGGCTACATCGCGCCGGAGCTAATCGGCCAATGGGGCATTTCCCGCGGTCAACTGGCGCCGGCTTTCGGCGCAGGCTTGTTCGGCATGCTGATAGGCAATTTCGCCTTCGGTCCGGTGGCGGACCGCCTGGGCCGCAAGCGGGTGCTGCTGCTGTGTACCTTGATCTTTGGTCTGGGCACCTTGGCCTCGGCGCAATCCGAATCGATAGACACGCTGGCGCTGTTGCGCTTTATCACCGGCATCGGCCTGGGCGGCGTGCTGCCCAATTGCATTACGCTGAGCTCGGAATACTCGCCTGCTCGCCACCGCATGTTGCTGGTGACGCTCAGCTACGCTGGTTTCACCGCCGGATTGGCCCTGGGCGGAGGCGTCGCCAGCCAGATTATCCCGTTGTGGGGTTGGCAAGGCGTGCTGGTAGCCGGCGGCCTGGCGCCTCTGTTCTTGCTGCCCTTCATGGTCTGGCTGTTGCCGGAGTCCGTATGCTATCTCGCAGGCAGACCGGAGCAGATAGACGCGCTGCGCCGCATCGTTGCCCGCATCAATCCGGACCCTCATTGGCAAAGCCAGCCCTTCCGCCACGAAAACGCGGCGTCTTCCGGCCGCGCCTCGGCCAGCCTGCTGTTCGTCGCCGGCGCTCGCGCCCGCACTTTGCTGTTGTGGCTGACTTTTTTCTGCTGCTTGTTCGTGTTCTATCTGTTGACCAACTGGATGCCCACCATTCTGCGGGACCACGGCTACAGCACCGCTCAGGCGGCGCGCATCAGCGCCATGGTGCCGCTGGGCGGCGCGGTAGGCGGCGTGGTCATGGCCATGCTGATGGACCGGATGGGCGCGCGCCGGGTGCTTCCCTGGCTGTGCTTGCTGGCGGCGCTGGCGCTGTCCGCCGTGGGCGCGGCGCTGGGCGACGGCGGCTGGCTGTTCGCCACGGTGTTCCTGGTGGGCTTCAGCCTGACCGGCGCCTTGAACAATTTGAGCATACTCGCCGCCACGCTCTACCCCACCCAGGCGCGCGCCACCGGGGTAAGCTGGGCGCTGGCGGCCGGCCGCGCCGGCTCCATCATCGGTTCGATGACCGGCGCTCTACTGCTCTCCGCAGCGGGGTCCGCGCACGGTTTCTTCGCTTGGGCCGCCGCGCCAGTGCTGGCCGGCGCGCTAGCCTTGTTCGCGATGGCGCGGCTGGACGCGGCGCCTACGGTTTTGAAATCCCAGGCATAGATAAAGGAGCCCGTCATGCCAATGCTGAAACTAGCCAGCCATTCGCTGCACTACCAACTAGAGGGCCCTCCGGCCGCGCCGGCATTGTTGCTGTCCAACTCCCTGGGCACCACGTTGGACATGTGGAAGCCGCAACTTGCGGCCTTGAGCCAGCGTTACCGGGTGCTGCGCTACGATGTGCGCGGCCACGGCGCCAGTACGGCCAGCGCCGAGTGCAGGTTGGCGGACCTCGCCGGCGACGCGCTGTCGCTGCTGGATGCGCTGGACATCGAGCGCGCGCACTTTTGCGGCATTTCCATGGGGGGCCTCACCGGCCTGTGGCTAGGCGCTTACGCGCCGGAACGCCTGCAATGCCTGGTCGTCAGCAATAGCGCAGCCAAAATAGGCGAAAGCGAAGCCTGGCGGCAGCGCGCTGCCCAAGTGCGCGCCGAGGGCATGGCGGAATTAGCCTCCAGCGCCCATCTGCGTTGGTTCAGCGCCGATTTTTGCGCCAAAGCGCCGGACACCGTCGAGCAGGCCCGCGCCTGGCTGGCGAGCGCTTCGCCGGACGGCTACGCCGCTTGCTGCGAGGCGCTGGCCGACGCCGACCTGCGCGCGGACTTGCCGCGCATCGCCACGCCCACACTGCTGATTGCCGGAAGTTACGATCCCGTCACCACCGCAGCGGAAGCGGAGAGAATGGCGGCGGCCATGCCTAAGGCCAGGCTGGCGCTGCTGCCAGCCTCCCATCTGTCCAATCTGGAAGCACCGCTCGCTTTTGAGCAAGCGCTGCTTGAATTCCTGGACGCGAGCTGAAGCAAGGATGCCAATGGAACTGCTCAATTCCTTATTCCGCCCCGGCGTCGGGCCCCAGGCTTTCACGCCCGAGGCCACCATCCAGGCGCTGCTGGACGTCGAGGCCGCGCTGGCGCGGGCCGAGGCCGACGTCGGGGTGATTCTGCCCGCCACGGCCGAAGCCATTGCCGCGCACTGTCGCGTCGAGCGGATCGATCTGCCCCGGCTGGCGGCGGACGCCGCGCAGGCCGGCAATCTGGCGATTCCCCTGGTCCGCCAGCTGACGGCGCTGGTCGCCGCCGACGATGCCGTCGCCGCTGGCTTCGTGCACTGGGGCGCCACCAGCCAGGACATACTGGACACCGCGCTGGTGCTGCAATTGCGGCGGGCGTTGGCAGGCATCGCTGCCGATCTCGACAGCCTGATTGAGCTGTGCGCGGAGCGCTGCGCGCAACACCGCGGCGAAATCATGGCCGGCCGCACCTGGCTGCAACAGGCGCCGCCCATTACCTTGGGCCTGAAGCTGGCCAGCCTGCTGGATGCCCTGCTGCGCCAGCGCGAGCGTTTGCGGCAGCTGCGCCCGCGCCTGCTGACGCTGCAATTGGGCGGCGCGGTCGGCACCCTGGCGGCGCTGGCGCCGCATGGCCTGGCGGTGATGGAGCAGATGGCGCGGCGGCTGGATCTCGCCGCACCGGACCTGCCCTGGCACAGCCAGCGTGACCGCCTGGCCGAACTGGCCTGCTGGAGCGCTCTGCTGTGCGGCACGCTGGGCAAGCTGGGCCGCGATGTTTCCTTGTCGGCGCAAACCGAAATCGCCGAACTGCGCGAGCCGGAGCAGCCGGGCCGCGGCGGCTCGTCCAGCATGCCGCACAAGCGCAATCCGGTGGCTTGCGCCGTCATGCTGGCCGCCGCCGCGCGCGCGCCGGGCCTGGCCGCCACCCTGCTGACGGCCCTGGTTCAGGAACAGGAGCGCGGCCTGGGCGGCTGGCAGGCGGAATGGGAAACGCTGCCGGACTTGCTCTGCCTTAGCGCCGGGGCCTTGCGCCAGGCGGAGGAACTACTGCGCGGGCTGGTCGTCGATTCCGACGCCATGCGTCGCAACCTCGAAGCCAGCCGCGGCCTGATCATGGCGGAAGCGGTGACCATGGCGCTGGGGCAGCGGTTGGGCCATGCGCGCGCGCATCTGTTGGTGGCGGAATGCTGCGAGCAGGTGCGCCGACAAGGAAGTCGCCTGGCCGACGCGCTGCTCGGCCATCCCGAGTTGATCAGCCTGCTGAACGAGGATGCCTTGCATACACTATTGGACCCTGACAAGAACCTGGGTGCGGCCGACGCTTTGATCGAGCGGGTCTTGCGCCATTACCGGGAGCAAACGGATGGATGAACAAGAACGACTGCGCCAGGGCGAAGGCATACGCAGGGAAGTGCTTGGCGACGCCCACGTGGACCGCAGCCAGGCCCGCCGCAACGACTTCAACGGCGATTTCCTGGACCTGATCACCCGCTACGCCTGGGGCGAGGTTTGGGGGCGTCCTGGTCTATCACGCAGGCAGCGCAGCCTGATCACCATCGCCATGCTGGCGGTACTGGGCCGGGAGGCGGAGCTGAAGCTGCATTTGAGCGCGGCACGCAACAATGGCGTCAGCCGGGAGGAGCTGAAGGAAACCCTGCTGCAAGTGGCAATATATGGCGGCGTTCCCGCGGCGAACACTGCCTTCAAACTGGCGGAAGAAGTCTTGGCCGCCTCGTCCTGCGACGGCGGCGACGGTTCAGTCTCTTAGTCGCAAACCCTCCAGCAAGGTCTCCAGCGCGTCCAGCGTCTGAGCCAGCGCCGCCGCCGGCTGCTCGGCGCCGGACGCCCAGCAAGCGCCCTCCACCAGCGCGCCGTTGATCAAGCGCGCTAGCGCCTGAGAATCGGTGGAGCGGATCAGGCCGGCATCCATCAGCGCGCGCAAACGCTCGGCGATGACGCCGACGCACTGCCGCTGGCCGGCCTGCACGTATTCGGCGCCCAGCGCCGCCGGCGCATCGCGCAGCAAAATGCGTTGCGCCTCCGGCAGCGTGACCGCTTGCAGGTAAGCGCGGCAACGGCGCTTGAAACCCTGCCACGGGTCTGCCGCCTCGCACTCCGCCCGAGCGAGTCCGGCCTCGATCTCGGCGTCCAATTCTTGGGCCACCGCCAGCAACAGACCTTTCTTGTCTCCGAAGTGATGATAGAGCGCGCCACGGGTCACGCCGGCGGCGGCGGTCAGTTCGTCCATTACTGTCGCGGCGTAGCCATCGGCGCCAAAACTGCGGCGCGCTGACAGCAGCAGCCGGCGCCGGGTTTCCTCCATGGTTTCACTGCGAGTCTTGCCTGCCATTGCGTCCTCCTGTTGCCGCCTGAGTCATCGCGCCGCATTTGACATACGGGATGTATGTCGATTAGTTTAACATACGTTGCGTATATTAAAACAGCGGACGGGCTTTATTCCCATCATCCGTCACAAGGAAACCCGATGGCCAACCCCTACCTCAGCCTGTTTTCCCAGCCCGGTAACCTGGCTTTCTCCGCCGCTGCCTGGGTGGCGCGGATGCCTATCTCCATGACCGGCATCGGCATCATCACCATGTTGTCGCAAACCTCCGGCTCCTATTGGCTGGCCGGCGCCGTCGCCGCCACCTTCACCTTTTCGATGGCGCTGCTGGCGCCGCAGGTCTCCAGGTTGGTGGACCGCTACGGCCAGCGCCAGGTGCTGCCGGCCGCCACCGCACTCAGCGTGACGGCGATGCTGGCGCTGTTGTTCTGCAGCTGGGCGCAATGGCCGGTGTGGACCTTGTTCGTTTCCGCCGCCCTCGCCGGCTGCATGCCCAGCATGTCGGCAATGGCGCGCGCTCGCTGGACCGAGATCTATCGCGGCTCGCCGCAACTGCACACCGCGTTTTCGCTGGAATCAGTATTGGACGAGGTTTGCTTCATCGTCGGCCCGCCCATTGCCGTCGGCCTGAGCGTGGCGGCGTTTCCGCAGGCCGGGCCCTTGCTGGCCTCCGTGCTGCTGGCCGGCGGGGTCGCCGCCTTCTGCGCGCAAACCGGCACCGAACCGCCGGTGCATCCCGGCGCGCGGGAACGCTGCGGCTCGGTCACGTCCTTGGCCGGTATGCGGGTGCTGATCCTGGCCCTGGTGGCGCTGGGCGCCATCGCTGGCGCCGTGGACGTGATCAGCGTCGCCTTCGCCCAGCAGCAAGGGCAGCCGGCGGCGGCCAGCATCGTCTTGTCGGTGTACGCGATCGGCTCCTGCCTGGCCGGCTTGCTATTCGGTGCGCGCAAGCTCAGCATGCCGCTGCCGCGGCTTTTCGTCTGGGCCGCCACCGCCACCGCCTTGGCCACCCTGCCCTTGCTGCTGGTTTCCAATCTGTGGCTGTTGGGCGCCGGCATGCTGCTGGCCGGGGTGTTCTTCGCCCCCACCATGATCGTGGCGATGGGCCTGGTGGAGGAGATGGTGGCGCCGGCCCAATTGACCGAGGGCCTGACCTGGCTGATCACCGGCCTGGCCAGCGGCGTGGCGCTGGGAGCGGCGGTAACGGGCTCGGTGGTGGACCACGCCGGCGTGCGCGCCGGTTTCGGCGTGACGCTGGTCGCCGGCGTGCAGATGGCCTTGATCGCGCTAGCCGGACAGAGCCGGCTGAAAACCCACCACCCGGCCCGACATTAACTAGAGAGGAACGCCTTGTCAGTATTCGAAAAACACCGTCTCCCGCTCTCCCTGCAAATGAATGTCGAAGCGGTAGCTCAGCCCATCGCCGATGGTGTCCGGACGCGCCAGCAGGGTTTGCCGCCTTGCATCCCATTCGATCAGGTTCAACACCGGGTCCGCGGCATTGGCCTCGGCCTCGTCGGCGAAGTAAATCCGGGTATGAAGGCCGAGATTGATGCCGCGCGCCACCAGCCAGACATTGATGTGCGGCGCCATCCAGTGGCCGTCCCGCCCCGGTACCCGGCCAGGCTTGATCGTGTCGAAGCGATAGCGCCCGCTGTCGAAATCAGTGCAGGCGCGCGCCCAGCCGCGGAAGCCTCCAGCATCCGCTCCAGCATAGCGGCCGTGGGCGTCCGCCTGCCAGATTTCCAGCAGCGCGTCGCGCACCGGCGCGCCGGCGCCATCCCGCACTTGTCCATGCAGGACGATGGGCTGGTACCCCAGACCGTCCGCCAGCAGGCTGGAACCCAAGCAACTCTGGAAAACATCGAAACCGGCCTGTTGCGGCGCCAGCCCGATATGGACATAAGGGCCGGCGGTTTGGGAGGCGGTTTCGCGCAGCATGGCTTGCGGGATCGGGAGCGGGTTCATAAATCCTCCTGCGCGGCTTGAACGCGGTTTTCGAACAAGGTGGCGCGCCGGCCGCGCAACACGATATCGAAACGATAGGCCAGGCTGTCGAAAGGCACTGTCGCCCTGCGGTCCAGTTGCGCAATCAGCCCTCGCACCTGCTCCTCATCTCCTATGGTCCCGACAATGGGGCAACTGGCGATCAAAGGATCTCCCTCGAAATACATCTGAGTGATCAAGCGCTGCGCATAGGCGGCGCCAGACAGGGAAAAATGGATGTGGGCCGGTCGCCAATCATTGGCGCGGTTGCGCCATGGGTAGGGGCCGGGCTTGATGCTGCGGAAAAAGTAATAACCGTTTTCGTCGCTCAAGGCGCGGCCGCAACCGCCGAAATGGGGATCGATAGGCGCCAGGTATTGGTCTTTGCGATGCCGATAGCGGCCGCCGGCGTTGGCCTGCCATATTTCCACCAGGGTATTGGGCGCCGGACGGCCGTTCTGGTCGCGAACAAAACCGTGCACGATGATGCGCTCGCCTATCGGCGAGCCCTGCCGCGCGTAATTGCGCGTCAGATCGTGATCCAGCGCGCCCAGTTCTTCGCCATGGAAGACCGGCCCGGTGATTTCCGACAGCGAATGCTGCAAGGCGATCAGCGCATGGCGCGGCGCGCGCAACACGCTGCTCTTGTAATCCGGCGTCAACGCCGGCGGATGATCGCGGTAATCCCGCGAGTAAAGCTCATCCGCGCTCTGAGCGGGTATCCACATGGGCTTGCTCCTGTTTGTTTGAGGTTGGCAGCGACGATGTTGCGGATCGGGCGGCGTCGAAGGGCGACGCCACGGCGGCAAAACGCTGCTTGCATAGTAAGGCCGCCGTGGCCAGCGCCGCCGGAATCGCCAGCAGGGCGAAGATGGCGTCCAGCGCCAATTGGCGGCGCAGCAGCTCGCCGCCCAGCAGGGCGCCGGCGATGCCGCCGAAGCGCCCGATGCCCAGCATCCAGGCCACGCCGGTGGCGCGGCCATGGGTGGGGTAGAAGCCGGCGGCCAAGGCTGGCATCGACGATTGGGCGCCGTTCATCGCCGTGCCGGCCAGAAAGATCAGGCCGCCCAAGCTCAGCATCGTCGCCGTTCCCTGCCCCACGCCGAAGATCAGCGCCGCGGTCAAGGCATAGCCCAGCGCCACCACCCGGTTGGGGTTGAAACGGTCCATCAAATATCCTGCGGCCAAGGTGCCGATGCCGCCCCCCAGCGGAAACAAGGCGGTCATCAGCGCGGCCTGGCTGATGGAAAAGCCGGCGTCCTTGATCAGCAGGGGCAGCCAGCTGGTCAGCAGATAAAAGATCAGCAGCCCCATGAAATAAGCCAGCCACAGCATCAGCGAGCCCATCCGGTAGGCTGGTGCCAGGACGACGCCCACCGCCGAGCGCCCGCCCAGCGCCGGCTCGGCGGCGACAAAGCGGGGCTCGGCGGACAGATCGCGCCCGGCGATGCGCTCCAGCACGCGGCGGATACGCGCCGGCGGCGCGCCGTGGGCAGCCATGTGGCGCACGGACTCCGGCAAATAGCACCACAGCGGTACGGCCAGCGCCAGCGGCGCGAGGCCGCCGAGCAAGAGCACGCTGCGCCAGCCGTAATGCGGAATCAGCCAGGAGGCAAGCACCCCGCCCGCCGACGCGCCCAGCGGAAAGCCGCAGAACATCGCGTTCACCAGCACCGCCCGGTAGCGGGCCGGCGCGAATTCCGACATCAGCGTCACCGCATTGGGCATCGCTGCGCCCAAACCCAGACCGGTCAGCAAGCGCAAGAGGGTCAACTGCTCCAAGGTGGCGGCGAAGGCGCTGGCGAGGCTGCCGGCGCCGAAGAACAGCACCGAGGCCAGCAGCACGGATTTGCGGCCGTAGCGGTCCGCCAGCGGCCCGGCGCTCAATGCGCCCAGCGCCAGACCGAACAGGGCCGCGCTCAGCACCGGCCCCAACGCGGCGCGCGGCACGCCCCACTCCTGCACCAAGGCCGGCGCGATATAGCCGACGGCGGCGGTATCGAAGCCATCCACCGCCACCACCAGGAAGCAAAGCGCCAACAACAGGCGCTGACAAGGGCTGAAACGCTCGTCGATGATGGTCTGCACATCCAGCGGCGGTTTGCTCATGACCTCTCCTTTGAACAGGCTCTTGCTTGTTGACGGCTCAGCCCCAGTCCCTGGGCATGCCGACATAGTTCTCGGCCAGGCTGGTGGCCGCCGCGCGTGAGGACACCAGGTAGTCGAGCTCGGCGCGCTGCATCTCGCGTTCAAACGGGCCGGCATTGGGAAAAGCGTGCAGCAAGCTGGTCAGCCGCCAGGAAAAATGTTCGGCGCGCCAGATGCGGCGCAAGGCGCGTCGGCTGTAGTCGCGCAGCGCCTCATCGCTGCCGTCCCGGTAATGCGCCCGCAGTGCCGAGGCCAACAGCCTGACGTCGGCCGCGGCCAGGTTGAGACCTTTGGCGCCGGTGGGCGGCACGATGTGGGCGGCGTCGCCGGCCAGAAACAGCCGGCCGCGCTGCAAGCTGCGCGCGACGAAACTGCGCATCGCGACGATGTTCTTGTGCAGGATCTCCCCCCGCTCCAGGCCCACGCCATCGGCGGCCGGCACCCTGGCCTGCAACTCGTCCCAGATCCTGGCGTCCGGCCAGGCGTCCACGCTGTCGTCCGGCGAGCACTGGAAGTAGAGCCGCTGCAGCGTGGGCGAACGGGTGCTGACCAGGGCGAAACCGCGTTCATGACAGGCATAGATCAGTTCCGGCGCCGAGGGCGGCGACGCCGCCAGGATGCCGAACCAGGAAAACGGGTATTGCCGCTGCCAAGGGGGTTCGCGCTCGCCCAGCGCCTGGCGCGCGATGCCGTGAAAACCATCGCAGCCGACGATGAAGTCGCACTCCAGCGCCTGCTCGCCGCCAGCGTCGCGATAGCGTATCCGGGCCGGGCCGCTACCGTCGAAAGCCTCCAGCGCCGTGACCGGGCAGTCGAACAACAGCCCTCCGCCGGTTTCCAGCCGCGCGACGATCAAATCCTTCAGCAACTCGTGCTGGGCGTAGACGGTGATGGCGCGCCCGGTCAGCGCGTACAGGTCGATGCGGTGGCGACCGCCGTCGAAGGCCAGCGCTATGCCGCGGTGCTCCTGCCCCAAGCGACGCAGCCGCGCGTCCGCGCCAGCCTCCGCCAGCAATTCCACCGTCCCCGGCTCCAGTACGCCGGCGCGCACCGTCGATTCGATCTCGGCGCGCCCCCGCGCCTCCAGCACCACGGAATCGATGCCGTGCCGCTGTAGCAACTGCGCCAGCAGCAGGCCGGCAGGGCCGGCGCCGATGATGCCCACGGATGTACGCATGGCAAGCCTCCATGAAGAGCGCGACAAGGCTTGCACGATTGCGGCAATGCCAAGTCACTACATATTGCGCCGCAGCAATGGCGGCGGAAAGCCTTGCAGTCGAATACATTGATTTGCCTGGAAAATCCTAACCGCTGCCGTGACCGCGCTAAATGGAGCAAGCTGACAAAGACTTGTACTATTTGCTCAGTCTTGATTTGGGAGAGCCGCATGGACCGCGCGCCGGAATTCACCCTGTATGGCGAAGAGAGCAGCGTCACAGACGCGGCGTTTCTGCATCTCGAGCTGCTCAGTTCGCGCAGCCGTCGCTTCGACTGGGAAATCGCCGATCATTGTCATCGCGGCCTGTTCCAGTTGCTTTGCCTGCTGGACGGCGAAGTCAAGGCGCGCATCGACGACCGGGAATATCCGCTGAGTGGACCGGCGGCCATATGCCTGCCGCCGGCGACGGTGCATGGCTTCAGTTTTCTGGAAGAGGCGCAGGGCTTTGTCTTGACCGTGGCCGAAAGCGCGCTGACTCACGATCCGGATCAAGCCAGCGCCTTGTTGCGGCCGCTGCTGCAAACGCCAAGGCTGGTGGATCTGCGGCGGGACTGGCCGGCCAGGGAGCGCATCGAATCCTTGTTTGGCCAACTGCTGGCAGAATTGCACTGGCCGCAACGCGGTCAAGACTTGATGGTGGACTGCTTGCTCAAGGCCCTTCTGCTGATGCTGGCGCGCCTGGTCGACGAGCAGGACGCCGGCGGCGGAGGGCCCCCAGCCGAGCGCGATTTGCTGGCCCGTTTCCACGCCTTGTTGGAAGAACGCTATCGCGAGCATTGGGACATCCCGCGCTATGCGGACGCCTTATGCGTGACGGCCAGCAAGCTCAACCGCGCCAGCCTCAAGCTGAGCCGGAAAACCGCCTTCGCCTTGACGCAGGAGCGTCTGATGCTGGAGGCGCGCCGCATGCTGGCTTACAGCGCTTGGCCGATCAGCCGCGTGGCCTATGATCTCGGCTTCAACGATCCCGCTTATTTCTGTCGCTGCTTCAAGCGCCAGCTTGGCTTACCGCCAAGCGAGTTCCGCAATAAGACATGAACCAGCGCCAACGCCCTACTCCTCCAACACCTCCTCGCGCGGCAACAGCTCGCGCAATAAGCGTCGGATCAGGACCAGTTCCTCTGAGCAGTCCCCGCGCCGCGCGCTCATGATCAGCGGCGACGCCAGGCCCTCGTCCGTCAGCGGCCGGTAGACCACATCGTCTCGGCGCAGCCGCAACACGCTGGCCGGCACCACGCACACCCCCATGCCGGCGGCCACCAGGCCCAGCGCGGCTTGCAGCTCGCGCACCTCCAGCACGTAAGCGGGCTCCAGCGCGCGCTGGCGGAAGGCGGACAACACCTGGTCGGCGTAACTGGGGCGCGGCTGGCGTGGATAGATCAGCACCGTCTCCTCCGCCGCGTCGCGCAAGCGCAGCGGGCCTTCTCGCCCCACCAGCGGATGCTCCAGCGGCAGCGCCAGCCACAGGGCCTCCTCGGCCAGCACCTCGCGCTCTACCGCCGGGTCGTCGAACAACAGCCGGCCGAAGCCGACGTCGATGCGTCCGGCTTTCAAGGCCTCCACCTGCTCCAACGAAGTCATTTCCAGCAAGGACAACTCAGTGTCGGCATGGATGGCGCGGAAACGGCGTATCACCTCCGGCAGCGGCCGGTACAGAGTGGAGCCGACATAACCTATCACCAGCTGGCGGCGCGCCAGCGCGATCTTGCGCGTCATCGCGCGCATGCCCTGGGCCTGGGCCAGCAGATTGCGCGCCTGGGCGTAGAAGAAGCGGCCGGCCTCGGTCAGCTGCAGCGGCCTCGCGCCGCGGTCCAGCAGCAACAGGCCCAGTTCCTCCTCCAGTTGCTGGATCTGTCGGCTCAGCGGCGGCTGGGCGATGTGCAGTCTTTCCGCCGCGCGAGTGAAGTTGAGCTCTTCGGCGACGGCGACGAAGTAGCGCAGATGGCGCAATTCCATTCGATACCTCACAGGTATGGAAGCAGACGAAAACGGTGTTGGACCCGCGGTTCCACAGGCTTGCATGATATCCGAAACCACGGGAGCGCAATCTTGATACCTGATACCGCGATAGACACGGTGGAGACCATCCTGGTCGACCTGCCCACCATCCGCCCGCACCAACTGTCGGTGGCCACCATGCGCAGCCAGACGCTGGCCCTGGTGCGCATCCGCTGCCGCGACGGGCTGGAAGGCTGGGGCGAGGCCACCACCATAGGCGGGCTGCAATACGGAGAGGAAAGCCCGGAAAGCGTCAAAACCAATATCGACCGCCACTTGGCGCCGCTGCTGCTGGGCGAGGACGCCCGCGGCCTGGGCCGACTGCTGGTCAAGCTGCGCCGCGGCGCCCGCGGCAACCGCTTCGCCAAATGCGCGCTGGAAACCGCCTTGCTGGACATCCAGGCGCAAAGATTGGGCGTGCCGGTGAGCGACTTGCTGGGCGGCCGGGTGCGCGACAGCTTGCCAGTGGCCTGGACCCTGGCCAGCGGAGACACCGGCCGCGACATCGACGAGGCCGAAGATATGCTGGAACGGCGCCGTCACCGCGTATTCAAGCTGAAGATAGGCCTGCGCGCGCCGGAAGACGACGTGGCACACGTGCTGGCCATCCGCCGCGCGCTGGACGGCCGCGCCGGCGTGCGCGTCGACGTCAACCAGGCCTGGAGTGAGATGCAGGCCGAACGCGCCATCGCCCGGCTGCAGGACGGCGGCGTGGAGCTGATCGAACAACCGGTGCCGCGCGAACACCCCGCCGCGCTGGCGCGGCTGGCGCGGCGTTTCGAGGTGCCCATCATGGCGGACGAATCCCTGCACGGCCCGGCGGACGCCAACCAACTGGCGCGCCAGGACGCCGCCGATGTGTTCGCGGTGAAGATAGCGCAGTCCGGCGGCTTGTTCGCCGCACGGCAGGTGGCCGAGATCGCCGCCGTCAATGGCCTGGGTCTTTACGGCGGCACCATGCTGGAGGGCGGCATCGGCACCATCGCCTCGGCCCAGTTGTTCGCCACTTTCGAACAGCTGGACTGGGGCAGCGAGCTATTCGGCCCGCTGCTGCTGACAGAGGAATTGCTGACCGAGCCTCTCTGCTACCGGGATTTCGAGCTGCACTTGCCCTCCGGCCCCGGCTTGGGCGTGAGGCCGGACCTGGACAAGCTGGCGGCCCTGCGCCGCGACCGGAGCTCGCCGCGCTTGCACGCGCTCTGAACACGACAGCCACTGAGAACCTGTTCAAACAAGCCAAGGAGACCACCATGCTGTTTCATGTGGAAATGCAAGTGAATCTGCCCTACGACCTGGACCCGGAACGGGTGGCGGCCTTGAAGCTGGACGAGCGCGAACGCGCCCAGGCTCTGCAGCGCAGCGGCCAGTGGCGCCATCTGTGGAGGCTCAGCGGCCAGTACGCCAACATCAGCGTATTCGACGTCGCCGACGCCGAGGAACTGCATCAGCTGCTGTCCAGCTTGCCGCTGTTCCCCTTCATGCGCATCGAGGTCCGGCCCTTGAACCGGCATCCGTCGAGCATCCACGCCGACGACCGCTAGGCGCCCGCCCAGTCGGGCCACCACGGCGGAATCAAAACACAACACCCCCGCCCGCCAACAAAGGAGAAACACCATGGAACGCGCCGAAATCGACGCTTTGCTGCAACGCTTCGACCAACCCGCCACCGAGCAGGCCAACCCGCGCACCCGCGCCATCGTCAACCATTTGATGCGCGAGCTGTGCTATGCGATCGAGGATTTCGACATCCAACCGTCGGAGTTCTGGAGCGCTGTGGGCTTGCTAGCCGACGCCGGCCGCAGCGGCGAGCTGGGCTTGATCGTGCCCGGACTCGGGTTGGAACACTTCCTGGACATGCGCGCCGACGAGGCGGAACGCAAGGCCGGCCTGCTCGGCGGCACGCCGCGCACCATAGAAGGCCCGCTCTACGTGGCCGGCGCGCCGCTGTGCGAATGCGAGGCGCGGCTGGACGACGGCAAGGACGACGGCGAGCCCTTGTTCATGCGCGGCCAGGTGCTGGACAGCGCCGGCCAGCCGGTGCCGCACGCGCTGGTGGAAGTGTGGCACGCCAACAGCCTGGGCAATTACTCCTACTTCGACCAGACCCAGAGCGCTTTCAACTTGCGCCGCAGCATCCGCACCGACGAGCAAGGCCGCTACCGCTTCCGCAGCATCATGCCCTGTGGCTACAGCGTGCCGCCGGATGGCCCCACCGACCGACTGCTGCGCCAACTGGGCCGTCACGGCCACCGTCCGGCCCACGTGCATTTCTTCATCTCCTCGCCGGGCTTTCGCAAGCTGACCACCCAGATCAACATTCAGGACGACCCCCATCTATGGGACGACTTCGCCTTCGGCACGCGCGAAGGGCTGGTGCCGGATGTCCAACGCGTCAGCTCGCCTGAGGAACTGCGTCAGAGCGGCGTCGGCAAGCCTTTCGCACGCATCGAGTTCAACTTCACCCTGCACCGCGAAGCGGCGCCGGCGCCCTCCACCGAGGTGAGCCGCGCCCGCGCCCAGGGCTGATGGGCTGATTGAAACCGCGGCCCCGCCCCGCCCGGCGCGGCGAGGCCGCCGGAATGCAGAAAGGAGATTACGATGAGCACAAGCTTCCGCACCACGGAGCAATGGCGCAGCTTCGTCGGCGGCTGCCTGGACTTTCGCCCGGACGACGGCGTCTACCGCATCGCCCGCGACATGTTCACCGACGCGCAGCTGTTCGATCTGGAGATGGAGCTGATCTTCGAGAAAGTCTGGATTTACGCCTGTCACGAAAGCGAAATCGCCGCCCCCAACGACTTCATCACCGTGCAGGCCGGCCGCCAGCCGCTGATCGTCAGCCGAGACGGCAACGGCGAGCTGCACGCGCTGATCAACGCCTGCCAGCACCGCGGCGCCACCCTGGTGCGCCAGTGCAAGGGCAATCAATCCACCTTCACCTGCCCGTTCCACGCCTGGTGCTACAAGAACGACGGCCGCCTGCTCAAGGTCAAGGCCCCGGGCGAATACCCGGCGGACTTCGACAAGGCCGCCCGGTCGCTGAAACAGGCGCGCGTCGCCAGCTACAAGGGCTTTGTCTTCGTCAGCCTGGACCCGGACGGCGCGGACTCGCTGGAAGACTATCTGGGCGACGCCAAGGTCTTTTTCGACATGATGGTGGCGCAGTCTCCCAACGGCGAATTGGAAGTGCTGCCCGGCAAATCCAGCTACACCTACGACGGCAACTGGAAGCTGCAAAACGAAAACGGCCTGGACGGTTATCACGTCAGCACCGTGCACTACAACTACGTGGCCACGGTGCAGCATCGCCAGGAAGTCTGCCGCCAACAGGGCGAGGCGCAGGCCGCCACGCTGGACTACAGCAAGCTGGGCGCCGGCGACGCCGCCACCGACGATGGCTGGTTCTCCTTCCCCAACGGCCACAGCGTGCTGTTCAGCGACATGCCCAACCCCGCGGTGCGGCCCGGCTACGCCGGCATCATGCCGCGTCTGGTGGCCGAACACGGCCAGGCCAAGGCGGAATGGATGATGCACCGGCTGCGCAACCTCAATATCTACCCCAGCTTGTTCTTCATGGACCAAATCAGCTCCCAGCTGCGCATCATCCGCCCGCTGGCCTGGAACAAGACC
This sequence comes from Chromobacterium fluminis, assembly GCF_011602385.1. NCBI lineage: Bacteria > Pseudomonadati > Pseudomonadota > Betaproteobacteria > Neisseriales > Chromobacteriaceae > Chromobacterium > Chromobacterium fluminis. The sequence goes on along the minus strand of NZ_JAAOMA010000053.1, from coordinate 6,808 downwards.
CTGGTGCAAAGCCAGTGCCTGGGCGTCAAGGGCGAATCCGCCGCCGACCGCGAGAACCGCATCCGCCAGTTCGAGGACTTCTTCAATGTGTCCGGCATGGGCACGCCGGATGATTTGACCGAGTTTCGCGAGGCCCAGCGCGGCTTCCAGGCGCGGCTGGAACGCTGGAGCGACATCTCGCGCGGCCACCCGCGCTGGCAGACCGGCGCCACGCCCAATAGCGAGACCCTGGACATCGCGCCCTGCCTGACCGGGACTGAAATCACTCATGAAGGCCTGTACGTCAACCAGCACAGCGCCTGGCGGCAGTTCCTGCTGCAAGGGCTGGCGCGGCGCGGCGCCGCCGAGGGAGTCGAGCGATGAATATCGAACTTCATTACCAAGTGGAACAGTTTCTCTATCGCCACGCCGAGCGCTGCGACAGCCAGGACTGGGACGGCTACCTGGCCGATTACGCGCCGGACTGCGAATACCACGTGCCGCAATGGGACGCCGAACACGTTTACACCACGGACCCCAAGCGCGAGATGTCGCTGATCTACTACGCCAGCCGCGCGGGCCTGGAGGACCGGGTGTTCCGTATACGCACCGGCAAATCCGCCGCCTGCAACCCGATGCCCCGCACTTTGCACCAGTTGGCCAATGTCCGCGTTGAACGCGGCGCCGACGGTTTGGTGGAAGCCCGCGTCAACTGGGCCACTTTCTACACCCGCTTTGGCGAGACCGGTTATTTCTACGGCCGAGCCGCTTACACGCTGGCGCGGGACGGCGACGGTTGGCTGATCCGGCGCCAGCATGTGCTGCTGTTGAACGATACCGTGAACGCGGTGCTGGATTTCTACCACCTCTGAGAACCTGTTTACGATCTGCCGCGCGTCGAGAGCCCTTTAGCGCTTAGGAAAGCTGATGTGCCGTCCGCGCATTTCGCTTTCTCCGCCGCAACGTCTCTAGCTCGCAAGATCGTAAACACGCTCTGACATCTCAAAGCGGAAACACCGAAATGCATCAAGTGGCTTTGAATTTTCTCGATGGCCATACCCTGTTCCTGGAGGCCAAGCCGGGCGAACTGCTACTGGACGCCGCGCTGCGCCAGGGCATCAAGATCCCGATGGATTGCCGCGAAGGCGTGTGCGCCACCTGCCGCGGCCGCTGCGACCGCGGCGATTACAGCCAGGACTACGTTGACCCCGAGGCGTTGTCCGCGGAGGATCTGGCGGAGCGCCGCATCCTGTCCTGCCAGACCAGGGTGCTGTCCAACGCCGCCTTTTCCTTCGACTTCGACTCCAGCCTGTGCCGGAGCGCGCCGGCCGCCCGCCTCGCCGCCGTGGTCAGCCGCGTGGAGCCGGTGTCGGACAGCTGCGCCGTGCTGTGTCTGGACGCCTCCGCCACAGAAGGCGCGCTGTCCTTCCTGCCCGGCCAGTACGCGCGGCTGCGCGTGCCAGGCGGCGAGCAATGGCGCGCCTACTCCTTCGCCCACGCCCCCGCCGCGGACAAGCAACTGCGCTTCCTGGTGCGGCTGCTGCCGGACGGCGCGATGAGCAATTATCTGCGCACTGGCTGGCGGGCCGGCGATCGCATCGAACTGGAGGCGCCGCTGGGCAGCTTCTACCTGCGCCATATCGACAAACCGGTGCTAATGCTGGCCGGCGGCACCGGCCTGTCCGCCTTTCTCGGCATGCTGGAGCAATTGGCCGAGCAAGGCGGCTGCGGCCAGCCGGTGACGCTGTACTACGGCGTCAACCGTGAAGGCGACCTATGCGAGCAGGCGCGGCTGCGCGGCCTGGCCGAACGACTGCCCGGCTTTGCCTGGCATCCGGTGGTGATGGCGGCTGGGGAGGGCTGGAGCGGCAAGCGCGGCTTGATCCCCGAGCATCTGGACGCGGACGCGCTGCGCGCCCAGGCCGCCGACATTTATCTATGCGGCCCGCCGCCGATGGTTGACGCGATGCGCGACTGGCTGCGCCGCCACGGTTGCGAGCATCTCAATCTCTATTTGGAGAAATTCGCCGATAGCGGCGGCTGAACGACGGCCGGCGAAAACACCCGGGACGTGCGCGCGCCCCGAGCGTTTGCCTGTCCGTCCGCCTATTTCTTCATGAAAGGCGCGAAGAAGGCTTCCGGCATTTCGGTGGGGAAGCCTTTGGCGTCGCTGGGGCGCAGGTCGGACATGTCCGGCTGGAAGTCGTAAGTCTTCTGCCGGCGCTGCTGGTCCTGATGCACCGCCACCTGCTTGTCCACCGCCGACTTGATCGCGGTCATGTGGTCCAGCATCTGACGACCCACATCCTGCACATTGCCGATCATATTGCTGGCATTGCTGCCGGAGGCGATGTTCATGCCCGGCACCGAGTTCATGAACGGTTCGGCCATGGAGCCGCCGGCGCTCTGGCCGTACTGGTGGGCGGCGCTGCACGCCTTGAGGATTTCCGCCGGGTTGATCATGTTTTCTGCGGCCTTGGTCATGGTGTTTCCTTTCAGTGGATAGGGGAACGAAACAAACAGCGGAAAACCCGCCTGAAGCCCGTTCAAAATCTGCTGTGCTGAACGGGCTTCATCTTGCCGGGGCCGACAACGTCGGCCCCTGAACCGTCGTTAGCCGCCTTGCGGACAACGGAAAGACTGGATCAGCCCGGACCACAGCGGCGACGGCGAGGACAGAGACTGCCACTCTATGCGCACCGAACCCAGGCTACCCTGATACAGGCGCTCGCGGCGATCCGCGCTCCCGCCCACGCCGCGGCCGGCGTCGAAGAAGCGGAACAGCGCCCACGGCCCGTCGTATTGCAAGGTGTTGACGCGGCCGTCCACCGACTTCATTTGCAGCCGTATCGCCAGCTTCTGGCTCTGGCCGTTCCAGTCGATGCGCTGCGGCGTGGTGGCGCCGTGGGCGAAACGCAGGGTCTGGCCGGCCAGGTCCAACTGCACCTCGGCCAATTGCGGGTCCATGTCCAGGAAGCGCAGCACCGTGGGCACCCGCAAGCGGCCGCCGTCGTCCAGCATCGCGTCGCGGATGCGGCTGGCGCTTTCGTAAGCGCCTATCACCTCGGGGCTCAGCAGCGCCTGCTTGCCGCCGTCCACGCTGCGCGCCTTCCACGGCGTGACCGAGGTATCGACATAAGCGGCCAGATGCTCGCGGAAATACACCGCCATCGCGCCCTGAGGAGCGAACAACCGCTCAAAGCCCTCTACGCTGGCGTCCGCGCCGGCGCCTCGGCGGAACGGGTAGCGGCCGGTCAAACCCTGATCGCAGGCGCTGCGCGTGGCGCCGGCCGCCCCCTTGTTCAGCACCGCCTGGGTCTGGCTGGAGGTGGCGGCGCTGCCGTTGTTGATCAGGTCCAGCATGATGCCGCGCACCGGCTCCGGCTGCAGGCCGGCGTCGCCGCGCAGCTTGGTAAACACATCGTATTGCGCCGGCAGCACCTGGCCGGTTTGCAAAGCGCCGTTGACCAGGCCCAGCTGGCGATACAGCGAGTCGAACAGCCGCGCCAAGGGGTTGCTTCCGCTGTTGTCGTTTTTCTCCAATTGCTTGGCGATCTGACGCAAGGCCTGGAAGTGCTCCTCCACCGCGTGCTCCGGCAGCAAGGTGGTGCGGTAGCGCTCGCCGTTGATCTCGCCCACCAGAGAGCGGCGACTTTTTTCCAGCCGCGCCTTCTGGCGGTCTATCCAGCTATCCATGCCGCCGTCGTAGTTGCCGGTCAGCATGGTTTCGCGCCCGGCGAAACGCAGCAGATTGGCCAGCGGCGATTGCGAGTTCATCATCGACGCCGCCAGTTGCGCGGCGTCGTCCAGGCCGGTGACGGAGCGCACGCTGACATTGGCCAGAAAGCTTTGCCAGGCGGTGATGTAGTCCTGCAGATATTGATTGCGGGCGCTGTCGGCCAGCTTCTGCACCAGGCTGTCGATTTCAAAACCGTTGCCGCGCAGCGGCTCGTTGCGCAGCACCCAGCTCTGCTCCTCCAGCATGGCCCGGGCGCTGGGCTCCAGCCTGGGCAGGAAGGCGTCGACATAGCCGGCGCGGGTGTACCAGCCGGAAACGGCGCTGTCGGTATCCGGCACATTGTTGCGCATGCGCAGGCTCATCGCCGAGCCGAAGCCGGCCGCGCGCGCCAGCGAGATGTCCTGAATCTGGGACGGCAGGCCCTGCTCCCGCACATGGTTGAGCACCCGAGTCACCACCGGAATCTGCGAAGCGCGGGCGCGGGCGGTCTGCACCAGGTTGGCGTCCTCCGGCGCCGCCGGCAGGCCGGGCAGCGTGATCAGCGCGCGCGCGTCGGCGATCAGCATGCGCCGGTCCTCGTCGTTGTATTGCCCTTCGGACAGCGCTTCCCAGCGGCCGGAGATCCAGCGCTCCACCGCGTCGGCGGAACGGTACTGCGGCCGGCACAGCATCAGATAGACCTTGAGCGTCAGGAAGATGTCGCCGGGGCTGCCTTCGGTCTGCGCCAGCAAGGTGCGCTTCACCTCGTTGTACAGCTCCGGCATCAGCGTTTTCTGCAGATGGCGGTGATAGGTGGCGGTGGCGGTTTCAGCCACGCGGCGGTGCTCGAAATACGGGGTTCTCATCCCGCGCTCGGCGCTTTCGGCCTGGGCCTGGGCGTAGCGCATCTGCGCGGCCACCGCCAGTAGCGGCGATCCTGTGCTGGGCGCGCTGCCGGCCTGCTCCCGCGCCAGCGTCTTGCCCTCGCTGAACTGGGCCCAGACGTATTCCAGATAATTGCGCTCGGCGAAATAGCCCCAAGCCACCCAGACCAGCAAGGCCAGCGCCAGCATCGGCAAAGTCGCCCAACGCAGGGCATTCAGCAGCCGGCGCTTGCGCGACGGCGGCGCGGGCGGGGCCGGCCGTTCTCGAGCCTGACGTTCGGCCGCGGTCAGGTTCTGCTCCATCAATTGCCGTTCCACGGCCACCTGCCGCAGCAAGGGCGTCCACAGCTCGCCCAAGGGCCGCGTCGTCGGCTCCGGTCCGTCGATCTCGATGTCGGCCACTTCCGCCACCGAGCCCAGCCACAGTCCGCGCAAATGGGCGGCGTCTTCGTCGCCGTCGCGGGCGAACAGCGGCGGCAGCAAGCCTTGCAGCGCCTGGCGCAGCCGGCCCAGCGCCTCCACGAAGCGCAGCTGGGCGTGGTTGGCCTCCACCTCGCCGGCCAAGGGCGCGGCGAACAATACCTGGCGCTGCACCCGCTGTTCCAAGCTATGCAAGGCCGGCGCCCAGGCGCCGGAGGCGTCCGCGCCGGCTTCCAACGGCAAGGGGAAGCCGATGCCGCGCGCCCAGCGCTCCGGCCGCATCTGGTTCAGCATCGCCAGCGCGCCGTCCAGCCGATCCGCCCCGGTCAGCGCCAGGTAGACGTTGGGGGTGCGACCCAGGCCGTCGCGCAACTTGAGCAGGCGCTGGCGCAAGGTGGCGGCCATTTGCTGACGGCGTTTGGACGCCATCGCGATCAAATCGTCGCCGCCCACGCACAGCACCACGCCGCTGACGCTGATCTTGTCGCGCAAAGCGCCTAGGCCGGCCAGCAGCTTGTCCCAGGCCGCCGCGGCCTCCTGGTCGTAGCCTTCGCTCACGTTCCACTGGCCCTGGGTGTCCAGCCACACCGCGTCCGAGGACAGGCGAAAATCCAGTCCCATGCCCTGTCCTATCGCTGCCACCGCCGTCGGTTCCGCGCCGTCGCGCAGCGTCCAGGACAACAAGCTGCTTTTGCCGCTGCCGGCGGCGCCCAGCAGCAGATAGCACGGCAGCGGCGCGCCGCCGCGACGGCTCAACTGGCGTTCCAATTGCTGCAAGGTGTCGCTGATGTAATCCGGCGGGCCGGGGTCCGGCTCAGGCTCGGGCTCAGGTTTGGGCGCGCGGCGGAAGGAACGCGGCGCGGCGCTCAGCCGGCCCCATAGCCAGCTCAGCAGCGGCCAGAAGCCCCAGATCAACACCGCCGCCACTAGAATTTGTCGCAGCAGCGCCCAGCCCAGCGGCCGGTAGACGCCGATGGAAATCAGCGGGCCTATCCACCAGATCGCCAGCGCGATCAAGAGCGCGATCAAGACGCGCATGCTTTGCCGGATCATGGTTGTTGCTCCTTATAGCCAGGCTCAAGCGGGCTGGGCCCGTTGCCGATGCCGACGCCGGGGGCCAGCGCCAGCGGGGCTGGCGTCTGCGGGGACTGCGTTTGGGGAAGGGACGGCAGGGCCGGAGCGCCCTTGGCGGCGTCGGCCACTTTCCACAACACGTCGACGCGGCGGTTGCGTTCATAGGCGGCCGGGGTCTGCGCCGCGTCCAAGGGCGCGCTGTCGCCGCGGCCGGAGGAATCAATGCGGCGCGCCACCGCGTTGTCGGGCGCTTGCGCGCCGCCGGGAATCGCGGTCTGGCGCAGGGTGTCCGCCACCGAACGAGCGCGCGCCTCGGACAAGCGCTGGTTGCTGGGGAAGGCGCTGGTCTGGATGGGTTGGCGGTCGGTGTGGCCTATCACCTCCAGATCGCCCGGCCACGGCGCGAAAGCCTGACCCAGCCGTTCGATGTTTTTCTGGAAGGAAGCCCTCACCTCGGCCTTGCCGACGTCGAAGGCGCCGTCGCTGCGGAAGACCAGCAGCCAGCCTTGCGGATGCTTATAGGCCACCAACCAGCCTTCGGACAGCAGCTGCGGCAGCGGCGGCGGCAAGGTGGTGGCCAGATTGATGCTGCGCAAGGGCGGGGTCCAGGCCGCCAGGGCTTCGCGTATCGGCCGGCCCAGCAGGTCCAGGCTGATATTGGCCGCGCCGTAGGCCAGCGCCACCACGCCCAGCGCGATGGCGCCGCCGCGCAAGGGGGTCAGCCAGCGCTGGC